>NZ_JAYSDQ010000005.1:0-356801 GCF_041914305.1 Ideonella sp.
AGGAGGAGCCGGTGGCCGAAGGCCAGCGGCGGGGGACATGAACGGAGCCGGTCCCCCAAGCCCCGCGGCCGCACCAACCAGCGCGGGCTACTTCTGCCCCGGCGTCGGCGGAAAGCCCGGGAACCCCGGGATCAGCCCACCGGCCTGCTTTTGCATCTGCTCTTGCATCTGCACGAACAGGTTCTTCGACTGTTCGAGGTAGTTGCCCATCAGCCCCTGCATCATCGGGGCCTGGCCGCTCATGAACTGGGCCCACATCTCGGGTGTGAAGGCCTTGGGGTCGTACAGGCCGCGGGCCTGTTCGGCCAGGCGGGCCTGCATCTCGACGAAGGTCTGCAGGTTCTTTTCGAGGTACGAACCCATCATGCCCTGCATCGCGTGGCCGTAGAAACGGATGATCTGGGCCAGCATGCGGGCGGTGAACATCGGCGCGCCGCCGGTTTCTTCTTCGAGGATGATCTGCAGCAGGATGCTGCGCGTGAGTTCGTCGCCGGTCTTGGCGTCGCGCACTTCGAATTCGATGCCGTCGAGCACCATCTGCTTGACGTCGGCCAGCGTGATGTAGGTGCTGGCGCTGGTGTCGTACAGCCGGCGGTTCGGGTACTTCTTCAGCACTCGCAGGGCCGGCGCTTCAGCGGGTGCGGCTTCGGCGGCGGTACGGCGGGTGTTGGGCATGCGGCGAGACTCCTGGAAACGGCCTGTTCGCCTGCATTTTGTGCGCTGCGGACAGGGGGCTGCTTGTGCGACTGCACAAACAATTCTAGGCGGCCCCCCAGTGAACCCCACCACGGGATTGCACTGTCAGGGTCGGCCCGAAAACTGCGGCCACGCGCTTCGTCATGTGTGAGCCTGCGGGTAACCCACCGTCTGCGACAGCAGCACATGCTGGCTCGGCGGCAGGCCCAGCGCCTGCGCAATCGCCTCGCGGTCGATCCACGCCCGCAGCACCGAGCCCAGCCCGGCGGCCGCGCAGTAAAGGTACACGTTCTGCGCAATCGCGCCGGCCGCCACGCTGGCATAGCCTTCGCGCTGCGCGACCGGCACCAGGCTCATGCGGGCGTGGTCGGCCACGTAGACCAGGTCGAGCGGCGCGTCGTCGACGAAATCCTGGTAGCCGGTCACGCGGCGCAGGTCGGCCGCAGCCACCAACTCCAGCGTGTGTGTCGACGGTTCGTAGGCGTAGGCGCCCTCCGGCAGCGCCACGATCACGCGGATCTCGTTGGCGCCCAGCGCCGAGGGCGCGGTGCGGCCGCCGCCGTTGCGGTTCACACCGTCGGCCGCCCACAGCAGGTTGGCCAGCACCTGGCTCGGCAGTGGCTCGGCGCGAAACGCCCGTATCGAGCAGCGCCGGGCCAGCGCCTGCATCAGCGCGGCCGGCAGCTCGCGCTCGGGCGGCGGCAAGGTGATGCGCCGCTCGGCGTCGCCCAGCACCGGTTCTGGCCGCAAGGCGCCCATCGCGCCCAGCACGAGCTTGGTGAGTGTGTTCATCGTGCGTCCTCCGATCTGTGGCGCCAACGATGGCCCATCGCCCGCCGCCGGGGCATGAGATTTCTCAAGCGCACGGCCTTCACCGGCAGCCCGGCCGGCCCGGCCCGGTTCGGCCGGGAACTGATATTCCTCAAACGGCGCGCAGGGACCGAGGCGAAGAATCGCCCCACTGGAGCCGGCCCGAGCGTCTGTCGCCCCCGCCCCGCTCCGCAACGAGGAGACGCCGGCATGAGACTGCTACTGCTCCCGATGGCCCAACGCCGCGCCGCGCACCGGGTCGCCCGTGCCGGCCATGGGGGCGTGCGATGAATGCACCGCCCGACCTCATCCGCAAGCCCGCCTCGGCACGCTCGGCCAACCTTGCCGACCTCGAGACCGAGCGCCGCCGCTTCAGCTGGGCCGATTCGCGCCGGGCCCTGCAAGCCGATCTGCCACTCGGCAGCCTGAACATGGCGCAGGTGGTGGACCGCCACGCCAGCGGTGCCCAGGCCGACAAGGCCGCGCTGCGCTGGCTCGGCAAGGCCGGCGGGCGGCGCGAGATCAACTACCGCGAACTGGCGGCCAGCGGCAACCGCCTGGCCAACGTGCTGGCCACGCTCGGGCTGCTGCCGGGCGACCACGTGTTTCTGCTCAGCGGCCGCATCCCCGAGCTGTATGTGGCGATGCTCGGCGCGCTGAAGCACCGCTGCGTCGTCACGCCCTTGTTCTCGGCCTTTGGCCCCGAGCCCATCGCCACCCGGCTGCGCCTGGGCGCCGGCAAGCTGCTGGTGACCACCTCGTCGCTGTACCGCAAGAAGGTCGAATCGATCCGCGCGCAGGTGCCGCAGCTGGTGCATGTGCTGCTGGTGCGTGACGACGATGCCCCGCTGCCGGCCGGCACGCAAGACCTGCAGGCCCTGCTCGACGCCGCCTCGCCCGACTACGCGACCCAGCCGACCGACGCGCAGGCCGCCGCGCTGCTGCACTTCACCAGCGGCACCACCGGCCAGCCCAAGGGCGCGCTGCACGTGCACGAGGCCATCGTCGCTCATGTGGCCACCGCCCGCATGGCGCTCGACTTGCGGCCCGACGATGTCTTCTGGTGCACCGCCGACCCGGGCTGGGTGACCGGCACCTCGTACGGCATCCTCGCGCCGCTGGCGCTGGGGGCCACGCTGATCGTCGACGAGGCCGAGTTCGACGCCGAGCGCTGGTACGCCACGCTGCAGCGCGAGCGGGTCAACGTCTGGTACACCGCGCCGACGGCGGTGCGCATGATGATGCGCGGCGGGTTGGACGCGGCGCGCGCGCACCGCTGCCCTGACCTGCGCTTCATCGCCAGCGTGGGCGAGCCGCTGAACCCGCTGGCCGTGCGCTGGGGCCTCGAAGCCTTCGGACTGCCTATCCACGACAACTGGTGGCAGACCGAGACCGGCGGCATCATGATCGCCAACTGCGCGTCGATGGACATCCGCCCCGGCTCGATGGGCAAGCCGCTGCCCGGCATCGACGCGGCCATCGTGCAGCGCCAGCCCGACGGCAGCGTGACGCTGGTCGACGACCCGGCGGTCGAAGGCGAGCTGGCGTTGAAGAGGGGCTGGCCATCGATGTTCCGCGCCTACCTGAACGACGAGGCGCGCTACGCCAAGTGCTTTGCCGGCGACTGGTACCTCAGCGGCGACCTGGCGCGCCGCGACGCCGAGGGCTACTACTGGTTCGTCGGCCGCGCCGACGACATGATCAAGTCCAGCGGCCACCTGATCGGCCCGTTCGAGGTCGAGTCGGCGTTGATGGAACACCCCGCCGTGCACGAGGCCGGCGTGATCGGCAAGCCCGAGCCGATGATCGGCGAGATCGTCAAGGCCTTCGTCGCGCTCAAGCCCGGCGTCGAGCCCACCGATGCGCTCAAGCGCGAGCTGCTCGGCTTCGCCCGCCAGCGCCTGGGCGCGGCGGTGGCGCCGAAAGAGATCGCCTTCACCGCCAACCTGCCCAAGACCCGCAGCGGCAAGATCATGCGCCGCTTGCTGAAGGCGCGAGAGCTCGGCCTGCCCGAGGGCGACACCTCGACGCTGGAGTCGCAATGAACCTCAACGCGCAAGACGGCCGCCGCCTGCTGTGGCAGATGCTGCGCATTCGCCGCTTCGAAGAAGCCTGCGCCGAGCTCTATGGCGCCGGCAAGATCCGCGGCTTTCTGCACCTGTACATCGGCGAAGAGGCCATTGCCGCGGCGGCGATGCCCGAGCTTCGCGCCGACGACAGCGTGCTCGCCACCTACCGCGAGCATGGCCACGCGCTGGCCCGCGGCGTGCCGATGAAGGCGGTGATGGCCGAGATGTTCGGCAAGCGCGAGGGCTGCAGCGGGGGCCGCGGCGGCTCGATGCACCTGTTCGATGCCGGCCGGCGCTTCTTCGGCGGAAACGCCATCGTCGCCGGCGCGTTGCCGATGGCCGCGGGCTTCGCGCTGGCCGAAAAGCTGCGCCACACCGACCGCATCGCCGCCTGCTTCTTCGGCGAGGGGGCGGTGGCCGAAGGCGAGTTCCACGAGGCGGCCAACCTGGCCGCGCTGTGGCGCTTGCCGCTGCTGATGCTGTGCGAGAACAACCTCTACGCGATGGGCACCGCGCTCGACCGATCAGAAGCCGACACCGACCTGTGCGCCAAGGCGCGCAGCTACCGGCTGGGCGCGATCTCGGTCGACGGCATGAACGTGGCCGCGGTGCACGACGCGATGCGCCATGCCGTGGCCCACGTGCGCAGCGGCGAGGGGCCGATGTTCGTCGAGTTCCGCACCTACCGCTTCCGCCCGCACTCGATGTTCGACCCCGAGTTGTACCGCGCCAAGGACGAGGTCGAGCGCTGGAAGCAGCACTGCCCGATCGCCGCGTTCGAGGCACACCTGCAAGCACTCGGCCTGGCCGTGGACCGGCCCGCCATCGAGCAAGAGGTGGCCCAGGAGCTGGCCGCCGCCATCGCCTTCGCCGAGGCCGGCCAGTGGGAGCCGGTCGAGAACCTGACCCAGCACGTCGTCGCCCCCGTGGCGGCCGCCACCGGAGTAGCCCCATGAGCCGAATCCTCGTCGTCTATTTTTCGCGCACCGGCTACACCCGGCGGGTGGCCGAGTCGCTGGCGCAAAGGCTCGGTGCCCAGCTGGCGCCGATCGACGAGCCCCGCTCGCGCCGCGGCATCCTGGGCTACATCCGCTCGGCCCGCGAGGCCATGCGCCGGGCCGAGGTCGAGATCACCGCGCCGGCCGCCGACCCGGGCGAATTCGACCTGGTGCTGATCGGCACGCCGGTCTGGGCGTCGCACGCGTCGCCGCCGGCCCGCACGCTGGCATTGCGCTGGCAGGGCCGGGTCAAGCGCGTGGCGCTGTTCTGCACGCTGGGTGGGTCGGGCGCCGAGGCCGCGCTGGCCGAGTTGCAGCTGGCGATCGGCCAGGCCCCGGTGGCCACGCTCGCGCTGACCGACCGGAAGATCGACGCCGGGACCGCGGCGACGAAGCTCGACGCCTTCGTCGCCGCCCTGGGCGCCGTGGCCATGCCGCCGGTCGCCTTGAAGAGAGCGGCATGAGCCCGGCACGCGCCACCTACCGCGACGCACTGCGCGCCGGCCTCCGCGCCGCCTTGCAGCACGACGAGCGCGTGTTCCTGATGGGCGAGGACGTGGGCCGCTACGGCGGCACCTACGCCGTCAGCCACGGCCTGCTGGCCGAGTTCGGTGAAGACCGGGTGCGCGACACGCCGCTGTCCGAATCGGGCTTCGTCGGCTGCGGCATCGGCGCGGCGATCAACGGCATGAAGCCCATCGTCGAGGTGATGACGGTGAACTTCAGCCTGCTGGCGCTGGACCAGATCGTCAACAACGCCGCCACGCTGCGCCACATGTCGGGCGGCCAGGTGGGCGTGCCGGTCGTCATCCGCATGACCACCGGCGCCGGCCGCCAGCTCGCGGCGCAACACTCGCACAGCCTGGAGTGCTGGTATGCCCATGTGCCGGGCCTGCGCGTGCTGGCGCCAGCCACGCTGGACGACGCCCGCGGCATGCTGCTGGCGGCCCTGCAATGCGAAGACCCGGTGATCATCTTCGAGCACGCGATGCTGCTCAACGCCGAGGGCGAGCTGGCCGGCGAGCCGGCGCCGGTGGACATCTCGCATGCCGCCGTGCGGCGCGAGGGCCGCGACCTCAGCCTCGTCACATACGGCGGCTCGCTGCCGCGCTGCCTGGCCGCGGCCGAGCAGCTCGCGGCCAGCGGCATCGAGGCCGAGGTGCTCGACCTGCGGGTGCTGCGGCCGCTGGATGTCGAGGCGATCGTCGCCACTGTGCGCCGCACGCGCCGCGCGGTGGTGGTCGACGAAGGCTGGAAGACCGGGAGCCTGGCCGCCGAGGTGGTGGCGACGCTGGTCGAACACGCGTTCTACGAGCTGGACGCGCCGATCGCGCGGGTCTGCAGCGCCGAGGTGCCGATCCCCTACCCCAAGCACCTGGAAGACGCCGCGCTGCCCAGCGTGCCGCGCATCGTCGCGGCGGCGCGCGCGCTGGTCGCCCCCACCACCGGGAGTTGAACGATGTTCGAGTTGCGCTTGCCTTCGTTCGGCGCCGACATGGACGACGCCGAGTTCGTGCAATGGAACGTCGAGCCCGGCCAACCGGTGCACCGGGGCGACATCGTCTGCGTGGTCGAGACGCAGAAGGGCGCGATCGACGTCGAGATCTGGCAGGACGGCACCGTCGCCAAGCTCGTCGCCGAGCCCGGCCAGCGGCTGCCCGTGGGCCACACACTGGCCTGGCTGGCCGCGCAGGGCGAAGACTGGCAGGCCGTGGCGCAACAGGCCGCCACTGCACCGGCGCCGGCCATCGAGACGGGCGCGACTCCCGTCGTGCCGCCCGCAGCGCCCGCGCCGTCACCCCCGCAGCCCGCAGCAGCCGCCGCACCGCGCATCTCCCCTGCCGCCCGCCGTCGCGCGGGCGAGCTGGGGGTCGACCTGGTCGCGCTGGCGGCCAAGGCCGGCGACCGGCCGATCACGCTGGCCGATGTCGAAGGCGCGGCCCCGGCCAACGCGGCGCCGCCCTCGCCGCAAGACGCGATGCGCGCCGCCATTGCCGCGGCGATGGCCCGCTCCAAGCGCGAGATCCCGCACTACTACCTCGGCTGCGAGGCGGTGGTCGAGCCGGCCTTGCGCTCGCTCGAAACCTTCAACGCCGGCCGGCCGGTGGCCGAGCGGGTGCTGTTCGCCGCGCTGGCCCTGCGCGCGGTCGCACTCGCGCTGCGCGACGCCCCCGAGCTGAACGGCCGCTTCGTCGACGGCCGTTTCGAGCCCTCGACCGCGATTCACCTGGGCGTGGTCACCGCGCTGCGCGGCGGCGGCCTGGTAGTGCCCACCGTGCACGACGCCGATCACTTGAGCCTGCCCGAGCTGATGCGCGAGTTGCACCAGGCCCTCACCCGCGCGCGCAGCGGCCAGCTGCGCAGCTCGGACCTGGCCGACTCGACCGTCACCGTCAGCAACCTCGGTGACCTCGGCACCGACATGGTCTATGGCGTGATCTACCCGCCACAGGTCGCGTTGGTCGGCCTGGGCCGCGTGGCGCCGCGGCCGGTGGTGCAAGACGGCGCGATCGTCGCCGCGCGCACGGTGCACCTGTCGCTCGCCGCCGACCACCGCGCCAGCGACGGGCTGATCGGCGCGCGTTTCCTGGCCGCGCTGCAGCGCCGGCTGAGCCAACCGGAGTTGCCATGATGGACACAGACGTGCGCCAGGCAGTGATCGACAGCGTGCTGGAGATCGCGCCCGAAGCCGACTTTGCCCAGGTCGCCCCGCAGCAGTCGCTGCGCGAGCAGCTCGACCTGGACTCGTTCGACTTCCTGAACCTGCTGATCGCGCTGCAACAGCGCCTGGGCGTCGAGGTGCCCGAGGCCGACTACGCCCGCGTCGACTCGCTCGATGCGCTGGTCGCCTACCTGCAAGAGGCGATGGCCCGCCATTGACGAGCCAGGCGGGCCACGGCCGGCCTGCCCCGCCTCCCCTGAATTCGGTTGATTTGACCCGGCGCAAGTCTTGCCAAGGGCAAGGCGCGCATAAACGTGACCGGATGCTCGAACAGATGGAGATGACGATGGAAGACCTGCTGCTGCCGACCAAACGGGTCCAGATCGGCCCGCTCGCGCTGGACGGCGACCTGGTCGTGCCACCGCAGGCCCGGGGCCTGGTCGTCTTCGCGCCGGGCAGCGGCAGCACGCGCCGCCACCCGCTCTACCAGCAGATGGCGCGTGCGCTGCACGAGCACGACCTGGGTACCTTGCTGTTCGACCTGCGGCCGGCCCCATCGGCCGCCGAGCCAGGCGCCAGCGCCAAGCTGATCGCCGACAGCCTGGTCGACGTGGTCGACTGGATGGACCGACGCCCGGCGCTGGCCACCCTGCCGCTGGGCCTGCTGGGCGCCGGCCCCGGTGCCGCCGCGGCGCTCGCGGCAGCGGCGGCACGGCCGCAGCGCGTGGGCGCGGTCGTCTCGTGCAGCGGCCAGCTCGAACCGGTGTTGAAGAAATTGCCGCAAGTCGCGGTGCCCACGCTGTTGATCGCCGGCGGCGCCGAAACCGCGCTGGTCGCAGTGAACCGCGACGCACTGGCCCGCCTGCCCGGCCCGCATGAACTGGTGCTGGTGCCACGCGCCGGCTTCGTGCTCGAACAGCCCAAGTCACTGGACCGCGTCAATGAACTGGCCGGCCGGTGGTTCGCCCACCACCTGCCCGCCCGCGCCAAGGGAGCTCGCCATGGCTGATCGACTGCACCTTCACCGCGGCTTGCTGTACCAGCACTCGCGGACTTTCGATTTCGTCGAGTCCGACCATGGCGCGTTGGCCGATCAGCTGCGGCGTTGCAGTGAGCCGCACAACCGGCGCGACGGGCTGCGCCACGCCCTGCTCGAAGCCCTGAGCTTCCTGCATCGCCACCTGGTGACGGTGGTGCTGTTGCTGGTGCTGCTGGCCGCGGCCTCGTCGCTGGCGGCTTGAGGCTCGGTCTGCGGGGGTCGCGTTTCGGTCAGCGCCCGGGGCGGCTGAGCTGCGCAAGGATCTCGCGCTCGATCGCGTGCAGCGGAACGCTCTTGTCGACCGCGCCGCGCCGGACGGCCTCTTTGGGCATGCCATAGACCACGCAGGAATCCTCGTCTTGCGCCACCGTCCTGGCGCCGGCCTGGCGCATCTCGAGCAGGCCGGCGGCGCCGTCGTCGCCCATGCCGGTCATGATGATGCCCATCGCGTTCGAACCGGCGGCCCGCGCCACCGAACGAAACAGCACATCCACCGACGGCCGGTGCCGGCTCACCGGCGGCCCGTCGACGACGTCGACCACGTACTGCGCGCCGGCGCGGCGCAGCAGCATGTGGCGGCCGCCGGGGGCGATCAGCGCACGGCCGGGCAGCACCCGATCGTTGTTCTCGGCCTCCTTGACGGCAATCGCACAGATCTGGTCCAAGCGCTGTGCGAACGCGGCGGTGAATTTCTCGGGCATGTGCTGCACGATCAACAGGCCGGGGCAGACACGAGGCAGCGCCGTCAACACCTGCTCGAGCGCCTGCGTGCCGCCGGTGGAGGTGCCGATGGCCACCACTTGCTCGGTGGTCTGCAGCATCGCCCGCGGCTGCGCGGCGGGCAGGATGGCGTCGGCCGTGTGGCGCACCGGCGCCTCGGCGCGCGCCGCGCGTGCGCCCAGCCTCGCCACGTTGGCGCGCGCGGCGGCGCGGACCGCGGCCACCAGCTCGGCCGAGCTGTTGTTGAGAAACTGCTTCAGGTCGAGCTTGGGCTTGGTCACGATCGCCACCGCGCCGGCCGACAAGGCCTCGACCGAGGTGGTGGCGCCCTTCTCGGTCAGCGTCGAGCAAATGACCACCGGCGTCGGCCGCTCGGCCATGATCTTACGCAGGAAGGTGATGCCGTCCATGCGCGGCATCTCGACGTCCAACACGATCACGTCGGGCCAGCTGGTCTTCATGCGCTCGATGGCGATCAGCGGGTCGGCCACCGCATGCAGCACCTCGATGCCCGGCGCTGCATCGAGCAGCCCGCCCAGCACCTGACGCACGACGGCCGAATCGTCGACGATCATGACCCGGATGCTCATTCGCATGCCCTCATGGCCGGCAATAGACCGACGGGGCCAACGCGCGCAAATCGGGGCTCAGGTCATGGAGCGATTCCGAATGGCCGATGAACAGCTGGCCGCCGGGTTTCATGGTCTGCACCAGCCGGGCGACCACGCTGCGCTTGGTCTCGGCGGCGAAATAGATCATCACGTTGCGCAGGAAAACCAGGTCGAAGCTGCCGATGCCAGGCAGCGGCCGGTCGAGGTTGATCTGCATGAAGCGAACCCGCTCACGCAACGCGCGCTGGACCAGCAAGGTGCCCTCTTGCGGCCCGGTGCCGCGCAGGCAATAGCGCTGGCGATAGGCGGTGGGGATGCCCTCGGTGCGCGCTTCCGGGTAGTGCCCGGTGCGGGCGCGCGCGAGCATGCGGGTGCTGATGTCCGAGGCCAGCACCTCCCAGCCCAGGTCGCCCTGGCAGTCGGCCAGCACCATCGCGATGCTGTAGGGCTCTTCGCCGCTGGAGCAGGCCGCGCTCCACACACGAAGCGGCCTGCCCTCGCGCCGTGCCGCCAGCGCCATCTCGCGCAACAGCTCGAAATGCTGCGGCTCGCGGAAGAAGTAGGTTTCGTTGGTGGTCAGCAGGTCGATCGCGAGCTGGGTCTCGGCGCTGTCGTACCCGCTGCGCAGCACGTCCAGGTAGTCCGCATAGCTGGCCAGCCGGCGCTCGCGCAAGCGCTTTTCCAGCCGCCCGCTGACCAGGGCTTTCTTGTTGGGCGACAGCGAGATGCCAGCCGCCTCGTGGATGAAGGCCCGGAACTGCTGGAACTCCCGATCGCTCAGCTCGGTCGTCTCACCCGTCGGCGCAAACGTTGGCATGGCCCGGCGCTCAGTGGGTGGCCAGCGGGCGCGTGGCGTCGGTGGCATCGGCCGCGGCCAGGCCGTCGATGGCCAGCACCTGCTGGGTGTTGAGCAGGATCACGAACTTGCCGTTGACCTTGCCCATGCCGAACACGAAATCGTTGGAAATGGCGGTGCCGAACCCGGGCGGCGGCTCGATGTCGGCAGCGGCGATCTCCTGCACCGCATTGACCGAATCGACCACGATGCCGACCACCTGCTTCTCGTCACCGTTCGCCAGCTCGACGATCACGATGCAGGTGCGCTTGCTGACCTCGTTGGCCGGCTTGCCGAAGCGCACCGCCAGGTCCATCACCGGCACCACGGCACCGCGCAGGTTGATCACCCCCCGGATCGTGGCCGGCATCATCGGCACGCTGGTCAGGCGGCCGTACTCGATGATTTCCTTGATCGACAGGATGCCGATCGCATAGACCTCGCCGCTCAACATGAAGGTCAGGTATTGCGTCGGGTCCTGCACCGGCGCGCGGCCGGCCTCGGTGGGGCCGCGCGCGGCGGCTTGCGCAAGAGCGTTCATCTTTCGGTCCTCGCTTCGATCGGCTCGGGTCAATACTTGACGAACAGGGTTTCGTCCAGCGCTGCTTCGTGGCGAGCGTGCCCGTTGTCAGCGCGTGGGGTGTGGCGGGCAGCCGGGGCAGGCGCCGGGTTCGGCGCGCGCGCCGGCGCCTTGCGCACCGTGCTGCGCTGCGGCGCAGCTACCGCGGCGCCGGTCTTGAAGAAGGCGATGATGTTCTGCAGCTCCTCGGCCTGCCCGCTCATCTCTTCGGCGGTCGCGGCCAGCTCCTCGGAGCCGGCTGCGTTCTGCTGGGTGGTCTGGCTGAGCTGAGCCACGGCGGCGTTGATCTGCGACACCCCCGAAGACTGCTCCTCGGAGGCGGCCGTGATTTCCTGCACCAGGTCGGAGGTGCGCTTGATGTTGGGCACCATCTCGTCGAGCAGGTGCCCGGCGCGCTCGGCCAGCTCGACGCTGCTGCCGGCCACCTCGCCGATTTCCTGTGCCGCCACCTGGCTGCGCTCGGCCAGCTTGCGCACCTCGGCCGCCACCACCGCGAAGCCCTTGCCGTGCTCGCCGGCGCGTGCCGCCTCGATCGCCGCGTTCAGCGCCAGCAGATTGGTCTGGTAGGCGATGTCGTCGATGATGACGATCTTCTTGGCGATCTGCTTCATCGCGGCCACGGTCGACTTGACCGCCTCGCCGCCCTCTGTCGCCTCGGTGGCGGCCTTGCTGGCCATCGCGTCGGTGGCCTTGGCGTTCTCGGTGTTCTGGCTGATCGACGCCGTCATCTGCTCGACCGACGCGCTGGTTTCCTCGACGCCCGAGGCCTGCTCGGTGGCCGCCTGCGACAGCGATTGCGCGGTGGCGTTGACCTGCTCGGCGGCGCTGCTCAGGCCGTTGGCGCCGTTGGAAACCTCGGACACCACGTGCGAGAGCTTCTCGACCATCTTCTTCATCGCGGCCAGCAGGCTGGCCTGGTCACCGGCCCGCAGCGCGATGTCGACGGTCAGGTCACCCGCGGCCACCTTGTCGACCACCTCGGCCGCGTACGCCGGGTCGCCGCCCAGCTGGCGCATCACCGCCCGCAGGATGAACAGGCCGATGGCGACCAGCGCCACCAGCGCGACGCCGGACACCGTGTACATCAGCCACTGGGCGCGCGCCGACGACTCGCCGGCGTGCTTGACCGCGTCTTCGCCGTACTGATTGTTCATCGCCACCAGCTTGCCCAGGCTGGCCTCGGCAGCGCTGAAGGCGGGCCGGTTGGCGACGAGCGCGGCGTGGTAGTCGTCGAACAGCTGCTTGCGGCGGGTGGCGTTGTCGGACTTGGAGATTTCTTTCGTGATGTTGGTCAGCTTGGCGTCGCCGGCCTTCCAGGTTTCCCATTCCTGCACGAACTGCTTCCACACCACGGCTTCTTCCGCGGTCTGCGGCAGCGGGTCATAGATCTTCCAGGCCTGGTCGACGCGGGCCCAGGCCTGGGCCTTGCGGTCCAGTGCCGAGTCGATGTCCTTCCACTCGTCCGGGTGACTCGCCAGTGCGTCGACCAGCCGGCTGTTGGAACGCACGGCGGTCTGCGCCTCGTTGATGACCTGCAGCGAGTTGACCGACGGCAGCCGGTTCTCGCCGATCTCGGACAACATTTCGGCATCGCGCTGCAGGCCGCTGAAGGCAATCAGGATCACCGACAGCAAGGCGACCACGCCCACGCCCAGCAGGGCGAGGATCTTGGTCTTGAGAGACAGGTTCGAGAACATGGGGGTCCCTTTCAGGGTGCGGGTGGCCGGCATCGAGCGCGGCATCGGGAAAACGGGGGGTGAAAAGCGGCCGAGGTGATTCGTCAGCTCACCGGGCTCGCTCGGGCGGCGGTGGACAGCTGGCCCGCCACCAGGGCTGAAACGTCGAGGATCAAGGCCACCTCGCCGCTGCCGAGAATCGTCGAGCCGCTGATGCTCTTGACATTGGCGAACAAGCGCGAAAGCGGCTTGATGACGGTCTGGAACTCGCCCATCAACTGGTCGACCACCAGGCCGAAGCGCTGACCCGACTGCTGGATCACGACCACGCTTTCCCGGCGCAGCGGCGGGGCCTGGATCTCGAAATAGTCGCGCAGGCGGATCTGCGGCAGCACGTGGCCGCGCAGGTTGCACCAGGACTGGCCAGGCTCGCTGGCGTGCTCGATGCATTCCTCGATGGCGTCCAGCGGCACCACGAAGACCGAGCCGCCGACACCGACCAGGAACCCATCGATGATCGCCAGCGTCAGCGGCAGGCGCACGCTGACGGTCGTGCCCTGGCCCTCGGCGCTGCGGATGGCGATGGTGCCGCGCAGCGCCGTGATGTTGCGCTTGACCACGTCCATGCCGACACCGCGGCCGGACAGGTTAGTCACGGTTTCGGCGGTCGAGAAGCCAGGCTCGAAGATCAGCGCGAAGACGTCGTCGTCGCTCAGGCGCTGCTCGGGCTCGATCAGCCCGCGCTCCAGCGCCTTGGCCACGATGCGGTCGCGCTTGAGCCCGCCGCCATCGTCGGTGACCTCGATCACGATGCTGCCCGAGTCGTGGAAGGCATGCAGCTTCACCGTGCCCTGCGCCGGCTTGCCCAAGGCCAGCCGGGCCTCGGCCGGCTCGATGCCGTGGTCGATCGCATTGCGCACCAGATGCATCAGCGGGTCGCCGATCTTCTCGACCACGGTCTTGTCCAGCTCGGCGTCTTCGCCGCTGATCTGCAGCGCAATGTCTTTCGCGGTTTCGCGCGCCACGTCGTGCACCACGCGCTGGAACCGGCTGAAGGTGGCGCCGATCTTGACCATGCGCAGCTGCAGGGCGCTGTCGCGCACCTGCTGCACCAGGCCCGCCATGCGCGAGGTCGCCTCTTGCAGCTCGCCGCGGTGGGTCTGTCGCGCCAGCAGGTCGGCGCTGGCGCCGGCGATGATCAGCTCTCCGACCAGGTTGATCAGGTGATCGAGCTTGTCGGCGTCGATGCGCAGAGAGCGCCCTTCCTGCGACCGGTTGTCGCTGGCCTGGCGCAACTGGGTCTGCTTGGACAGCGCTGCTTCCACCAGCGCGGGCTGCACGAACTGCTGGTCGACCAGCACGGCCCCCAGCTTGGGCCGCTCGGACGACGACGCGTCGTCGGCGGCCAGCCTGGCCTGCATGCTCAACGCCTCGTCGAGCTCACGCTGTGTCAGGCTGCCACAGCCAATGAGGATCTCACCGAGCCGCATCGAGCCTTCGGGCAGCGCCTGGATCAGGCGCACATAGTCGTCGACCAAGCTGTCGGGTGGCAGGATGCGCAGCTCGCAGTCTTCGCGCACGAATTCGAAGACGCTTTCGATCTTGGCCTTGTCGGCGTCGCTGGCCAGCGCGATTTCGAAGCCCAGGTAGCAGGCTTCGGGGTCCATCTGCGCAGGCTCCGGCAGCGCGTCGTCCAGCGCCGCGATGCCGACGATGCGCCCGATGCGCCGCAGGTAGCGGATGAAGGACAGCGGGTCCATGCCGTTGCGCAGCACGTCGGCGCCGAAGCGAAGCGACAAGTGCCAGTGGTGGCGGCGACCACCGGCGACATCGCCTGCACCACCACTTGCGACGAGCGGCAACGAAGGCTTGTCGACCGCCGCCGCCGCGGGTGCCTTGGCGGCGGGCTTGTGATAGCGGCCGAGCTGGTCGATCAGGGCGCCGGCATTGCGGGTCGACTCTTCGTCGGCCTGCAGCTCGCCGCTGGCCACCGCGTCGATGGCCATCAGCAGGTGGTCGCAACACGACAGCAACAGAACCTTCAAGGCTTCGTCGATGGTGACGCGGCCTTCACGGGCACCGTCGAGCACGCTCTCGACCACGTGGGTGAATGCCACGATGTGGTCCAGCCCGAACAGGCCGGCCGAGCCCTTGATCGTGTGGGCGCCGCGAAAGATCGCGTTGACGTGTTCGGCCATGTCGCACGATGGGCCGAGGGCCAGCAGCCCACTTTCCATGTCGGCCAACAGATCGCGGCATTCCTCGATGAAGGTCTGCAGCGCGGCTTCGAGGTTCATGGTGTGCTCCCGTCGCCGGCCTGGCCGTCGACCGACAAGGGGCCGCCGAAGAGGCCAGCCACATTGACCAGCTCCAACACTTCGGACACCGCCGGGCTGCAGCCGATCAACCGCAGCGCCTGGCCCTGGCGCACGGCGGTGCGCTTGAGCAGCATCAGCAGTTGCAGGCCGGCGGTGTCGATCTCGGTCACATCCGACAGGTCCAGCTCCAGCGTGCCGCCGCAGCCGGCGAGCGCGTCGATCAGCAGCGCCTTCTGGCTGGCGGCGTGGTAGATCGTGACCTCGCCCTCCAGGCGCACGCGGCCTGGCGGTGGCGTCAGGGTGCTCGGCTCGCTCATGGCAGCACCAGCATCTGCACGACGTTGACCAGCGCCTCGGGCAGGAAGGGTTTGACGACCCAGGCCTTGGCGCCGGCCGCCTTGCCCTCGGCCTTCTTCGCGTCCTGCGACTCGGTGGTCAGCATCACCACCGGCGTGAAGCGGTATTCGGGCCGCTGCTTCACCTCCTTGACGAAGCTGATGCCGTCCATGTTCGGCATGTTCACGTCGCTGATGATCAGGTGGACCTTCTGCCCCTTGAGCTGCGACAGCGCGTCGCGGCCGTCGCGGCCTTCGAGCACCTCGTAGCCTGCGGATCGCAGCGTGATGCCCACCACCTGACGCACCGAAGAGGAGTCGTCCACGATCAGAATCGTCTTGCCCATGCCGTTTGCCTCGTCAAAAGAAGGTGATCGTGCTGGCCGCCGGTGCACCCTTGGTGCTGGGGTCAGCGCTGTCGCGCTCGTCGGCCATGGCGTAGCTGCTTTCCAGCTCGTGCAGCAACGCGCGCACATCCAGGGCCGGTGGAAACTGGCCGCCGCCGCAGCGCTCGCGACCCTCGGCCATCAGTTGCGGGACACGTTCGATGTTGGTCTTCACGTGGCCCATGATCTGGCTGACCCGGTCCTGGAACTGCAGGTGCACCAGGGCCTGGTTGATCTCGTGCTGCAGGTAGTCGCGGCTTTGCTTCAACTCGTCGGCCCGTTGGGTCAGCGCCTGCGTCGAGCCGCGGAACCGGCCGATCACCGATTCGATCGAGCCCCTGGACGCGGCCACCGCGGCGTTGTCTTCGAGCAGCGATTGCTCGGCCGCGGCGCAGGTGTCTTCGATCGCCTGGCTGACCAAGGCCACCTTGCGGGCGATGCTGCGTCCGGTCTCGGCCGAGCGGGCCGACAGTGCACGCACCTCTTGGGCGACGATGGCGAAGCTGCGACCGGCCTCGCCGGCACGGGCGGCCTCGATGGCGGCGTTCAGCGACAGCAAGTTGGTCTGCTGCGCGATGCGGGCCACGTCGCCCGTCATGGCTTCGAGATCCTGGATGAACTGGCGCTGTTCGCCGACGCGATCGACCATCAGCTGTTTGCTGGCCATGGCCGACTGCAGCGACGCGACCACGGCACCCAGCTCGTGTTCACCTTCGTCCAGAGCCTTGACCAGGGCCATGTCGCCGCTGCCGATCGAATCGGTGGCCAGTTCGGACATCGACGTCGCCTGCGCCAGCTGCGCGACGATGTCTGAAAAGCGCGCCGCCAGCGACGAGACGCCGTGCTCCATCTGCTGGCGCGAGGTGTCGATCTGGCGCGCCCAGACGGGCAGCAGAGCGTCACCGAAGGCGTGCTGGCCGGCGAGACCGGCGTCGATCGCCTGGCGCAGGCGGGCGGTGCCGCGAAGATGCTGGGCGCTGGCCGCCAAGCCGGCGCCCAGCAGCGCCGCCGCCACCAGGGCCGGCCCGGGCTCCAGCCCACCGAACCCGAGCGCGGCCGACGCCCCCACGGCAGACACCAGCGCCGCAGCGCGCGCCTTCAGCCAATCGACGATGCCGTCATCCAACACGCTTGTTCTCCCAAATCGTCAGTCGAACGCCAAACCACCAGGGCTGACGTTAGTGATTTATCGACTTTCGATTTGTTCGAATTGAGCGTTTTATTCGTTTATTTTTGGCGGCTCAAGGCAGGCGCGCAGCGCGGCGGCCAGCCCATCGGGGGCGACCGGCTTGTGGACCAGGCCCACGCCGGCGGGCAACCCGCCCAGGGCGGCCAGGCGCTCTGGCCCCAGGCTGGTGACGACGACGATGGCCCGCGGCCCGGGCGTTCGCGCCTGGCGCAGCTCGCGCAGCATCTCGAGCCCGTTCATGTGGGGCATCACCACGTCGGTGAGCAGGATGTCGGGCGTCACCTGCCCGATGGCCACCAGCGCCTGGAAACCGTTTTCGACCACCTGGATGGCCGCGTCCGGCAGCGTGGCTTCGACCACGGCGCTCAGCAGGTCCCGATCGTCGGGGTTGTCGTCCACCACCAGCACCGACGGGCCGGGGCGCGCCGGCGTCTTGCCGGCCGGGCGGGCCACGGCTTGCAGTTGCTGGCTGGCCAGAAAGCTCTCGACGCTGGCCGCATCGATGCGGCGGTGTCCCCCCACCGTCTTCCAGGCCTTGATGTAGCCCTGGTCGACCCAGCGTTGCACAGTGGGGGCCGACACGCCCAGCCGCTGCGCCACCTCGGCGGTGGAAAACGATGGCGGCGTGGCGGCGGAACTCACGGCACCATCTTATGCGGCGGCATCGTGGGCCTGTGGGGCGCCGGCCTTGCAGGGCCATGTCACCTTCGGGTTAGTCCGCAGAAACGTCACGAGTGACGGCATCGACAGTAGCCATGCATGTCGCAAGGAGCAGGATCCATCGATGAGACCCATTCCGATGCAGACTGGTCAGGTGGCGGCCGGCGTCCTGGCCGGCGGGGCTGACGATCCGGGCGCGGGCATGCGGGCTGGCGCGGTCGCCGAGGCGCCGGCGCTGCCGTCGAACGCCGCCTGGTCGAGCCGCCGGATCAGCGTCTTGCTGGGCGTCGCGCTGGCGCTGCTCACGGCGTCGGCCGTCTACCTGATTCTTCAGCAACGGGCCGAGGTCTGGCGCTCGGGCCGCCACAACGTGACGCACGTGGCCATGGGGCTGGAATCGGCGGTGAGTGCGCGGCTGACCCAGTCCGAATACAGCCTGCGCGGGATCGGTGCCGACCTGGTGGAGTCTCGCGGCGCGGTGGCGCGGGTCGAGGGCGTCTTGCGCAACGCGATGCGTTTCGACCCGACCTCGGCTTATCTGGGCTACCGATCGAAGGGGCGCGCCGACGTCGTCGTGGTCGACCAGGCCGGCAGGCGGGCCTCGCCGGAACTGGACCGCGAGGTGCGTGCCCTGGCCGATGCCGCGCAGGGGCCCGAGGTCGAGATGAGGCCCGTGATCAGGCTGCCGGACCACGACGACTGGTACGTGCCGATGGTGGTCTCGCTGGGCCCGGCCGGCGGCGACTGCGTGGCGTTGATACCGGCCAGGCGGCTGCTGGCCGGCGCGGACACGCTGCTGCTGTTGCGCGAAGGCTTCGTCTCGCTGGTGACCGACGACGGCACGCGGCTGCTGCGCTACTACAAGGCACACGACAGTTTCGAAGTGGGCGGCCCGCCCTTGGCCGCCAGCAGCCTGCGCGAGTTGCGCTCGCGGCGCGTGGGCAGCTTCGAGAGCGACAACTTCGTGACCGGCGAGCGCCAGCTCGTCGGCTATTCCAAGGCGCCATCGTTGCCGCTGTACGTGGGCGCCATCATCCCGCAGGCCGAGCTCTATCGTTTGTGGTTCGCCGCATCGGTGGGCCCGGGGGCGGTGTTCCTGCTCGGCCTGGCCGGCGTGGTGGTCTTCGGCCTGAGGCTTCGCACCGCGCTGCAGCAGCAGCGCGCGGCCACCGTGGCGGCCCGCCTGGCCACCACCGAGGCCCAGGCCGGCATGGCGCGGTTTCGCCGTGTCTTCGACGCGGCGGCGACGATCATGCTCGTCATCTCCGAGCGGGACGAGCGCATCGTCGAGGCCAACAGCGCCTGCTGCAGCCTCTACGAATCGTCGCGCGACCAGATCGTGGGGCGAACGATTTCAGAAGCGGGGATCGCGCTGCGGGACGAAGACCAGAAGCGCGCCATGCAAGAGTACCGCCAGGCCGGCCGGGTGAGCAGCCTCGAAGTGCACGGCACCAACCGGTCCGGTGGCAGCGTGACGCTGCTGCTGAGCATCGAGCCGATCGAATACGGCGGCGAACCATGCCGGCTGCTCGTGGGCCTGGACATCACGGCCAACCGGCAGGCGCTGCAGGCGCGCGCGGCGGCAGAGGCGGCCAGTCAGGCCAAGAGCGAATTCCTGGCGAACATGAGCCACGAGATCCGCACCCCGATGAACGCCGTGCTGGGGTTCACGGGCCTGGCGCTGCGCACCGACCTGACGCCCAAGCAGCGCAGCTACCTGACCAAGTCGCAGACCGCGGCCGAGTCGCTGCTGGAGCTGATCAACGGCATCCTGGACTTCTCGAAGATCGAGGCGGGCAAGCTGGAGCTGGAGCGACGGGAGTTCTCGCTCGACGATGTGCTGGAACATGCCGTGGTGATGGTGGGGCAGCGGGCCCAGCAAAAGGGCCTGGAGCTGCTGATCGCCGTGGCCGCCGACGTGCCCAGGCGGCTCGTCGGTGACGAGCAGCGCTTGACCCAGGTTCTCATCAACCTTTGCAGCAACGCCGTCAAGTTCACGGCCGACGGCGAAGTGGTGGTCACGGTGTCGCGCGTCAGCAAGACCGATCGCCCCGGCCATCTGCGGTTCTCGGTGCGCGACACCGGCATCGGCATGGACGCGGACCAGTGCGCACGGCTCTTCCAGCCCTTCGCGCAGGCCGATGCCTCCACGTCGCGCCAATACGGCGGCACCGGCCTGGGGCTGGCGATCTGCCGGCAACTGGTCGAGCTGATGGGCGGCGCCATCCGCGTGTCGAGCCAACCGGGGCTGGGCACCGAGTTCGTGTTCGAGGTCGATCTGGAGCCGGCCCCTGCCCCGGCAGCGCCAGCGGCAGCACCGGTCGACCTTCGTGGGGTGCGCGTGATGGTCGTCGACGACAGCGCCGCCGCACGCGAGGTGGTGGCGGGGCTGCTGGCCCCGCTGGGCTGCGACCTGGTGCATGCGGCCGACGCCGGCGAATGCCTGGCGATGCTCGGCGGTGCGCGCCAGGCGGCTGTCGACGTGGTCCTGATGGATTGGCAGATGCCCGGCATGGACGGGTTCGAGGCCGCGCGACGCATCGCCGCCGATGAGCAGCTGGCGCACAAGCCCCGGGTCATCCTGGTCACGGCGTACGGCGACGACGCCACCGCCGAGCGTTCACAAGCTGCCGGCCTGAACGGCTGCCTGGCCAAGCCGGTGACCGAAGGCGCGTTGTGCCAGGCCATCGCCGACGCCTTGGGCATGACCCAGGCCGGCCGGGCCGATGCCGCCGCGACCCCGAAGGACGACCCGCGCCCCTTGAACCGGCTGGCCGGGCGGCAAGTGCTGCTCGTCGAGGACAACGAGTTCAACCAACTGGTCGCGCACGAGTTGCTGACCAGCGTGGCCCAGATGGAGGTCACGGTGGCGCCCACCGGCTGGCGGGCGCTGGAGCTGCTGCGCAACCGGCGCTTCGATGTCGCGCTGATGGACGTGCAGATGCCGGACATGGACGGCTACGAAACGACCCGGCGCCTTCGCGCGGAACCGGCGCTTCAAGACCTGCCGGTCATCGCGATGACCGCGCACGCCACCGCGAGAGACCGTGAACTGTGCCTGGCGGCTGGCATGAGCGATTTCGTCACCAAGCCTTTCGACCCCAATCACCTGTTCGCGGTGCTGGCCCGCTGGACCGGCGCGACAACGCGCCCCGGCGACGAGTCGGATGCATCGGCGCCGGCAGGTGGCGTGTCGGTCGAGCGTGGGCTGGTGCATTGCATGGGCCGGGTCGACCTGTACGACAAGATCGCCCGCCGCTTCGTGGCCGGCGGGGTCGACTGGCCGGCAGAGATCAGGGCCATGCTGGGCGCCGGTCACTCGGCCCAGGCCATGGTGATGGCGCATTCGATGGTGTCGACGGCGGGGATCCTGGGAGCGCAGGCCTTGTCGGCCGCGGCGCGCGCGCTGCAGTCTGCGATCGAGGCCGGCGACCGCGAGCGAATCGCCCGGCTGGCCGAAGAGGTCTCCGACGAACATGGCCGCGCGGCGACGGTGTTGCGCACCTACCTGGCCGGCCGGCCAGCCGGCGCCTGAAGCGCTCAGGGCGCCTCGCGCACCGGCCCGCCAGCCATCGACGCTTCGGCCATCGACGGCGCCAACACCACGCCCAGCACCGCGCCGTCGGCCAGACGCGCCAGATCGACCCATTGGCCGACCGCCAGCGGCTGTGCGCCGGCGGGCAGCGTCGTGTCGTGCTGCAGCAGCACCTGCAGGCGCCGGCCGTGCAAACGCAGGTCGATGCGGGCCTGCGGCCAGTGTGGCGGCAGGCACGGCGTCACGCGCAGGCCACCGGGCCGCTGCTCGAGCCCGAGGATGGATTCGACCGCGGCGCGCCAGATCCAGGCCGCCGAGCCGCTGTACCAGCTCCAGCCGCCGCGCCCTTCGTAGGGCGCCGCGGCGTAGATGTCGCCCGGCATCACGTAGGGCTCGAGCCGGTAGCGGCGTTGCTCGGCCTCGCTGCGGGCGCGGTGCGCCGGGCTCAGCATGCCCAGGTATTCCCAGGCCTTGGCCGCATGGCCCAGCCGGGCCTGCGCGATCACCGCCCAGGTCGAGGCGTGCGAGTACTGGCCGCCGTTTTCGCGCACCCCCGGCGGGTAGGCCTGGATGTAGCCGGCGTGGTCGGCGCTGCGCTGCAGCGGCGGGTCGAGCAGGCGCACCAGGCCGTTCGTGCGGTCCACCAGTTGCGCATCGGCTGCGGCCATCGCCTGCGCCGCCTGCGCATCGCCGGGTGGCCGCACGAACACCGCCCAGGCCTGGGCGATGAGGTCGATGCGGCATTCGGCGTTGGCGCTCGAGCCGAGCGGGTGGCCGTTGTCGAAGTAGGCGCGGCGGAACCACTCGCCGTCCCAGCCAGCCTCGCGCATCGCCCGGTCGAGCGCCGCCTCGGCGGCCTCCCAACGGGCGGCCCGCTCAGGCTCGCCGCGCGCCGCCGCCAGCCGGCGCCAGGGCGGCAGGATCGCCAGCAGGAACCAGCCGACCCAGACCGACTCACCCTGCCCGCCGTGGCCGACGCGGTTCATGCCGTCGTTCCAGTCGCCGCTGCCCATCAGCGGCAGGCCGTGCGCGCCGAAGCGCAGCGCATGGTCGATCGCGCGGGCGCCGTGCTCGTACAGCGTGGCCGTCTCGGCGGCGGTGGTGGGCACGTAGTAGGCGTCTTCTGCGCCCTCGGGCACCGCCGCCCCGTCGAGGAACGGCAGCTCGGTGTCGAGCAGGCCGTTGTCGCCGAGCGTGGCCAGGTGGTGCTGCATGGCATAGGGCAGCCACAGCAGGTCGTCGCTGAAATGGGTGCGCACCCCGGCACCGGTGGGCGAATGCCACCAGTGCTGCACATCACCCTCGGGGAACTGGCGCGTCGCGTGCAGCACGATCTGCTCGCGCAGCGCCTGCGGCTCGCTCCAGGCCAGCGCCAGCGCGTCCTGCAACTGGTCGCGAAAGCCGGTGGCGCCGCTGACCTGGTAGAAGCCGGCCTTGGCCCACATCCGGCAGCCGACCGACTGGTACAGCCACCAGCGGTTGACCATCGCATCGAACAGCGGGTCGGGTGTCTGCACCTGGATCGCCGACAAGCGTTCGTCCCACGCCGCCGTGGCCTGGGCCGCCAGCCCGGCCAGCGCACCCGGCACGGCCAGGCGGCGCGCCAGCGCGAGCGCGGCTTCGCGGCCGGGCGCATAGCCGATCACCCAGAAGGCCTCGGCCTGCTCGCCCGCGGCCAGCGTGACGATCGTGTCGAGTGCGCCGCAGGGGTCGAGCCCGAAGCCGCCGGCGCCCTGCAGCCGCTCGGGCGGTGCCAGCCCGCCCTGGGCGTCGAAGAACTCGCGCCGCGCGCAGGTCCAGCGGTGCACCGGCTGGCCGTGCAGCATCAAGAAGGCGGTGCCCTCGCCGAAGCCGCCCTGGTGCTCGAGCTGGCGCGCCAGCACGGCCTGGCTGTCGTGCACGTATTCGGTGGCCAGCGTCATGCGCTCGCGCCGGCTGGCGCCCAGCACCCATTCGACGCAACCGATCAGGCGCAGCGTGCGCGCCGCAGCGCCCACATTGGCCAGGCTCACATGCAGGCACTTGGCCGCTTCGCTCGGGTGCACGGCCACCTGCACCCGCACCTGCAGCCCGTCGCGCTGGTGCGTGAACTCGCTCAGGCCCTGGGTGTGGCGCACGCGGTAGCCGGCGCGGCCGTTGCGGTCCAGCGTAGGCAGCAGGCCGAAGCAGGCGCCCGGCTCGCCGTCGGCCCAGTCTTGCAGCAGGAAGTGTTCACCCGGCGGGTCGAGCAGCGGGTCGTTGCTCCACGGGGTGAGCTGGTTCATGCGGCTGTTCAGCGCCCAGGTGAAGCCGCTGCCCGATTCGGTGACCAGGCAACCGAAATCCTTGTTGGCGATCACGTTGGCCCAGGGCCGGGGCGTGGCGTGCGTGGCGTCGATGTCGATCTCGAAGCTGCTGCCGTCGTCGGCAAAGCGGCTGGGCGCCAGCGCCTGCGGCCAGGGCGGCACGGGCCGCTGCGGTGCCGCCGGGCCCGCCGCCAGGTCGTCGGTCCAGGCGTTGGCCAGCAGGCGCGCCAGTGGCCGGCCATCGGCCGTCAGGTCGAGCCGGGCGCAGGCGTGCAACGCGGCAGACTCGGCCGGCGAGATGTCGGGCTGGCGCAGCACCACCACGTTGCCGCGCTCGGGCTGCACGATGCGCCCGCCGTCCAGGCTGTGGCGCAGCGCGGCGATCTGCTCTTGCAGCGGCATCAGGTACGAGGCCGGCTCGCCGTTGACGATCAGCAGGTCGACCGGGAAACCGGCGATCTCCCACAGCCGCTGCGCGGCCAGCAGCGAGCGCACCGCCCCCACCCCCTGCACCGCGCCGATGCGCACGACGATGATCGGCCGGTCGCCCGACACGCCAAAGCGCCACAGCGCCCGGCGGTCCAGCGCCACCGGCGGCGGCGCGCGGCGGCGCGAGCGATTCATCAGCACCAGCGTGGCCAGGTCTTGCGCGGCCTGCAGGTCGGCCGGGGCGATGCGCAGCTCGCGCTGGCGGATGCGCGCCAGCGCCGCGGCCATCCGGCGCGAGCGGTTCACGTGCACGTCCTGGCGGTATTCGTCCATCCAGCTCAGCAGCGTGTCGGCGTCTTGCGCGGCGGCCGTGGCAAAGGTCAGCGCGGTGCGGGCCCGCGGTGCCAGCGTCAGGCGCACGGTCAGCGAGCCGACCGGGTCGAGCCCGGTGTCGAGCCGGCCGTCGGCCAGCGGGCGGGTCGGCGGCGCGGGGCGAAGCTGGTCGAGCCGGCCGCCGCGCGGCAGCAGCGCCTCGCGGTCGCAGCACACGTCCACCCGCTCGGGCGGGTCGTCGCAGGCGCCCAGGAAATGCGCCACCCACAGGCCCTGCTCGCCGGGCAGCCGCGGCCGGCGCTCGAGCATGGCGCAGCGCGGGTCGAGCGCGTGGGCCAGCACGAACAGGTTGGCGAACGCCGGGTGCGACTCGTCGGCCGCCTGCGGGTTCAGCGCGGCCTCGAACAGGCTGAGCAGCTCGACCGTCAGCGGCGCATCGGTCAGGTTGTGCAGCGTGGTGCGGCGGAACTCGACGTCTTCGTCGGCACTGACCCAGACCAGCGTGCGCGCTTCGATCTCGTCGCTGCGCATCTCGAACTCGACGTGGTCGGCGAAGAAGCGCGCGCGGTACGCGGCCGACGGGTGCGGGTTCGGCGCCAGCGTCAGCGAGTGGAAGGCGCCGGCCTCGCCCAGGCGCAGCATCAGCCAGCTGCCGTAGCCGTCGCGCAGCAGGTCGTCGCGGGCGCGGTTGATGGCCCGGCCGCGCCAGCGGCTCTGCCCGGCGCCGTTGGGCCGCAGGCTGACGCTGTAGCTGCCGTTGCCCAGCCAGTGGGTCGGCGGCAGCGCCAGCGGCGTGGCGGGCTCGAACTCGCGCACCACGGTGGCCGGCTCTTCGGACGGCGGCGGCGGCTCGCGCGACAACGTGGGCTCTTGCAGCACGATCTCGCGCGGCATGCGCTCGTGCAGCAGGCTGGCGTGCGCGCGCACCTGGGCCGCGCGGCCGAACCAGCCGCGCGGCGCGCCGTCGCACAGCAGGTCGCACAGGGCCACCAGGCTCATGCCTTGGTGGTGCGCCATGAAGGTGGCCACGCGCTGCGGTGCGCCCCCTTCGGCGGCACGCGAGCGTGAGAAGTCGAGCGCCTCGATGAAGCCGTGCTCGCCGCGCCCGCCCTGCTGCTCGAGCCGGCGCAGGTTGGCCAGCGCGGCCGGTGCATCGACCAGCAGCGCCAGTGCGGTCGCATACGGCGCGATGACCCGGTCTTCGGGCGGTGTGCGACGCAGCGCCAGTGCCGGCACGCCGAAGGGCGAGTATTGAAACGCCAGGGTGTGGTCCTGGGAGAAATAAGCACACTCCGACACGCCCCAGGGCACGCCGTGGCGATCGCCGAACGCGCGCTGCGCCTGCACCGCCACGTGCTCCATGCGCCGCAGCATGCCGCCGGCGGGCTCGTCCATCAGCAGCGCCGGCATCAGGTACTCGAACATCGAGCCCGACCACGAGCGCAGCGCCGGCGCCCGCCCGCAGGCCAGGAACGGCCGGCCCAGCGCCTCCCAGTGGCGCCGCGAGACATCGCCCTTGGCGATCGCGACGAAGCTGGTCAGCCGCGATTCCGACGCCAGCAGGTCGTAGTACGAACGGTCCAGCATCGCGTCGTCGAGCCGGTAGCCAATGTGGAACAGGCGCCGCTTGCGGTCGTAGAGGAAGGTGAAGTCCATCGCGCCGGCGAAGCTGTCGGCCTGCAGCGCCAGGGCCCGCCATGCGGCGGCACCCGCCTCGTCGCCTTGTTCGCCCGCCGCCTGCGCCTGCTCGCGGCAGGCCTGGGCGACGGCCCACAGCGCACCGGCAAGGTTGCCGCTGTCGACCGTCGACACATAGGCCGGCATCAGCGTCGCCAGCGTGGCGGTGTCGATCCAGTTGTAGAGGTGGCCGCGGTGGCGCGGCAGGCGCTCCAGCGTGGCCAGGGTGCGCTGCAGCCGCTCGCGCAGCTCACCGGCCTCGATGAAGCCGAAGCACTGCGCGCACAACGCGCTGAGCAGGTAGAAGCCGATGTTGGTGGGCGAGGTGCGGCGGGCCAGCATGGCCTGCGGCTCGGTCTGCAGGTTGTCGGGCGGCAGGTCGTGGTCTGCGGCGGTCACGCAGGTGGCGAAGTAGCTCCAGGTGTCGCACGCCGCCTCGCGCAGGTAGGCCCGATCGGCCTCGGTCAATAGCTCGCGCGGCGGCCGCCGCACGGGCTGCGCCCCCAGCCACAGCCACAGCGGCGTGGCCGCCCACAACAGGCCCACGCCCGCCAGCCAGGCCTGCGCCGCGCCCGGCACGGCCCAGCCAAGCACAAGCCAGGCCTGCGCCACCAGGCTCACCCGCGCATGGCGGCGCCAGAAGCCGGCGAAATCGCGCCGCGCCACGGCCTGCGCCTGCGCGGCGGTGGTCCACTGCAGCAGGCCGTGCCGGCTGACCAGCATGCGCCACAGCGCACGCGCGATCGCGTCGACCTGCAGCGAGGCGGCGTGCAGCAAGGTGGCGGCCAGCCACGCCGTGCCGGCGATGACGCGAAAGACATCGCGCAGGCCCTCGCGGGCGAGGTGGCTCCAGGCCACGTGGCCGCGCCCGGGCGTCAAGCCGGCCAGCGCGCCGATCAGCGGCCCCAGGCCCAGCGCGGCGAGCACCAACGCCACCGCCACGCCAGGCGCGATGACGTGGGTGGTGAACGACAGCCACAGCAGCGCCACGCTGGCCGGCGCGAGCAGGCTGCGGCGCAGGTTGTCGAACACCTTCCAGACGTTCAGCGCACCGACCCCGCCGCCCAGCACCGCACCGAGAAAGGCCAGCAACTGCCAGTCACCGCGGGTCCACCGGTGCACGCGCGACGCCGCAACCTCGGGGTGCATCGGGTGGCCTTCGAGCACCACCACGTCGCTCAAGAAGGCGCAGCGCGCCCACAGGCCTTCGAACAGGTCGTGGCTGAGCAGCTTGCCCGGCGTGACGCGGCCGTGCAGCACGTCGTGCACGGCACGCACGTCGAACAGCCCCTTGCCGACGAAGCTGCCTTCGCCGAACACGTCCTGGTAGACCTCGGAGCTGCCGCCGTTGTACGAATCGGTGCCCCAGGGCCCGGCGAACATCCAGCCGAAGGGGGTGACCTCGTCGGCCGGCGGAAACGGCATCGCGACACGCGGCTGCAGGATGCCGTAGCCGTCGACGACGCGGCGGCTGGCGGTGTCGATGTGCGGCTGGTTCAGCGGGTGGGCCGCGATCGACACCATGTCGCGCAGGCTGCCGGGCGGCAGCTCGGTGTCGGCGTCGAGCACCACCGCGTAGCGCACGCCCAGGCAGGGGCGGCTCAGCGGGCCGAGGTCGACGAACGGGCCCGGCTCGGGCGGCAAGGCGCCGGCCGCATTGCCCGCGGCCAGCAGGGCCAGCAACTGCTCGATCTTGCCGCGCTTGCGCTCCCAGCCCATCCACGCCTGCTCGCCTTCGGACCAGACGCGCCGCCGGTGCAGCAGCAAGAAGCGCGGCACGCCATCGGCCGCCGGGTACTGGCGGTTCAGCCGATCGACGCCCTCGCGCGCCGCGTCGAGCAAGGCCGCGTCGCCCGGGGCTTCGGCGGTGGGTGCATCGGCCCAGTCGCTGAGCAGCGCGTACGAGGTCTCGGCCTCGGGGTTGGCCAGGTGGTGCTGCGCCAATCGATCGACCAGCACGGCGATGGTGGGCAGCGAGGTCAGCAGGCACGGCACGACGACCATCGTGCGGTGCTCGGGCTGCAGGCCGTTGTCCAACGCCAGCCGCGGCAGGCGGCGCACGTGCACGGCCTCGGCCAGCACGCGGTGCAGCAGCGCGACCATGCATTCGAGCACCGGGAACGCCATCAACACCAGCGCGATGGCGGCCGACGCGCCGAACGGCCGGTTCGAGGTGAGCAGCCAGGCCAGCAGCCCGGCCGCGCCGACTGTCAGCGTGAGGCCGTAGAGCGAGGTGCGCCAGCGGTTCCACCACAGTGCGGCGCGCTCGTCGCCGGCACCGGCCGGGGCGCCGAGCGCCGCCACCAGCGCCGGCCGGCCGCAGCCGATGGTCCAGTGCGCCGGGCCATGGGCCGGGTTGTCGGCATCGGCCTCGCACAGCTGCAGCACCTTGCGCGCCACCTCGACCTCGGGCCGCCGCAGGCGCCGCGCCAGACGCTCGATCGCATGCGTGGTCTGGTCGCGCGTCAGCTCGCTGTCGGCCGCAAACGCCGGCGTGCGGGCCAGCACCTTGAGCACCGGGCTGACCTGCGCCACCAGCTCGACCCAGTCCAGGTTGTTGATCTTGCGCAGCGCGGTGACCGCGTTGCCGACGCTCACGTTGTCGGCCGCCTGCGCCTCTTGCGCAGCGGCCAGCAAGGCGTTGGGGTCGGGCGCCTTCTCGTCCAGCCAGGCGGCCAGGCGCGAGGCCTCGGGTGCCGGCCCGACCGGCTCGTGGCTGCGCAGCCGTTGCACCATCTGGGCCAGGAACACGACCTTCACGCCGCGCTCTTCGACGCTGTGGTACATCGCCTCCAGCTGGTCCAGCGGCAGCGTCGCTTCGCGGTCGCAGCACCAGTTGGCAGCCTCGCGCGCGGCCTTGGAGGCGGCCACCGACTCGGCGAGCCGGCCCAGGTTTTCGAGCAGCACCACCCGCATCGTGCTGGGCAGCGCCCACAGCTCGCCCAGGGTCAGCAGGTCGACCTCCTGGTACGACGACAGGAAGTGCGCCAGCAGCGCCGCATCGAAGTTCGCATCGGTATGGGCCACGTAGGCCCAGGCGATGCCGTAGACCCGCGGCAGGCCGGCCAGCGGCGGGGTGCGCAGCTTGGGCAGCTGCGCGTAGTAACCGCGCGGCATGCCGGTGCGGATGTCGGGCAGCTGCGCCTCGATCAGGTGAAAGTTGTCGAGCAGCCACTCGGCCGCCGGGCTCAGCGCGTCGCCTTCGTGTTCGAGCTGCTCGAGGTAGCCGCGGGTGCGCTCGAGCATGCGCACGTTGGCCTCGAGCCGCGGAAAGAACCGCGGCGCCCGGATGCGGCGACGCCAGGCCCGCCGCCGCTCGATCGGCTGCGCCTGGGCCAGGCTGACGCCGTGCTGGTGGAACCGCTCGAGCCCGAACAGCACCGAGCGCACCGGGGCCGGCAGCGGCCCGCGACGCGGGTCGATGAAGTGCAGGGCCTCTCGGCGCAAGGGGCTGGCCAGGTTCACCGCGCTCTCCTTTGGGGATGCCGACAGAAACACCCAGGCATGCCCGGGCGCCACGATCGCGCCCTTGGCCAGGGCAACCGTTGATCCTGATCAATCGCCGCAGCGCCGGCACCTGGCGCCGCCGCGTGCCCGTCGCCCCGCCTCGGCCAACGCTACGGTAACGCGGAATCGACGCGTACAGAAGGGGGCCCCGGGCTGCCTGGCCGGCCTGAGCGTCGCATGACGGGACACCCCGGCCGCTCCGGCCTGGGACAGCCGCCCGCCCGCCTGGAGCAGCGGCCGGCCGCGACACCCGTGGAAACACGCAGCGCCGAGGCCTGTAACCGGTGCCGACGGCGCGGCCACGGCCTGGCACGCGATTGGCGAAGTGTCACGGGCCACCCGATCCAACACGCCCTGCTCCGCGCAGGGGCTTTCTATTCACTCTCGCTCCCAGGAGACACGCATGGACATGCTCGAACCCGGCCGCTTCGGCTTCCCCGTTCCGTTCAAGAAGCGCTACGGCAACTTCATCAACGGCCAGTGGGTCGCGCCGTCGACCAACGAATACTTCGAGAACATCACGCCGGTGACCGGCAAGGTGTTCTGCGAGATCCCGCGCTCGAACGCGGCCGATGTCGAGCGCGCACTCGACGCCGCGCACGCCGCCAAGGCTGCCTGGGGCAAGACCTCGCCGGCCGAGCGGGCCATCGTGCTGAACCGCATCGCCGACCGGATGGAGCAGAACCTGGAGCTGCTGGCCACCGCCGAGACCTGGGACAACGGCAAGCCGATCCGCGAGACGATGGCGGCCGACCTGCCGCTGGCGATCGACCATTTCCGCTACTTCGCCTCGTGCGTGCGCTCGCAGGAAGGCGGCATCAGCGAGGTCGACAACCAGACCTACGCCTACCACTTCCACGAGCCGCTGGGCGTCGTGGGCCAGATCATCCCGTGGAACTTCCCGCTGCTGATGGCGGTGTGGAAGCTGGCCCCTGCCCTGGCCGCCGGCAACTGCGTGGTGCTCAAGCCGGCCGAGCAGACGCCGGCGTCGATCCTGGTGCTGATGGAGCTGATCGGCGACCTGCTGCCGCCGGGTGTGCTGAACGTGGTCAACGGCTTCGGGCTCGAAGCCGGCAAGCCGCTGGCGTCGAGCAACCGCATCGCCAAGATCGCCTTCACCGGCGAGACGACGACCGGCCGGCTGATCATGCAATACGCCAGCCAGAACCTGATCCCGGTCACGCTGGAGCTGGGCGGCAAGTCGCCCAACATCTTCTTCCCCGACGTGCTGGCCAAGGACGACGGTTTCCTCGACAAGGCGATCGAGGGCTTCGTGCTGTTCGCGCTGAACCAGGGCGAGGTCTGCACCTGCCCGTCGCGCGCGCTGATCCACGAGTCGATCTACGACCAGTTCATGGAGCGTGCCCTCAAGCGCGTGGCGGCGATCAAGCAGGGCAACCCGCTGGACAAGGCCACGATGATCGGCGCGCAGGCCAGCAACGAGCAGATGGAAAAGATCATCAGCTACCTCGACCTCGGCAAGCAGGAAGGCGCGCAGTGCCTGATCGGCGGCGAGCGCGCGATGCTGCAAGGTGACCTGGAAGGCGGCTACTACATCCAGCCGACTGTCTTCAAGGGCCACAACAAGATGCGCATCTTCCAGGAAGAGATCTTCGGCCCGGTCGTCTCGGTGACCACTTTCAAGGACGAGGAAGAAGCCCTGGCCATCGCCAACGACACGCTCTATGGCCTGGGCGCCGGCGTGTGGAGCCGCGATATGAACACCGCCTTCCGCATGGGCCGCGGCATCCAGGCCGGCCGGGTCTGGACCAACTGCTACCACGCCTACCCGGCGCACGCGGCGTTCGGCGGCTACAAGCAATCGGGCATCGGGCGGGAGAACCACAAGATGATGCTCGACCACTACCAGCAGACCAAGAACCTGCTGGTCAGCTACAGCGAGCAGCCGCTCGGGTTCTTCTGACCGGGCCGGCGTGGCGATGAGCGTTGCGCAAGTGGTCGCCACCCCCGAGGCGCTCGAGCTGATCGAGCGCCTCGCGGCGAAACACGGGCCGCTGATGTTCCACCAGAGCGGCGGTTGCTGCGACGGCAGCGCGCCGATGTGCTACCCCGACGGCGAGTTTCTCGTTGGCGACAGCGACAAGCTGCTGGGGCACATCGGCGGCATGCCGTTCTACATCAGCACGTCGCAGTACGCGTACTGGTGCCACACGCAGCTGATCATCGACGTGGTCGCCGGCCGCGGTGGCATGTTCTCGCTCGAAGGCCCCGAGGGCCGGCGGTTCCTGACCCGCTCGCGGCTGTACGACGACGCCGAGTGGCGCTGGCTGCAAGACAGCGGCCTGGCCCCCAGCACCTGAGCCAGCGCACCAAAAAGCCGCCCCCATGTCAGCCCCGCGCAAGCCAGCCCGCCGGTTGTGCCAATATGGCGCAACCGGGGCCTGGTTTTGCGCCCACTCACGAGGGATTTCTGCACTGACGCGGTGCCTGGATACGCCCTAGCATGGCGCCCTGGCCGCTGCCGGTGAGTTGCCGCCCTTGGCGGCCCCGGTGGTGTGCGAAAGGATCCGTGCGATGGCGACCCCCACCCTGGCCCGCGACCATGCTGCCCTGCCAGCCTTGGGCGACCCGATGCATGCCGACACCATCCTGCAATCGCACGAACGCTGCGCGGCGCTGGGCCTGTCGCGCATCGACCGGCCGGACCACAGCACGGTGATCCGCTCCGACCTGGCCGTGGCCCGCGAGCGCAACCTGCGCCTGCACCTGCACGCCGCGCCGGTGATGGAGCTGCTGCTGGAGCAAACCATGGCGACCCAGAGCATGGTGCTGCTGACCGACGCGCAAGGCACCGTGCTGCACTCGGTCGGCCACGACGCCTTCTTGCAGCGTGCCTCGAAGGTGGCGCTGGCGCCGGGGGCGAACTGGTCCGAATCGAGCAAGGGCACCAACGCCATCGGCACCGCCCTGGTCGACGAGCTGCCCACCGTCGTGCATGCCGGCGAGCACTACATGCACGCCAACGGCTTTCTCACCTGCTCGGCCGCGCCGATCTTCGACCCGCGCGGCAACATGCTGGGTGTGCTCGACGTGTCTGGCGACCACCATTCGTACCACCTGCACACGATGGGGCTGGTCAAGATGTCGGCCCGCATGATCGAGAACCACTGGCTCTCGGACGACTTCCGCCATGCGCTGCGCATCCACTTCCACAGCCGGCCCGAATTCATCGGCACGCTGATGGAGGGCATCGTCGCGGTCGGCCGCGACGGCAAGCTGCTCGGTGCCAACCGCAGCGCGCTGGACCAGCTTCGCCTGAGCGGCGCCGCGCTGCGCATGAACAGCCTGACGACGCTGTTCAGCGTCACCGTCGGCGCGGTGATCGACCATTTCCGCTCGCCGATGGCGCCGCCGATGGCGATGGTGCTGCCCAACGGCCAGCCGCTGCACATGCGCGCGGTCTTCAACTGGCCGACCTGGCATGCGCTGGGCAGCGTGACGATCGACGCGCACCACGACGACGGTGTCGACACCGTCAGCGCCCCGGCGCCGGCGCCGGCAGGTGGCTTCTTCGCCGCCGCCGCCGGCACCCGGCCGGCCACGCCCGGTGCGTCACCCGGCCTGTCGGGCCTGCGCTACCTGCAGACCGGCGACGCGCAAATGGAAGCCGTGATCACCAAGGTCAAGCGGGTGCTCAACCGCGACATCTCGCTGCTGGTGATGGGCGAGACCGGCACCGGCAAAGAGCTGCTGGCGCGCGCCTTCCACCAAGACTCCGACCGCGCGCGCTACCCGTTCGTCGCGGTCAACTGCGCGTCGATCCCCGAGAGCCTGATCGAGGCCGAGCTGTTCGGCTACGAAGAAGGCGCCTTCACCGGCGCGCGCCGCAAGGGCGCCACCGGCAAGATCCTGCAGGCCAACGGCGGCACGCTGTTCCTCGACGAGATCGGCGACATGCCGCTGGTGCTGCAGGCGCGGCTGCTGCGCGTGCTGCAAGAGCGCCAAGTCACGCCGCTGGGCTCGGACAAATCGGTGCCGGTGGATGTGGCGGTGGTCAGCGCCACGCACCGGGCGCTGCGCGACATGATCAGCGCCCACACCTTCCGCGAAGACCTCTACTACCGGCTGAACGGCTTGGTGGTGCGCCTGCCGGCCCTGCGCGAGCGCAGCGACCTGATGACGATCGTGCGCAAGATCCTGCGCGCCGAGACCAACGGCCGCCCGCTCGACCTGGACGACGAGGTCATCCGCCTGCTGCAGGCCTACCACTGGCCCGGCAACATCCGCCAGCTGACCAATGTGCTGCGCACCGCGGCGGTGATGGCCGGCAGCGAGATGGTGATCACGCGGGCCCACCTGTCCGACGATTTTCTCGAAGACGCGCAGCGCGAGCTGCAGGCGCCCGCCGAGCCGCCGCCGCAGGCCACCGCAGCCTCGCCGCAGCAGCCGGCCCCGGCCGGCGCCACCGCCCACGATGGCCCGACGCTCGAAGAGCTCGAGCTGCGCACCATTCAGCGTGCGGTCGACGAGGCCGGCGGCAACATCTCGGTCGCCTCGCGGCGCCTGGGCATCAGCCGCAACACCATCTACCGCAAGCTGCGCTGGCGCGGCAGCGAGTCGAATTGAGCGCGCCGCCGGGCGCCAGAACGCCGGCGGCCCAGCCGATCAGCGGCTCAGCGGTGTGGCGATGAAGACGCGGCGATAGCCCTCGAACCGGCCGTGGCCGACGATCACGCCGTCGTTGTTCATGTCGTCTGCAGAAAGCTCGGACCAACCCGCAGCGCTGTCGTCGAGCAATGACTGCAGCTCCGCGCACTGGCCGTCGCGGATCAGCGCAGCGTCGCGCGAAACGCCCAGGCCGTAGAAGTTGCCGGCGATCCAGCCATCGTTGCTGATGGCCACCGGCCAGACGTCGTGCTGGCCGCACAGCGGCAGCTCTCGCATGGCCTTGCCGTCGTGCAGGAACGGGGTCCAGGTCAGGTTGATGACCTTCATGCCCACCAGGTGGCCCCGGTCGTTCATCGCTTCGGGGTAGACCTCGAGGCCCAGCGGCGTCAGCCGGCGCACCGGCTTACCTTCTTCCCAGATGAACGCGTACGGCGTGCCGGTGAGGTAGTCGGTGACGCCCACCACCTGTTCGCGCCGGTTGATCAAGATCGGAAAGGTCACACGGCCATCCGATGGCGGCACCTTGACCGCGACACCATCGCGAACCAGGAACCCGCCGCGGGTGCTCACGCCGCCGATCGGGCAGTCGATCTCGACCACGTAGGCGCCCGCGTCGTTGATCGACTGCGGATAGACGCCGCGCGAATCGTCGCAGCCGACGATCGGGCCAAGGTCGGTCACGGTGCCGTCGGCTGCCCACACGCCGCCGTGGTCGTCCCAGTCGCGCTGATAGCGGCCGACCACGACACCGGCGTCGCTGACCTGCGGCTTGCCCGGGTAGTGCATGGCCTGCGTCTCGGCCAATGCCTCAACCTTCTTGCCCCGGTGCGCGCGGAACGAGACGCTCTCGCCCGTCTCGCTGTCCACCGCACCGCCGGCCACGCTGCCGTTGTCGCTGATCGAGCTGGCCCATTTCGGCGCCGGCCCGTGGCCCTTGCCCAGCACCTCGATGCGGTAGGTGGGCGCGGCGAGTGCCGCGCCGGCGGCGAACAGGCCGACGACGGCCATCGACAGCGGCAGCAGGCGGGTCTTCAACGAGCGCATGGTGATCTCCTTCAGCGAGACAAGGGGGTCGCGATGAACGCGCGGCGATGGCCCTGGTAGCGGCCGCTGCCGACGATCACGCCGTCGTTGTTCATGTCCTGGGCCAGCAGGTCGGTCCAGCCGGCGCCGCTGTCATCGAGCAACGTTTGCAGCAAGGCGCACTGGCCGTTCTGGATCAACCCCGTCTGGGTGGGGCCCGACCATTGGTAGTAGCCAACGATCGAATCGTCGTTGCTGATCGCCACGGGCCAGAACAGGCGGCTGTCGTCGCACTTGGGCAGCTCACGCAGGGCCGCGCCCTTGTACAGGAAAGGCCGCGCATCGATGCCCCGGCCCACGACGCCGATGACGTGCCCTTTGTCGTTGACCGCGTAGCCGGAGGATTCTTCGCCCTTGGTCCCCAGCGGGCGCATGGGCTGGCCGTCCTGCCAGATGAAGGCCTGCTGAACAGCGCTGCCATTCACCTGGACCATGGAGCTGCCCGTCACGTGGCCGGCATTGCTCATGGCATAGGGGTAGGTGGAGCCGCCTTCCAGCGACGGCATCATCGTCGACACGCCGTTGCGCAGCAAAACGCCGCCGTTGACCTTGACCCCGTCGATATGGCAGTCGACGTGCAGAACCACCTCGCCCGCCTTGTTGATGGCGCTGGGGTAAGCCCCTTGGGGTTCGGCGCAACCCACCACCTCACCCAGGTCGGTCAGCGTGCCGTCGATCGACCACATGCCGCCGCGTTCCTGGCCGTCGCCGTTGAGGTAGCGGCCCACCACCGTGCCGGCGTTGTTCACGTCAGGCGGGCCACCGAAGGTCGGCCCGTTCGTGTTCGACAGCGCTTCGACCTTCTTGCCATTCCTGGACACGAACTTCAGCGTCTGGCCGGTCTCGCTGTCGTAGCCCTGGCCCACGATATTGCCGTTGTCGCTGATGGCGTTCGGCGTTTTCGGTGCCACGCCGTGGGCTTTGGGGATCAGCTCGATGCGGTAGGTGGGCGCGGCCATCACCGCTGGGGCGGCCAACAGGCCGAGGCACGCTGCCGAGAGGGTCAGGCTGCGGGTTTTCCAGCGACGCATGGGGGCTTCCTCAAGCAAGAGTGAAGCCGCGATGCTAACTCATGAAATCACCGCACTATCGGTGCCAATACATCATCTAACGAATTAGCGAAGCGCATAGCGCTCGGCTCATTCATGGCGGCCTCTGCCCCCCGGCGGCCGCGCACACGGCGCTCACCTGATCGCCACGCCCCACGGCAGCTTGCCGACCGGGATCTCGGCCAGGCGGGTGTGGCGCAGCGCGTCGACCACCACCACGCTGCCCGAGCGGCCGCAGGCCACGTAGAGCTTGGCACCGTCGGGCGACAAGGCCATGTTCCACGGCCGCTGGCCCACCAGCACCGTGGCCACCGTGTCGAGCGTGCGCGCATCGATGACCGACACCGACGCCGCGCCGCCGTTGGAAACATAGACCCACTGCCCGTTCGGGTGCACCGCGATGCCGTTGCTGCGCGAGCCGGCCTTCAGCCGCGCGGTCACCGCCAGGCTGCGCGTGTCGATCACATAGACCTCGTCCGCGTTCTCGGCCGCCACGTAGGCCCGCCCGCCGTCGGGTGAGAAGCCGATGCCACGGGGCCGCGCGCCGACCGGGATGCGCGCCACCTCGGCCCGCTTGGCCACGTCGATCACGTTGACCGCCTCGCCCTCTTCGGCGCTGACGAAGACCAGCCGCCCGTCGGGCGAGAAGACCGCGTGCTCGGGGTTCTTGCCGCTGACCTTGACGACGAAGGCCCGGGCCTGCGCCACGGTGTCGACGAAGACCACGTCGTTGCTCTCTTCGACCGCTGCCACCACCCAGCGGCCATCGGGCGAGATGCCCACGCCCTCGGGCGACTCGCCCAGCGCCACCTCGCCGGTGGCCAGCCGCTTGGTCAGGTCCACGATCACCAGCCGGTTGCCGGGCTGGTCGCTGACATAGGCATAGCGGCCGTCAGGTGTGACCACCGTGCCGCGCGGCTTCTTGCCAACCATGATCTCGGCCACCACCTGATCGCTCGCGATGTCGATCACGCTCAGGCTGCCCGAGCCTTCGTTGGGCACATAGGCGAATGGCGCGGCCTGCACGCTGCCGACTGCGACCAGCGCCAGGCCGCCCGCCAGCGCCGCCGGCCACATGCGCTGGAACAAGCGGTCGCGCCGCCACAGCAGGTGCCACAAGGCCACCGCCACGTGCCCGGCGATCAGCAGGCTGAAGGCCCAGCCCAGCACCACATGCAGGCCGTTGAAGAAGGCATAGACCGCCGGCAGGTTGGGCCCCCAGGGCGGCAGCGGCGTGCCGAAGAACTTGACGCCGTGCTGGCTGAAGTTCGACGCCACGTAGCCCGCCAGCGGCAGCGCCACCATGCAGGCATACAGCGCGCGGTGGCCCCAGGTGGCGGCCCGCTGCGCGGCGGGTGGCAGGCTGCGCGGCCAGGCCGGCGGCCGGTGCGCCAGGCGCCAGGCCAGGCGCACCAGCACCAGGGCCAGCAGCAGCAGGCCGATCGACTTGTGCAGGTTGATCACGCCGGCGCGTGCCGGTGTGCCACGGGGCACGATCGCGTCGAGCGCGAAGCCGAACACGATCTGGGCCAGCAGCGCCAGCCCGATCACCCAATGCAGCCACATCGCCACCTGGCCGTAGCGGGTCCCATTCGTCGTGTGCATGGGCTTTCCTAGAAGTTGTAGCTGGCGTTGAACCCGGCCAGCCAGGTGCGGCCCGGTGCCGGTTCGAAGAAGCGGCCGTTGCCCTCGTTGACGATCACCGAGCCGGCGTAGTGCCTGTCGAACAGGTTGTCGGCGCGCAAGAAACCGCCGAGGCCCCACGCGCCGCGGCGCACGCGGTAGCCGACGCTGGCGCTGGCGACCGCAAAGCCGGCGGCGGCATCGTTGTTCAGGTCGTTGACCAGCACGCGGCTCAAACCCCGCAGCTCGGCACCGGCGTTCCAGCCTTCGGCCGGGGCCCATTGCAGCGCGGCGTAGGCCGAGGTGCGCGCCACACCCGGCAGGCGGTTGCCGGCCGGGATCACCAGCGTGGGCGTGGCGCAGGGCGGCGCGGCGCAGGTGGTGAAGCTGTCGTCGTAGCGCGCGTCGAGCCAGGTCAACGCGGCGTTCGCCTGCCAGTCGCCGGCAAAGCTCGCGGCCCAGCCCAGCTCGACGCCGTCACGCCGGGTCTTGCCGGCGTTCTGAAAGCTGGCCCGGCCGCCGAGGTTGGTCTGTGTGACGATTTCGTCATCGGTGCGCACCGCGAACACGGCAAGGTTCAGCTGCTGCGCCGCGCCGATGCGCCACTTGGCACCGAGCTCGAGGTTGTCGCTGCGGGCGGGCTTGAGCGTGGTGTTGACGCCGGCTGAGCCGTCGCTGCGGTAGGCCAGCTCGTTCAGCGTCGGCGTCTCGAAGCCACGGCCGGCCGACAGGTACAGGTGCAGCGCGTCGCTGGCGAGGTACATCGCCGACAAGACCGGCGTGGTCGCGCTGAACGAGGTGCGGCCGCTGTCGTCGCCATTGGGCCCGCTGATGTAGTGGTCGCGGCTGCGCACCTTGACCTCGCTGTGGCGCACGCCGGCATCGAGCCGCCACATGGGCGCCGGCCGCAGCGTGGCCTGCAGGTACTGGTCGAACGCGGTGCTGCGGTTGCTCTCGTCGCGCCGCAGGTCACCCTTGACGCCCAGCACGTCGCCGACGAAGTTCTCGTAGCCACGCCGGTGTTCGTCGAGCGCATCGAACGACACGCCGGCCACCAGCGCGAACGGCAGCTCGCCGCGCCGCTCGTCCAGCGTCCAGCGCAGGTCGGCGCCCTGGTAGTCGCGCGCCAGGTCGATCACCCCGCCCGGGTGCTTGGGGCTGCCCTGCGGTGCGGTCGGGATGGCCTGGAACTGCTCGGTGTGGCGGCTGCCGCCGTACAGCATCGCCTGCACACGCTGCTGGCCGCCGATCACATGCTCGTAGGCCGCGCCGAGCTGGCTCTGGTCGACCCGCTTGCGGGTGTTGAAGCTCAGCGCCACCGGGTCGACGCTGCGTGGGTCGTTGTCGAACTGGTCGCGGGTCAGGCCCAGCGGGTCTTGCGCCTCGGGCAAGGCCACGCTGTTGGCGACCACGGTCAGCTTGTCGCCGGCGAGCGGCCCGTCGCTCGGTCGCCAGCTCAGCTTCAGGTTGCCCAGGTCGCGCCGCGCCGCGCTGTGCTCGCGGTAGCCGTCGGTCTCGAAGTGGCTCAGGTTCGCGGCGTAGCCGAAGTCGCCGGCCGCTCCGAGCGCCTGCAGGTTGGCGCGCAGGACGCCGTCGCTGCCGGCGGCCGCACCGGCGGCCACGGTCGGCGGGCCGCTGCCCTCCTGGGTCGTCACCTCGATCACGCCGCCCGACGAGTTGCCATACAGCGCCGAGAACGGCCCCCGCAGGATCTCGATGCGCTGCGCCGAGCCCAGGTCGGCGTGCGAGACCTGGCCCTGCCCGTCGGGCAAGGTGGCGGGGATGCCGTCGATGTACATCCGCACGCCGCGGATGCCGAAGGTTGAGCGCGCACCGAAGCCCCGCACCGACACCTGCACGTCCTGCGCGTAGTTCTGCCGGTCACGCGCCAGCAGGCCCGGCACCGCGCCCAGTCTTTCAGACAGGTTGACCTGCAGATGGTTGTCGCGGATCTGGTCACCGCCGATGCGGTCGACCGACGCGGGCACGTCGAACGGTTGCTCGGCCAGCCGCGTGCCGACCACCACCACGCTCGATGGGGCCGCTGCGTCCGCCACCTGGGCATGGGCCGCCATCGGGGCCCATGGCAGCAGCGCCGGCATCCAGGTGGCCAGGGCCGGCACACGACGCAGGGGGCGATGAGGGCGCCGGGCGAAGAAGGGCTTGTCTCGTTTCATGGTTGTTGTCTGCTCAAAGATGCCAAGCCACTTGGTGAGCGGCAAAGATAGCCTGCAATCGGCCGCTGGCTTGCAGCGCCTGCATCGCTTCTTGCAGTGCCGCGGCCAGCTCGCCAGCGTCTTGCCGAACCGCGCAGCCCAGCGCCCAACCAGCCGCCGGCACGCGCGGTGATGGCAAGGGCTGCAGGGCGAAGCGCGTGTCGCCGCCGAGCACACTCTCCAGCTCCGACGCGAGGCCCGCCGCCGCCTGGACCCGGCCCTCGCGCAGCGCGCGGGCCGCGTCGACGCCATCGGCAAATGCCGTGCTCAGCCCGCTGGCCGCGGCACCGGGCAAGGCTCCCGCCATCAGCCAGCCGGCCATCGACTGGCCCGCCACGGCCACCGGGTGGCCGGCCAGTTCGGCCAGGCTCTCGATGCGGCCGAACTGCTCGCGCTGCACGGCCAGCAGCACCCGCTCGCGGTAGTAGGGCGCCAGCACCAGCACCTGCGGGTTGGCTTGCGCGAGTGCCTTGTCCGTCGGCACATGCAGCAACACGTCTGCCGGCCCCCAGCCCAGGTAGTGGCCTTTCCACACCATGTTGCGCAGGTCGTCGTTCATGCTCTCGCCGGCCTGGAACGGCAGCGGGCTGAACTTCAGGCCCATCGCCTGCGCCAGTGCGCGGCCCAGCTCCACGTCGATGCCGCGGCCGTTGGCGTGGAATGGCGGCATCTCCTGGTACAGCCCGACGGTGAGGCTGCCGCGCTCGCGAATGCGCGCCAGGCTGCCTTCGGCCAGGGCCAGGCCTGGGGAGACAAGCAACGCACCGGCACCGGCCAGCCACGCACGGCGATGGATCTCACATGGGCTTTTCACGCCGTGTCTCCAGGTAAGCCTTGATGGCCCAGATGGCCTCCTGGTTCAGCGTGCCTTCGAACGGCGGCATGTAGACCGCGCCGTTGCGCGAGCGGCCGTGGCGCACGGTGGTCAGAAAGTACTGGTCGTTCTCGGCCACGCAGGCAGCTTTCTTCGCAGCGTCTTTCAGCACGCTGCAGTCGTTGTCGAGCCGGCGCAGGTCAGGCGCGATGCCGCCCGAGATCGCCTCCAGCCCGTGGCAGCGCGCGCAGTTCTGGTTGAAGGCCGAGGTGCCGATGCGCACCGCCACACCCTGGTTAGGCTCGGGCTCGCGAAACGGGTTCTGCTCGCGCCAGCTCTCGCCCAGGCTCGGCAGCTCGTGCGTGTCCACGGCCTGCGGCGTCACGTCGCCATGCGCCACGGCCAGCGCGCAGGCGGCCCAGCCGGCGAGTGCCGCCGCGGCCCATGCGGCCATCTGAAGGCTCTGTCTCCTCATCTCGAAGTCTCCTGGATCGGTGGATGCGAACTGCAGCCTGTTCTGCAAGCCACATGCCATCAGCGCCAAAACCGACCCGGTCTGCCACCGCTCAGGGAAAACAACCACGCGGCTGCTCCAAATGAAGACAGCGGGACAGTCGTGACACCCAGGCTGGAGCGACACGCCAGCGGCCCCAGGCCGGCATGGCACAGCAAACCCTTGCTTTGGCCCGCTTCGAGCGCCGCCGATCACGGGCACGGCTGTTGCGAACCCAGACCGCATGACACGCCCACTCGCCGCCTGGTGCCGCCGCCTGCTGATGACGCTGGCCGGCTCGTTGTGCCTGTTGCTCGCCACCGGGCCGGCGAGCGCCGGCGTGATGACGCGCGAGCAACTGCAGGCGTTGTTCCCCTCGCCACTGATGCTGGGCGAGCGCGACGCCGCCCTGCCCGTCTGGCCCGTGTTCAAGCAAGAGGCCACCGCCACGGTGCTGGTGGCGTATGTGTTCGAGTCGATCGACCTGGCGCCGGTGCCGGGCTTTTCGGGCACGCCGCTGAACCTGCTGGTCGCGCTGGACGCGCAAGGCAGCTTCATGGACGTGCGCGTGCTGTCGCACCACGAGCCGGTGTTCCTCGACGGGTTGGGCCCGGCGCCGCTGTTTCGCTTCGTCGAGCAGTACCGCGGGCTGTCGCTGAAGCAGAGCATCAAGGTCGGCAGCGAGCACGGCCGCGCCAGCCGCACGAACAGCGCCAACGTCACGATCGACGGCGTTGCCAAGGCCACGGCCTCGGTGCGCATCGTCAACCAGAGCCTGCTGGCCGCCTCGCTGAAGGTCGCGCGCGCCAAGCTGGGCTACGCGGCCGGGCGCGACCCTGAGCTGGTTGGCCGCGTGCGCACCGACCGCGCCGACACGCTGGGCTGGCAAGGCCTGCTCGCCGCCGGCCTGGTGCAGCATGTGCGCCTGCCGCGGCGCGATGTGGCACAGGCCTTTGCCGGCACTGTCGGCGAAGACATGGCCGACGCTGGCCCCGAGGCCTACATGGATTTCTGGCTCGCGCACCTGGGCGTGCCCTCGGCCGGCCGCAGCCTGCTGGGCGACAGCGGCTGGCGCCACCTGCAAAGCCGGCTCGACACCGGCGACCACGCGCTGCTGGTGGTCGCCCGCGGCGACGACAGCTTCATCGGCGAGGCCTTCGTGCGCGGCGCAGTGCCCGATCGGCTGGGCCTGCGCCAGGGCGACCTGCCACTCGAATTGCGCGACCTGGACCTCGACGACCCGCTGGCCCTGCCGCCCGAGTTGAACGGTGCCGAGTCCAAGGTCTTTCGCGTCTACGGCGCCGCGGGGCTCGACCCATCGCAACCGCTGGCCTTCAGGTTCCGCGTCACGCGCAGCAAGGGCATCGTCTACCCCGAGCGTGTCAGCCGCGACTTCACGCTGCCTTTTGCGCTGCCCGCCGCCTACGTGACGGCACCCGAAGGTGATGCCAAGTCGTGGCGCAGCATCTGGGCCGCGCGCGCCGCCGAGCTGGGCGTGCTGGGCGCGGCCTTGCTGCTGTTGGCGCTGATGCTCGCGCGGCCGGCCTGGCTGGTGCGCAGCCCGCGGCGCCTGGCCTGGGGCCGCAACGCCTTCTTGGGGTTCACGCTGGTCTTCGTCGGCTGGCATGCGCAGGGGCAGCTGTCGATCGTCAACCTGACGGCGCTGCTGCAGGCGCTACGCGCCGGGCACTCGCTCGGCTTCTTTCTCTACGACCCGGTCACGCTGGTGCTGTGGGGCTTCGTCGCATTCACCCTGGTCGTCTGGGGCCGCGGCACCTTTTGCGGCTGGCTCTGCCCCTTCGGCGCGCTGCAAGACCTGGTCAGCCAGCTGGCTGCTCGCCTGAAGCTGCCGCGTTGGCGGCTGCACCGCCGTGTCGATGCGCGGCTCAAACGCGTCAAGTACGCGGTGCTGGGGCTGCTGGTGGGCAGCGCGCTGTTCGCACCGGCCTGGACCGACACGCTGGTCGAGGTCGAGCCGTTCAAGACCGCCGTCACACTGGGTTTCGTGCGTGCGTGGCCGTATGTGGCCTGGGCCGCCGCACTCACGGCGCTCAGCGCCTTCGTCTACAAGGGCTACTGCCGCTACCTGTGCCCGCTCGGTGCCGGGCTGGCGGTGCTGGGCCTGGCGCGGCGCTGGGCCTGGATCGCCCGCCGCACCGAATGCGGCACGCCGTGCCAGACCTGCCGCCACCGCTGCGACTACCAGGCCATCCGGCCCGACGGCGCGGTGCACTACGCCGAGTGCTTCCAGTGCCTGGACTGCGTGGCCATCCACGACGACCCGGCGCGCTGCGCGCCGCTGATCGCGCAGGCGCGCGGCGGGCGGCGCATCGTGCCGATCCACCCCATCGCGCAACCCACCCGAGGAGCCCCCGCATGAGACGGCGCCAGATCCTCTATGCAGCCATGGGCCAGGGCCTGGCCGCCGCCGGCCCGGCCCACGGCGCAACGCCCGCGGCGCTCACCTGGCGCCGCCGCGACTGGCTCGGCTTCGGCACCACGCTGTCGCTGCGGGCCGGCGGGCACGACGAGGCGCTGCTCGAGCGCGCGCTCGACGCCAGCGTGCAGGCCGTGCGCACGATCGAAGCGCAGATGAGCCTGCACGACCCGGGCAGCGCCTTGTCGCGGCTGAACCGCGAGGGCCGGCTGCCGAACCCACCACCCGAGCTGTTGGCCGTGCTGCGCCTGTCGCAGTGGGTGGCGCGGCACAGCGGCGGCGCGTTCGACGTGACGGTGCAGCCGCTGTGGCTGGCCTTCGACGCGGCGCGCCAGGACGCGCGGCTGCCACGCGCCGCCGAGGTGGCGGCCGCACGCGCCCGGGTCGGCTGGCAAGGCCTGCAGGTGACACCGCGTGGTGTCGAGTTCACCCGGCCAGCCATGAGCGCGACGCTCAACGGCGTCGCCCAGGGCTACGCCTGCGACCGCGTGCGCGACGTGCTGCGCGCGCACGGCGTGCAACACGCGCTGATCGACACCGGCGAGCTGGCCCCGCTCGGCCACAACCCCGCCGACGGCCCCTGGCGCCTCGGCCTGGTGAACCCGCGCGACGAACACGCCCTGCTCGCCCGCGTGCTGGCCGATGGCCGCTGCCTGGCCACCTCAGCCGACGAGCCGAGCAGCTTTTCCACCGACCACCGGCACCACCACATCTTCGACCCCGCCAGCGGCTACTCGCCCGCCGGGCTGGCCAGCGTGACGGTGGCGGCCCGCAGTGGTGCGCTGGCCGACGCGCTGACCAAGGTGATGTTCGTCGCCGGGCCGGCGCAGATCGCCGCGCTGGCGGCCCGCTGGCAGGTCGATGCCCTGTGGGTCGACAAGCTCGGCTGCCAAGGCGCCACTGCGGGCTGGCGCCTGGCCTCGGCATGAAGCGCCGCTGCCTTGTGTTGCTGGCGGCGCTGTCGGCTGCCGGCGCCCGCGCCGAGCCCGAGGCGGCAGTCCAGCAGGTCGAGATCGTCGCCACCTCGCCGCTGCCCGGCCAGGGCATTGACCGTGACCTGCTGCCCTACATGACCCAGGTGCTGCGCCGCACCACCATCGACGCGGCCCTGGCCGACAACACCATCGACCTGCTCGCGCGTCACGCCGCCGGTGTTCAGGTCAGCGACATCCAGGGCAGCCCCTACCAGGGCGACCTGGCGTTCCGCGGCTACCGCGCATCGGGCCTGCTGGGCGCACCGCAGGGGCTGTCGGTGTACCTGGACGGCGTGCGCATCAACGAGCCGTTCGGTGACGTCGTCAACTGGGACTTGGTGCCCGAATTCGCACTCGACAGCGTCGCGCTGGTGCCGGGCGCCAACCCGGCCTTCGGCCTGAACACGCTGGGCGGCGCGATCTCGTTGACCACCCTCGACGGCCGCCATGCGCCAGGCACGCAAGCCGAGGCCAGCGCGGGCCGCTTCGGCCGCCGGCGCGTGAACCTCTCGCACGGCGGCGCCGAGGGCGACTGGGACCACTACCTCGGCCTCGGCCTGTTCGCCGAAGACGGCTGGCGCGACCACTCTGCCGGCCGCCTGGGCTCGTTGCTGGGCAAGATTGGCGTGCAGACCGACGCCGGCCGGTTCGGCCTGAATGCGCTCGCCGCCCGGAGCCACCTGGTCGGCAACGGCCTGGTGCCCTGGGCCGGGCTGGGCGAGCTTGGCCAGCGCACGCCCGAACTGGGCGCGCTCGACCGCAGCGCCGTCTACACCCACCCCGACCAGACCGAGCAACGCCTGGCCCAACTCAGCCTCAGCTGGCGCCTGGCCCTGGCCGGCGACGCAATGCTCGACGCCCTCGCCTATGCCCGCCAGTCTCGGCGCGACGGCGTCAACGGCGACCTGGCCGATGACATCGACAGCGCCGCCCCCGCCTCGCTCAACCGCACCCACACACGCCAGCAAGGCCACGGCGCCGCGGGGGCCTGGTCGTCGCGCCAGGGTGCCCACCAATGGCAGATCGGCGCCAGCATCGACCAGGCGCGCGTGCGCTACCGGCAGACCGAGCAGGCCGGCACGCTGGACGCGGGCCGCGGCGTGCGGCCCATCGACGATTCAGACGCCACGCTGAGCGCCGCCGTGCAAGGCCGCAGCCTCGGCTGGGGCGTGCACGCCAGCGACACCTGGCGCCTGGCCCAGGCCACGCACCTGACCGCGACGCTGCGCTACAACGAGGCGCAGCTGACCCACACGCTGAGCCAGGCCGACGACGACACCGGCCTGCCCACCGACGAGCCCGAGGAGCGCTTTCGCTACCGCAGCTGGAACCCAGCGCTGGGCATCGCGCAGCGGCTCACGCCGAACGCGACGCTGTTCGCCAACGCCGCACGCAACACCCGTGTGCCGACCGTGATCGAGCTGGGCTGCGCTGACCCCGAGCACGCCTGCCGCCTGCCGGCCGGCTTGCAGTCGGACCCTTACCTGAAGCCGGTGCGCTCGACCACGCTGGAAACCGGCTTTCGCTGGGGCCGCCGTGGCGACAGCAGCGAGAGCAGCGATGGCGGCGGCTCGTTCACGCTCTACCGCACCGACAACAGCGACGACATCGTGTTCGCCAGCGTCAGCGTGAATGGCCAGCTCGGCTACTTCCGCAACGTGGCCCGCACGCGCCACCAGGGGTTGGACGCCGAGTGGCACGGCCGTCGCGGTGCCTGGGCCTGGGCCACGGCCTACAGCCACCTCGACGCGAGCTACCGGTTCAGCGGCACGCTGCGCGAGGGTGAGCGCAACGTGCGCATCACGCCGGGCACGCCGGTCGCCGGCCCGGCGCGCCACACGCTGAAGCTGTCGCTCGACTGGCACGGCGCGCCCACGCTCGACCTGGGCGGCGACCTGCAGGCCGTGTCGCGCCGCGTCAGCGCGGGCAACGAAGACGGCCGCCTCGCCGATTCCGGCGACGCTGCGCGCGGCGACGTCGCCGTGCCCGGCTACGCACTGCTGAACCTGCGTGCCCGCTGGCGGCCGGCAGCCGGCTGGGAATGGTTCGCCAGTGTCGGCAACGTGTTCGACCGCCGCTACGCCAGTTACGGCGCGCTGGCCACCACGCGCTTCGACGCCCAGGGCCGCAACACCGGCGAAGAGCGCGACGCGCTGTTCGTCGCCCCGGGCACGCCGCGCAGCGTGACTTTGGGCTTCAGGCTTCGCGGATAGGCGCCGGCTCGGCAGCGGCGGGTGCCGGCGGCACGACCGCGCGGCCGTGCCGGGCCAGTGTCCGCCGCAGGCGCAGCACATCGATCGGCTTGGTCAGGAACTCGGCCGCGCCGCAGGCCATCGCCGTCTCGACCGTGACCTCCAGTGCATCGGCGGTGACCACCACCACGGGCATGTCGGCGGTGGCCGGATCGGCCTTCAGGCGCCGCAGCAGCGCCAGCCCGTCCACGTCGGGCAGGTGCAGGTCGAGCAGGATCAGGTCTGGCCGCCCGGCGCCGGGCCGGTGCAGGCTGTCCAGGCATTGCTGCCCGGTCGCGCTGTGGTCCAGCTGGATGCCGTCGGCCCCGGCCAGCGCCGCGCGCACGATCTCGACATTCAACGGGTTGTCTTCGACGTAGTGGATGCGCTGCGCCGGCAGCGCGGGCACCGGCCCTTGCGCCGACTGCGCCGACTGCGCCGACTGGCCGGCACCAGCCCCCTCGCCCGGCGCGGGCCGGCCCACCACGCCGTCGTCGGCCGGCAAGGCCAGCGTGAACGACGAGCCCGTCTCCAGCGTGCTGGCCACGGTCAGCGTGCCGCCCATCAGGGCCGCGAGTTTGCGGCTGATGACCAGCCCGATGCCCGTGCCCTCGATCGGGCCGCTTTCGCGCCCGAGCCGGTTGAAGGGCTGGAACAACTGCGCCAGCTGCGTCGCGGTCAGGCCCATGCCGGTGTCGCGCACCTCGATCTCGATGACGGGCCCCAGGCGCCGCGCGATCAGCTGCACTTCGCCGCCCTCGCGGTTGTACTTGACCGCGTTCGACAGCAGGTTGGCCATCACCTGGCGCACCCGCGTGGCGTCGCCGCGCAGGCGCTGTGCCTGCGGCTCCAGCGCCACGCGGATCGTGATGCGGCGCTGCGCCGCGCGCTGCTCGATCAAGGTCACCGACTCGGCCACCAGCGCATCCACGGCCAGCGAGCCCATCGTCAGGTTGACGGTGTCGGACTCGATGCGCGAGAGGTCGAGGATGTCGTTGATCATCGCCAGCAGGTGGTCGCCCGCCTGGCGGATGTTCAGCGCCCAGCGCTTGTGGTTGGGCGCCAGCGCTGGGTTGGTGGCGGTCTCCAGCAGCTGCGCGAAGCCCAGCACCGCGTTCAGCGGCGTGCGCAGCTCATGGCTCATGCGCGACAGGAAGCTGCTCTTGGCCAGGTTGGCGGCCTCGGCGGTGCGGCGCGCCGCCTCGGCCTCGGCCACGGCGTCTTCGATGCGGCGCGCCCGGCCGGTAACCGTGAGCAGCATGATCATCAGCGCCGCCGCACCGAGCATGCCGCCAACGCTGACGCCGGCCACGATGTCGGTGCCGCGGCCCTCGGAGCGGCTCTTGTCGAACACCACCAGGTCCCAGCGCCGGTCGCCGATGGCCAGGGCCTCGACGTGCCGGCGGCTGGCGGTGGCGGTCTCGCAGTCGTCCGCACCGAGCAGCACATGGCCGGGCTGGGGCACCTGCCGGTCGACCAGGCACAGCGCCAGCGGCGGCGCGATCGAGCCGTTCAGCTGCTTGGCCAGCCGCGGCAGCGGCAAGGTGGCAAACACCAGCCCACGCACACCGTGGTCGCAGCCCACGCCGGGCCGCCACATCTGCGCCGCCGACTGGAACACCACCACCGCCGGCGACGGCCAGGCACCCGCCCGGCCACCGGCCGTGGGGCCGATGCTGATGCTGCTGCTGGCCGCGGGGCGGCCCGACTGCAGCGCCCGCACCAGCGCCTCTTGCACCGCCGCTTCGGTGAACCAGCTCGGGCCCAGGTCGGGTGGCCGGTAGAAGCCGGGCTCGATGTAGCGCACGGTCGGCTGCAGCGGCCCCTGCGCCTGCCGGTTCTGGCAATCGACCCAGCCGATCGCCTGCGCCTCGTCGGCCGCCGACAACCAGCCGCTGGTCGCGACGCGGAATTCGCCGTCCGACACCTCGCGGCTTTGCGAGAAGAAGATCTGCATCGCCCGCACCGCCTGCAAGGTGCTGTGCAGCTCGGCCTTGGCCAGCGCCACCGCCAGTTGCGCGCTGTGGTCAAACTCGTTCTGAGTGCGCCGCGCGTCGGCGTCGGCAACGGCCGCCACGCCCAGGTGGACCAGCACCGCGCTGGTCACACCGGTCAGCGTCATCGGCCAGCGCCGCGGTGCCCAGTCGCGCCGTGGCTGGCCGGCCCAGGCCAGCACGATCGGCGCACCGACCATCACGCCCAGCGCCGCGCCCACCCAGTGCCCGGCCGCGTCCATGGGCGCCGCGGCCCACGGCATGTTGCCGAAGCCGGCGTGGTAGACGGTGGTGACCGCCGCGCTTGCCAGCGCCGGCCAAGCCGCGCCATTGACGACGAAGGCCAGGATCTCGCGCGGCTCGGCCAGCCGGGTAGAGGCCGCGTGGCTGCGCCGCAGCAGCCAGGTGCCCAGCACCGCCTGCAGCGCCATCGCCGCGGCGTGCACGATCGCGGTCGTCCACAGGGCGCAGTCGTCGTGGCCGCAGGCCGGCTGCTCAGCCGCCCAGAGCCAGTGGCCGAGCGCGGCGCCCAGCCCAATCGCCCAGCCCGCGCGGTAGCCCTGCACCAGCATCGCGGCCAGGGCCAGGCCGCCGGCGGCGTCGAGGATCGGGTGGCCGGTCAGCGGGCTCCAGCGCAGGCTCGCATAGGCGAGCAGGCCGCAGCCCAGCGCGGTGAGCGCCAGCCCGGCCACCTCGCGCGCGATCGAGCCCGCCTCGGTGCCTCTCCAGAGCAGATCCTCGTCTGCTGGCATTGCCCCGCCTTCCTTGCCCTGCGGGCCCGGTCAACTTCAACCGGGCCCTGCACTGCGATTGCAACGCATCGGCCCGCCGGGCGGATGAGCAGGAACCCTGCGGGGCGTGGCGCGAGGCCCACGGTCACGGCTTGCGCCAGGCCGCGCACCAGCCGCCGGCCGCGATGTGCTTGCGGCCGAACATCGAGCAACCGGCCCAGGCGTCGCCCGCCTGGCCTTGCCAGAAGCCGCAGTTCGCGCAGTGCTGGTCGGGCGAATGGGTGGCGAACTTCTTGCCGTCGACCTGGCGGGTGTCGTGGCGGTAGCCCATGGCGGCGGCGGCCTCGTCGGCCTCGTCGACACGGGCCGGCGCGGCCCTCGCGCCAACGGCCACCAGCGCCGGGCCGGCACAGGCGATGCGGATGACGGCACGGCGTCGGGAAACAGGCAGGGTCATGTCAGTGCTCTCCAGGCAAGAAAAGGGGCGGCGCGCCGGCCGCCCCACACAACGAACACGGCGGGCGCCTTACTTGGGCAGCTTGAAGACCCAGACCATGCCGCCCTGCTCGAGGTAGTTGACCTTCCTGGCTACGTCACCCCCCCACAGCGGCACCGCACCGCCCCAGCCCGACACCACGGCGATGTACTGCGCGCCGTTCTGCTCCCAGGTGACCGGTGGGGCGACCACGCCGGAGCCGGTCTGATACTCCCAGACCACCTTGCCGGTCTTCGCGTCGGCGGCCTTCAGGTAGCCCTCGGGCGTGCCCCAGAAGACCAGGTTGCCGCCGGTGGTGAGCACGCCGCCCCACAGCGGCGCGTTGTTCTTCACCTCCCAGACGATCTTGCCGGTCTTCGGGTCCATCGCCCGCAGCGCGCCGATGTAGTCGTCGTTGAGGGTCTTGATGGTGAAGCCGGCGCCCAGGTAGGCGGCGCCCTTCTTGTAGGCGATCGGCTCGTTCCAGATCTCCATGCCCCATTCGTTGGCCGGCACGTAGAACAACTTGGTGTCGGGCGAATAGGCCATCGGCATCTGGTTCTTGCCGCCCAAGAATGATGGGGCCGAGAAGACCGAAGCGCCCTTCTTGCCGTCGCCGGCGGTCGGGTCGCCCGGGCGGCCCTCGGGCACGAAATCAGGCCGGCCGGTCTTCAGGTCGATGCCGGTGGCCCAGGTGATCTTCTTGACGAACGGGAAGGCGTTCTCGAGGTGGCCCGAGTTCGCGTCGATCACGTAGAAGAAGCCGTTGCGGTCGGCCTTGCCGCCCAGGCGCTTGCCGTCGGCCGCGTCGTAGGTGACGAACTCGTTGACGCCGTCGAAGTCCCAGCCGTCGTTGGGCGTGCCCTGGTAGTGCCACTTGATCTGGCCGGTCTTCACGTCGATCGCCAGCGTGGAGCACGAGAACAGGTTGTCGCCCTTGCGCAGGTGGCTGTTCCACGGCGCCGGGTTGCCGGTGCCGAAATAGGCCAGGCCGGTCTTCGCGTCGAAGGTGCCGCCCAGCCAGGTGGCCGCGCCACCGTTCTTCCACAGGTCGCCGGGCCAGGTCTGGTTGGTGGTGCCGGAGATGCCGTTCTCGGTCTTGTTGCCGTTGGCGTCGTAGCGGTAGCCCATGTGGCCCTCGACCGTCGGCCGCGTCCACACCAGGCGCCCGGTCTTCGCATCACGCGCCTCGACGCGGCCGACAACGCCGAACTCACCGCCCGACACGCCGGTCAGCAGCAGCCCGTTGGCGATGATCGGCGCGGCGGTGTTCGAGTAGCCGGCCTGGTAGTCGTCGATCTTCTCTTTCCACACCAGCTCGCCGGTGTCCTGGTTCAGCGCGACGAGCTGTGCGTCGAGCGTGCTGAAGATCACCAGGTTGTCGTACAGCGCGGCGCCGCGGTTGACCACGTCGCAGCAGGGCATGATGCCCTCGGGCAGGCGGTGCTCGTACTTCCACAGCTTCTTGCCGGTGGCCGCATCGAGCGCAAAGATGCGCGAGTACGACGCGGTGACGAACATCTTGCCGTTGTAGATCAGCGGCTGGCTCTCTTGCCCGCGCTGCTTTTCGCCGCCGAACGAGAAGGCCCACACCGGCGCCAGGCGGGCCACGTTGGCGGTGTTGACCTGCTTCAGCGGCGAGTAGCGCTGGCCGTCGGTCGACAGCCCCCACGACAGAACGTTCTTGCCGCTCTTGGCGTCGTTCTGGATCATCTGGTCGGACACCGTGGCGGTGGCGGCGGCGGACACGCCGGCAAGTGCGGCCAGTGCAATGGCGCGAAGGGCGGGAAGGCGCATGGTCGTTGTCTCCTGTTGCGACGAAGGGCGCCCCCGGTTGCGGCCGAAAAGCCACCGGGGCGACACGCCCATCAGCGCAAAGCGCGTGCCACGCGTGGGCCACACGCAGGCCCACCGAGAACCGCGGTGCCGCTGCGGGTCAACCCTGTTGCGGTGGCCCGATCACGCGCAGGGTTGTGACAGGCTGGTGCAATTGCGCCGCGCCGCGCTGTAGCAACGCCGGGCGCGCCACAGGCATCCCCCATCGGTATGAGGCCGGCGGTGGACAGCGACCTCGCCCCGGGCGCATGCTGCCTGCTGGCGTGCCCCTGCGGCCACCTGCCCGCCCGGGCGCGAGGAGTTGCGATGAGCATCCAGATCGACTACACCGCTGCCGGCGACCTGCTCATCCGCTGCGGTGACGACTACGTGGTGTGGCCCTTGTCCACCGCGCTGCGGGCCGCCGCCGCGGTCGGGGCGGGCGTGCCACCGGCACCGATGGCGGCACCGGCTCCGACGACTGCGCCCGTGCCACCAAGCCCGCCGCCGCCCAAGCCGCCGAAGATCGGCTACCCGCCGCCGCTGCCCGGCGCGATGACCATCGTCTCGCGCCGGCTGGGCGGCATGACGCGGCAGATGCCCTGGTTCGCCGCCGACTGGCCGGTCGACCCGGCGCTCGAGCTGCCGCTGGGAACATTGCAGTCCGAGTCCTTCGACAACCTGCAGTCCCGGGTGCGGGCCATGGTGGGCGGGCGGCCGCATGCCGGCTGCTTCCTGACCGTGCACGTGCAGCCCTCGCTGCTGCATGCGCCGTTGGACATCGCCCGCCTGCAGCGCCTGGCCGACGACCCGACGCTGGGGCTGGAAGGGGTGAAGCTGCATTTCGACGCCCCGGACGCCGGCGTGCCGGGCTGAGAGCCTGAGGCGATGGCCCTGCCCGACCCCTACGCGACCGCCAAGGCCAACCTGCGTGACAACGTCAAGGTGCTGCTGGCGGCGATCTCGGGTGCGGCCAGCCTGCTGCTGGCCGGCACGCCGTTCGCCGGGCTGGGCGGCCTGCCGCTCGGCGGCCGGCTCGCCCTGGCCGTTGCCGGCCTGGCCATCGCCGTGTGGCTGCTGGCCCGCACGATGTGGCTGCTGCTCGAAACGCTCAAGCCCGACCTGGTCGGCTACCAGGTGCTGCGCGATGGCTTCGACCCCGCAAGCATTGCCGACGCGGCGCAACGCGCCGAGATCGAGGACCTGCGCACGGTCTTCGACAGCCAGCGCGGCGTGCTGCTGCCCGGCGGCCTGACCAGCCCGAACGTCGAGGCGCTGGAGAGCTACGTCAAGGCGCTGTGGGACGCGCTGCCGGCCGCGCCGACACCCGCCGACCTGGTCGACTACGAGCGCTACCACGACGCGTTGCACGGCCTCAGCCACTGGGCGGCGTTCGTCCGCTTCCAGCGCCGCGTGTCGCGTGCGATGCGCCTGGCGTTTCGCACCGCGTTCCCGGCGCTGGCCGGCGTGCTGGCGTTTGCCTGGGCCGTCGGCGGCGGCGCCAAGCCCGACGCCGGGGCCGCCGCGGGGCCGGTGGTCGTCAACGAGCAATGGACCCGTGCGGCCGGCCCCGCCGGCGACAACGTGCCGCCGCCGCGCTTCGGCCCGATCCACTTCGTCACCGACCGGGCCGAGTTGAACGACGACAGCCGTGCGCTGATCGCCCAGGCGCGCGACCACCTGCGCGAACACCCCGGCACCGCGGTGCTCGTCCATGCCTACACCGACACCCGCGGTGGCGACGCGCACAACGCGAGACTGGCCCAGCGCCGGGCCCAGGCCGTGACCGAAGAGCTGATCCGGCCCGGGGGCCTGGCGCCCAACCGCGTCTTTGCCGCCGCCCTGGGGCCTAACGACCTGCCGGTGATGACCAAGCCGGAGAAGGCCGAGCAGGAAAACCGCAGCGTCTGGCTGCAGGTGGTGGACTTGCCAAGCGAGTGATGGGGCGCGCTCAGCCCTCGCCGAGCACGTGTGCCACCAGCGGGCACAGTTCGACGAAGGTGTTCTCCTTTTCGAGCAGGCTGCGCACGCCGATGGCGCTGGCCTCGCTGCGCAGGTCGTCGGTGAGGTGGCCCGAGCTGATGATCACCGGCAGCCCCGGCCGGATCGCCGCCACGGCGCGCGCCACTTCGAGGCCGGTGCAGCCGGGCATGTTGAAGTCGGTGACGATCAGGTCGAACGCCTTCGGCTGCGCGCGCACGAACTCGATCGCGGCGCGCGCGTCGCTCTGGGTGCTCACCTGGTAACCCGCGCGCTGCAGCAGGCGCGAGGCCACCAGCACCATGGTTTCGTCGTCGTCCACGTACAGCACATGCTCGCCCTGGCCGCGGCGGACCTCGCCCTCGTGGGCCGGCCGCGCATCGGCCGGCGCCACCGGCGTGCAGGCCGGCAGGTACAGGTGGAAAGTGCTGCCGTCGCCCGGGCGGCTGTCCACCGCGATGCCGCCGGCGTGGGCGGTGACGATGCCGTGCACCACCGACAGGCCCAGGCCGGTGCCCTGACCGACCGGCTTGGTGGTGAAGAAGGGCTCGAAGATCCGCGCCCGCGTGGCCGCGTCCATGCCGACGCCGGTGTCGCTGACCCACAGGTGGGCGTAGCGCCCGGGCACCAGCCCGCCAAGGGCCGCGGCGCCATCGGCGTCCAGCCTGACCGCGTCCAGCCCGACGCCGATGCGCCCGACCCCGTCGGGCAAGGCGTGCCAGGCGTTGGTGCACAGGTTCATCAGCACCTGCTGCACCTGCGTCGCATCGGCGCGCGCGTACAGCGGTGTGTCGCAGACCGCCACCTCCAGCACCACCCGCGCGGGCAAGGTGGCGTGCAGCAGCTTGTGCGTCTCTTCGATGATGGGCTGCAGCGACTGGATGCGCAGCTCTTGCGGCTGGTTGCGGCTGAAGGCCAGGATCTGGCGCACCAGGTCGCGCGCGCGCAGGCCGGCCTTGTGGATCTCTTCGATGTTGACCAGCGCCGGGTGATGGTCGCCCAGCTCTTCGCGCGCCAGCGCGGTGTTGCCCAGGATCGCGCCGAGGATGTTGTTGAAATCGTGGGCGATGCCACCGGCCAGCGTGCCGATCGATTCCATCTTCTGCGCGTGGCGCAGCTGGGCCTCGTATTTGCGAAGGTCGATCTCGGCCTGCCGGCGCTCGGCCCGGATGGTCGCCTGCTGCAGCTCGCGCTCCAGCGCCGGCCCCAGGCGCCGCAGGTCGAGCTTCATCACGTAGTCGCTGGCGCCGGCCTTCATCGCCGTCACCGCGGTCTCTTCGCCGATCGTGCCCGACACGAAGATGAACGGCACGTCGAGCCCGGTGGTGCGAAAGACGTTCAGCGCGTCGATGCCGGTGAAGCCCGGCATGCTGAAGTCGGAGATCACCGCGTCCCACCGCTCGTCGCGCAGCGCGCCCAGCAGCGCCTGCGCGTCCTGCACGCGCCGGTGGCCGGGGTCGAAGCCGGCGCGCTTGAGCGCGCGCAGCGCCAGCCGCGCGTCGTCCTCCGAGTCCTCGACGAAAAGGACCTTGATCGGGCGGTGCGGCTGGTGGGTCACGGCAAGACCTTGATCGACGACGGCGCCACGTGGTTCAGCGCCAGCCAGTAGATGCCGAGCACCCGCACCGCTTCGAGGAACTCGGCAAAGTCGACCGGCTTGCGGACATAGCTGTTCGCGCCCAGCGAATAGCCCGAGATGAGGTCTTGCTCTTCTTTGGACGACGTGAGGATCACCACCGGCAGCAGCTTGGTCAGCTCGGTCGAGCGGATGGTGCGCAACACCCCCAGGCCGTCCAGCCTGGGCAGCTTCAGGTCGAGCAGGATCAGCGTGGGCAGGGGCTCGTTGATGCGCCCGGCGTGGGCACCGCGGGCGAACAGGAAATCCAGCGCCTCGACACCGTCGCGCGCCACTTCGATCGGGTTCATCAGGTGGCTGCGCTTGAAGGCGCGCAGCGTCAGCGTCACGTCGTCGATGCTGTCTTCAACCAACAGGATGCTCTTGTTCGCGTCGCTCATCGGCGGCCTCTTTGAGGTTGAAGTAGAAGGTGGCGCCCTGCCCCGGCGCCGCCTGGACCCAGATCTGCCCGCCGTGGCGGCGAACGATGCGCTGCACCGTGGCCAGGCCGATGCCCGTGCCGGGGAAGTCGCTTTCGTGGTGCAGGCGCTGGAAGGCGCCGAACAGGCGGTCGACATAGGCCATGTCGAAGCCGGCGCCGTTGTCGGCGATCAGGCAGACCTGCTCGTCGCCCTTGCGCTCGGCATCGACGCGGACCTGCGCCTCGTCGGTCTTGCTGGTGAACTTCCACGCGTTCTCCAGCAGGTTCTGCACCGCCACCTGCAGCAGCGCCCGGTCGGCGCGCACGAAGATGCCGTCGGTGATGTGCCAGTTCACCCGCCGCGACGGCTGCCGGTGCGACAGGCTGTCGGCAACCTCGCGCGCCATCGCGCTCAGGTCCACCGCGCGCAGGTTCAACTCGGCCCGGGTCACGCGCGACAGGCTCAGCAGGTCGTCGATCAGGCGCCCCATGCGCTGGCTGGCGGCGCGGATGCGCTCGAGGTGGTCGCGCCCCTCGTCGTCGAGCCGGTCGGCATAGTCTTCGATCAGCGCCAGCGAGAAGCCGTCCATCGAGCGCAGCGGCGCACGCAGGTCGTGCGAGACCGAATGGCTGAATGATTCGAGCTCGCGGTTCAGCGCCACCAGCTCGCGGTTGCTGAGCTCGACCTGGGCGAACGATTCACGCAGCGCGCGGGTCATCGCGTCGAAGTGGCGCGACAGGTCGCCGATCTCGTCTGCGCGGGTGGTCTGCAGGCGATAGTCCCAGTTGCCTGCCGCCAACTCGCGCGTGGCCTGCTCCAGTTGCCCGATCGGGCGCAGCACGTCGCGCTGGACCAGCAAGGCGCCCGCGCCGGTGGTCACGCCGATCAGCACCAGCCCGCCGACGATGACGAGCAGCAGGCGCTGCTGGGCCGCGTTGATGCGCTCGGAGGCCAGGTCGCCCAGGCGCGACGCATCCGCCAGCGCCTCTTGCTGCAGCAGCAGCATCCGGCTGGCCAGCTGAGCCTCGAAGCGCTGCTGCACGTCGGCGTCCGGGCTGCGCTGCGATGCCGCGGCCCGGTACTCGCCGAACAGCCGGTGCGACGCGGCGCTGCGCTTGGCCAGCTCGCCCATCAGGTCGGCCGATTCGCTGTCCGGCGCGGCGGCCTGCTCGATCAGCGTCGACACGCGGCGCCAGACCTGCTCTTCCTGGATGCTGGCCCGCTCGAGCCCGAGCAGCATGTACTCGAAGGTGACCAGGCTCATGTCGCGCAGCGCCTGGCCGATCTGCGCCGTCTGCCGGCGCTGCACCGTCGCGCTCTCGACCTCGGCGTTGGCGCGCCACGCCATCACCGCGATCAGCGCGATGGTGCCGAGGGTGGTTGCGGTGGCCAGCCAGCCTTTGGTGCTGATCTTCAATCAGGGCTCCCCATCAGCGCACCACGCTGACACGGTCCGGCGCTTCGGCCGCCAGAGCGTCCAGGTACAGGTGCGGCAGCAGGTTCGGCACCGGCCGCCGCTCGGCATAACCCTGGGTCATGGCCCAACGCGCCTCGTCCTCCCAGGTGATCAACTGAGACTGGCTCTGGTCGACCCGCAGCTCCAGCGCGGCCCACTGCACCTGCAGGTCGGCCGGCGAAATGCCCAGCCGCTCGGCGGTGATCGCCAGCGCCTGGGCCGGCTGCTCGCGCACGAAGCGCTCGGCGCGCAGCAAGGCGCGCACGACACGGCGCATGGCCTCGGCGTTGGCCGCCAGAAAGGCCTGCCGGCCGACGACGATGTGGGTCACGGTGTAGGCGTCCGGCGAGGTGAAGCTGACGCCCTGGCTGCCCAGGCTCCGCTCGGCGTCGCGCCGCACCGGCTGCCAGGTGGCGATGGCGTCGACCGAGCCGTTGCCCACCGCCTGCGCCAATTGGTTGGGTGGCAGGTTCACCATCGACACGGCGCGTGGCGAGATGCGGTGGCGGATCAGGAAGGCCCAGAGAAAGTACTCGCCGCTGGTGCCCTGCGTCACGCCGATTCGTTTGTCCGCCAGATCGGCCGGCTGGGCGACGCCGCGGTCGCGCCGGGCCACCACCGCCATCTCGCCCGACTCGCTGGCCACCGAGGCCAGCGCACCGTACGGGTCACCTTTGAGCACGCCGACGACGAAGGGCAGCTCGGCGGCTGCGGCCAGATCGGCCTCGCCCTTGGCCAGGCGCTCGAGTGCTGCCTTGCCGTGGCTCACCGGCAGCAGCGTCACCGTCAGGCCCTCGGCAGCGAAAAAGCCGCGCGCGGCGGCCAGGTGAAGCAAGGTGGCGTGGGGGGTGGACGAGACGGCGATCCTGACCGCGGGCAACAGGCCGCCGGGGGCCGCGGCCTCGGTGATCCGCGGCCACGCTGCGGCCATCGTGGCCACGAGCAGCGCCGCAAGTGCCGCCGCCCGCCTCGATCGCCGCCGGCAATCGAACACGGGCCCGACGATGCTGGACCGAATACCCACCGCGTCTTTTCTCCCTGGTGGCGTCACCCAAGAATGACGTCGGCACACCGGGCCGTCGGTTCAGTGCCGCAGCCGTTTCGATGTGCTCGAAAGCAAAGGGTACGACCGCAGGCGCCGGATGACAAGCCGGTTCGGGGCGTTGGCGTCGACCTTGCACGCATCGCGCCCTTTCAGGCGGGGTTTCAATACCCTTGTCCGAGTTGATGCTAATGCGCCGCCCCGGCGAGTGCGTCACCATCAAGACCTGCCCGCAGCCAAGCGCGGCAGCCAGGGAGAATGAAGGTGGCCGGTACGTGCACACCCTATTTGTTGTTGGCCCACCATCGGTCGGGCTCCAATTTCGTCACCGACCTGCTGCAGGCCCACCCCCAGGTGGAATGCCTGAACGAGCCCTTTTCGATGCACGCGCCGTTTTTTCGCACGCACGATCTGCAGCCGTGGTCGGCGGCCGAGTTCGACGCGCAGCAGCTGCACCCGAGCCTGCCGGCCCACGGCGAGATCCACGACTACCTGCAGGCCCTGCGCCGGTACCTGACCGGCGCGAGCCCGTCACGTGTCATCGGGTTCAAGGAGACGGGCCTGTTCGGCCAGCTCGACTGGCTGCGCGCCTACCTGCCTGGGCTGAAGCTCGTCTTTCTCTGGCGCGACCCGCGCGCGATCGTGTCCTCGGTCATGCGCAGCGAGCTGATGGGCTTCTGGCGCTACCACGAGCTGGTGCCGCCGGCCTTTGCGCGCCTGTTTCCGCATCGGGCCTCGCTGGCGTTCACGGCCTCGCAGACGGCCGACGTGGCCACGCTCGCGGCCATGAGCGTGGTGGTGCGCTACGAGCTGGCGCGGCGCGCACTGGGCAGCTTCGACCACCTGGTGCTTGGGCTGGACGCGGTGGCGCGCGCGCCGGCGCACGCGCTGGACGCGATGGCCCGCCTGCTCGGCGTGGAGCCCCACCCGTCGCCCGTGCAGTTTGCGCGGGCGCGCTGGGCCACCAACCGCGGCGGCACGTTCTCGTCGTTTCGAGACCCGGCGGGCGTGTCGCTTCGCTGGCAAGCCCATCTCCAGCGCGCCGAGGTCGACGCGATCGAGCGGGTGCTGCACGCGGTGAACTGGTGCGAGCCAAGCCGTTGGCCAGGCGAATCGAATGCATACCAGGTTGATACGGCACTACATTGAACAGGCGGTTCGCTGCCCGCCGCACGCACGGGCAGCGGGCCATCGCGGGCTGCGCGTGGCCTGCACTCTGCTGACCTGCGAGCTGGCTGCCGCCGCGCTGAACGAGATGGGCCTGCCGCCCGAGCCGGCCTGCGCCTACCGCTACGTCAACGTGCACAACCCGCATTGCGCCTTGCGCCACGACCCCCACCGCGGCGGCTGGTATGCGGCGCCAGAGCTGGCACGGCACCCGGTCTGGGGCCTGAACTGGTTCGCGGCAGCCCGCCTCTGCGCGCACCTGGGGGGCCGGCTGCCCCGCGAGGCCGAGTGGAAAGACTTTGCCAGCGCCGGCGACCCCGGGCACATCTACCCCTGGGGCGCGGCCGAGCCGACGCCGGCCCTGGCGAACTACGATGAGCACTACGCCGGCACGGTCGAGGTGGGCCGCTTCGAGCCCAACCCACTGGGCCTGTACGACCTGGCGGGCAACCTCGAAGAGTGGTGCCAGGACGCCGACCCCCGCGGCGCCGCCGGCGAGCGCGTGGTCAAGGGCGGCGCCTGGAGCAAAGGCCCCGGCCACCTGCGCATCGCCGCCCGCCGCGGCAAGTGGGAGCGGCTGGGCACCACCACGATCGGCGTGCGCCCGGTCTGGGACGACTAAAGAGGTTGAGAGTCTTTCACCCATGCCCGCCTTGCGCGCCAAAACACCCCGGCTCTTCGTTGCAAATGCTCGCCATAGCCCGAGCTATGGCTGCGCTTTGCGCCTCGATCCGGTGCGCTTTGACGCGCCTTTCGGGCACGGCCGAAAAACCCTCAACCTCTGACATGTCAAAGGACGCTCGACCATGGACCTGGTGATCCTCGACCTCGACGACACGCTGATCGACTTCGCGACCACCCGGCGCATCGCCTACGAGCAGATCGGGCAGCTGATGACCCGCGAGGGTCTCGACGCGGTGGCCTACCTGAAGGCCTGCACCGAGGTCGACCGGCCGCTGTTCGCACAGTTCGAGCGCGGCGAGCTGACCCGGGCGGCCTACCGGCTGCGCCGTTTCAGCGACCCGTTCGAGCGCATCGGCATGGCACCGCCGCCTGGCCTGGTCGAGGCGGTGAACCGCGTGTTCATGGACTGCGTCAACGACAGCCCGCAGGTGCACGCAGACGCGTTGCCGATGCTGCAGGCGTTGCGGGCCCTGGGGGTGCGCACCGCCATCCTCACCAACGGCCCGTCCGACGGGCAGCGCCGCAAGCTCCGCGCGACCGGGCTGGACAAGGAGGTCGACCATGTCGCGATCGGCGAAGAGATCGGTGCCAGCAAGCCGCTGGCACGCGCCTTCGCCCACGTGGTCGACCGCTTCGGCCTGAAGCCGGCCCAAGCGCTGATGGTGGGCGACTCACCCGAACTCGACCACGACGCCGCCCTCGAAGCCGGTCTGGCTGCCTGGCTGCTCGACCGCCCAGGCACCCACCGCCACGGCGCACGCACCTGCATCGAGTCGCTGCACGAAGTGGCCCCGCGGCTGAGGCCCGAAGGGGGCGGGTGAACCAACGCCGCAGAAAGCGAAAAGCCCCCGGCTCATGGCTGAACCGAGGGCTTGTGTCTGGTAGGCGCGATTGGATTCGAACCAACGACCCCCACCATGTCAAGGTGGTGCTCTAACCAACTGAGCTACGCGCCTGTTGCGAAGGCGCGCAGTATCGCAGGATTTTGACGGCGTCAGTCCGGTGGCGAGGTGAGATGCCGAACGAATTCTTCGGCCAGTTCGCCGTCGAGATCCGAGATTTCCAGCCCGTGGCTGAGGTCCCAGGACGACTCGAGCCAGCCGCTCTCGGCTGACGGCGCGGCACCGCGCGACTCGCCGGCCAGCGATGCGCCGCAGGCCCGCAACGATGCGGCCACACGCTGGGCGCCTGAACGTTGGTGTTGCAACATGAAGCCATCCCCCTTGGCACCGATGGTGAACAAGGAGGGCCGCCAACGCCACGGCTGCAGCCCTATGGCCCGCGGCGCACGCGTGGCGTATTGCACGCGTGGCCAACGTCAAACTTGGGGGATCGCGCTCGGGCCCAGGCGCCTTGGCTGCAACCGCCCCACCAGCCCGGCAGAAAGCAAAAAGCCCCTGGTTCCGTGAAGAACCAGGGGCCATCGTGTCTGGTAGGCGCGATTGGATTCGAACCAACGACCCCCACCATGTCAAGGTGGTGCTCTAACCAACTGAGCTACGCGCCTGATGCGAAGCCTCGCAGTATAGCAAGCTTTTTGGGCTCTACCGAAAGTCCTACTTGCGGCGCACGTGGCGCACACCCGCCACGCGTGCCACCTGGGCCATCACCTGGCGCAGGCGCGAGGCATCGGCCACCTCGACGGTGAAGATCATCCACGCGGTCTTGCCTTCGGCGTCGCGCACCGACTGGGTCTTCACGCCGGTCACGTTCATCTTCTCTTTCGCGAAGACCTCCGAGATGTCGCGCAGCAGACCCTGGCGATCGCTGGCCTCGATCGACACATCCACCGGGTAGGCCGCGTCGCGGTCCTTCGGCGGCGTGCCCCACGCCACCGCGATCACGCGCTCGGGCATGCGCTCGGCCATGTGGCGAAAGTTGGTGCAGTCGCGCCGGTGAATGGCCACGCCCTTGCCGCGGGTCACGAAGCCGCCGATCGCGTCGGGCGGTGCCGGGCGGCAGCAGCGCGCCAGGTTGGTCAGCAGCGACTCGACGCCGACGACCAGCACGCCGCCCTTGGTGCCGGTGGCATCGGCGCGCGAGCGGCGCAACGCCGGCATCTCGTCTTCTTCGGGGGCGGGCTCGGGCGGGCGCAGCAGCGTCTCGATGTTGCGCAGTGAGTATTCGTCCTTGCCGACCACCTCGAACAGCGCCTGCGCATCACGAAAGCCCAGCCGCTCGGCCAGGTCGTCGAGCTTCAGCGCCGTCTTGCCTTCGCGCTGCAGAAGCTTTTCGACCAGCTCGCGGCCCTTGGCAATCGTCTCGCCGTGGGCCTGGGCGTTGAACCAGGCCCGCACCTTCGAGCGTGAGCGAGGGCTTTGCAGAAAACCCAGCTCGGGGTTCAGCCAATCGAGCGACGGGCCACCCTCTTTGACAGCGGTGACCTCGACCGTCTGACCGTTGTGCAGCTGCTTGTTCAGCGGCACCATCACGCCGTCGACCTTGGCGCCGCGGCAGCGGTGGCCCAGATCGGTGTGCACCGCATAGGCAAAGTCGATCGGCGTGGCGCCGGCCGTCAGCTCGATCACGGTGGCCTGCGGCGTGAAGACGTAGATGCGGTCGTCGAAGCCACCGGCTTGGCCCTCGGGTACCACCGAGTCTGCACGGGCCTCCTGCGCGCCCGGCGCAGAAAGACCCCGCTCCCAGGCCAGCAGCTGCCGCAGCACCGCCTTGCGCGCCTCGGCGATGCGCTCTTCGAACTCACCCGCGGCGCTGACGCCGGCATAGCCTTTGACGCCCGCCTCTTTGTAGGCCCAATGCGCCGCCACGCCATATTCGGCGTGCTCGTGCATCGCCTGCGTGCGGATCTGCACCTCGATCGGCCGGCCGTCGTCGCCCAGCACCACCGTGTGCAGCGAGCGGTAGCCGTTGGGCTTGGGCTTGGCGATGTAGTCGTCGAACTCGCCCGACACCGCGGTGTAGCGCTCATGCACGCGGCTGAGCGCCGCGTAGCAGGCCGGCACGTCGGCCACGATCACGCGCAGGGCGCGCACATCGAGCACCTCGCCGAAGTCGAGCTGCTTGCCCTGCATCTTCTTCCAGATGCTGTACAGGTGCTTGGGCCGGCCGTAGACGAGCGCGGCCACGCCGTGCGCGTTCAGGTCTTCGGCCATCTGGCGCCGCACCACCTCGACACCGGCCTCGCGCTCGATGCGCTTTTCGGCCAGCAGCTTCGCGATGCGGCGGTATTCGTCGGGCTGCAGGAAGCGAAACGCCAGGTCCTCGAGCTCCCACTTGATCTGCCAGATGCCGAGCCGGTTGGCCAGCGGCGCGAACACCTGCTGCGACTCGGCCGCCAGCGCCTGCGGGCAAGGCTGTTTGAACGCAGCGTAGTAGCGCAGCGTCTGCAGCCGCGAGGCCAGGCGCAGCAGCACCACGCGCAGGTCGCGCGAGAACGCCAGCAGCATCTTGCGCACGCGCTCGGTCTGGCGGGCCTGGAACTCTTGCTCGACATGGGCTTCGCGCGCGGCCCGCTGGATCTGCACCAGCTTGCGCGTCAGTGCCACCAGGCTCGCATACGACTCGCCGAACGCCTTGGCCACCACCTCTTCCGGCCGCTGCAGAAAGTCGCCCGCATAGACCAGGTAGGCCGCCGCCTGCAGCCCCGGCGCGCCACCGATGGCGCCCAGCACCGCGGCCACGCCCTCGGCATGGTCGAAGGCGTCTTCACCGGTGTCCAGCGCACGGCCGCGCAGCAGCGGCTCGGCGAAGGCGCGGGCCCGCTCCAGCGCCGAGGCACCTTGGTCGCCGCCGCCAGCGGCACGGGCCGCGGGCGATGTGGGCGCTGCGCTCAGGTCATCGGCCAGCGCCACGATCGGCGCTGACGGCTCGTCCAGCGCGACGGGTTGGCTCTTCATGGCCCCAGCAGGAAACTGCGCACCGCCTCGACCTGGTCCGGCTGGACCAGCATCGGCGCATGCCCCACGCCGGCCACCTCATGCAGGCGCGCGCGCGGGCCCCGCTGGGTCATCTGCAGGGCCGTCTCGGCACTCAGCAGGTCGGACACGGCGCCGCGGATCACCAGCGTCGGGCACTGGATCTGGTCGTACATCTGCCACAGCATCGCCTCGCCGGCCGCGGCGATCTGCGGCGTCACCGCGTTGAACGGGATCGCCAGCCGCGGGTCGTAGTGCGGCTTGAAGCCGGTGCCATCGGCCATGAGCTGCGGCCGCGTCAGCGCCAGCCATTGCTCGCGGGTGTGCGGGCCGAAACTTTGCGATACCGCCCACAGCGCGTCGGCGGCTTCGTCCAGCGTGTCCCAGTGCACCGGGTCGCCGAGATATTCGCCAATGCGCTCGAGCGCCTCGAACTCGATCTTCGGCCCGACGTCGTTCAGCACCAGCTTGCGGATCGGGGTGTTCGGCAGCGCGGCCAGGCTGAGCCCGATCAGGCCGCCCATCGAGGTGCCCACCCAGTGCAGCTCTTTCGCATTCAAGCGCGCCAGCAGCGTGACCATGTCGGCCACATAGGCCGGGATCGCGTAGCCCATCGGGTCTTGCAGCCAGTCCGAGCGGCCGCGGCCGACCACGTCGGGGCAGACCACGCGGTAGTCGGCGGCCAGCGCCTGCGCCAGCGTGTCGAAATCGCGGCCCTGGCGCGACAACCCGTGTGCGCAGACCAGCACCTTCGGGTTCGCGGCGTCGCCCCACTCGACCCAGGCCATGCGGTGCAGGCCGCGCGCGCCCAGGCATTGGACGCTGTCGAAGCGGGGTGAAGGCGTGGTATTCATGTTCTTGCAAGCTGATGTTCTTGATAATCACTGTAGCAACCCCACCCGGAGATTCTTCATGCTCAACGGAAAGACCGCGCTCGTCACCGGATCCACCAGCGGCATCGGCCTGGGCATCGCCCAGGCATTTGCCGCGCAGGGCGCGAACGTGATGCTCAATGGTTTCGGCGATGCCGAAGCCGCCAAGGCCGAGGTGGCCCAATGCGCCACCGGCGGCGCCAGGGTCAGCTACCACGGGGCCGACATGAGCAAACCGGCCGAGATCGAGGCGATGGTCAAGGCCTGCGAGGCCGAGTTCGGCGCGGTCGACGTGCTGGTCAACAACGCCGGCATCCAGCATGTGGCGCCGGTCGAAGACTTCCCGGTCGAGCGCTGGGACGCGATCATCGCGATCAACCTCAGCTCAGCCTTCCACGCGATCCGCGTCGCGCTGCCGGGCATGAAGGCGCGCGGCTTCGGCCGCATCCTCAACGTGGCCTCGGTGCATGGCCTGGTGGCCTCGGCGCAGAAGTCGGCCTACGTGGCCGCCAAGCACGGCATCATCGGCCTGACCAAGACCGTGGCGCTCGAAACGGCAACCACGCCGGTCACTGTGAACGCCATCTGCCCAGGCTGGGTGCTGACGCCGCTGGTGCAAAAACAGGTCGACGCGCGCGCCGCGGCCGACAAGATCAGCAACGAAGAAGCGAAGAAGCAACTGCTGGCCGAAAAGCAGCCATCGCTGCAGTTCACGACGCCGGAGGAACTGGCCGGCTTGGCGCTGTTCCTGTGCTCACCGGCAGCGGCCAACATCCGCGGCGCTGCCATCAACGTGGATGGCGGCTGGGTCGCGCAATAGGCAAATCGACGGCGGCTGGGTTCTCAGCCGCCATCGCCCCTACTTCATTTGCACGCTGCCACTGACATTGGCCGTCACGCTGCCCTTGCCAGGCTCGGTGGGCAGTGCGATGTCGGCGGCTTCGGCCTTCATCATGCCGGCCCGGGCATAGGGCATGGGTGGCGGGGCTGCCCCGTCGGTCGACACGTTGACCTCTCGGATCACATAGCCGCCATAGCCGAACTGCTTGGCCAGTTCGTCGGCGCGGGCCCGAAAGCGCCCCACCGCCTGCGCCGAGACCTCGCCCTCGACCTTTTCGCGGGCCTCGCGTGACAGGCCGTAGTCCACCCGGGCGATCGTCATCGTGCCGATGCGGCCACTGAGCTGCGCGATCGCCGCCATGTCGCGGCCCTCGATCGTCAGCTCGGTGCGGCCCTGCCAGCCGTTCAACTGGCCCTTTTGGTTGTAGCGCGGCTGGACCGAAAAGGCGCCGGTCTGCACCTCGACCTGCCCGGGCTTGGCGACGCGCCGCGTTTCGGCCAAGGCCGCGTCCACGGCCTGCTTCAGCTGGGTCTGCACGGCGCCGGCATCGGTGCCTTCGCGGTTGACCGACAGCGTCAGCACCATCCAGTCCTGCGGCAGCTCGACGGTCGCGGTGGTGCTGAGCGTCAACACGCCCTGCAGCGGCGCAGCGGCCGGCGGCGCGGGTTGGGCGGTGGCCAAGACAGGCGCCAGGGCCAGCGAAAACAAGGCCAGGTGACTGGCAGCAAGACGGCCAGCAAGACGGTCCGCAAAGCGGCCGGCAAGGCAAGAAGCAACGGTCATGGTGAGCATGGAAGTGGCGATGACCCTTCAATGATCTACCCCTCTAGGCCGGCCGACGCAACCGGTTGGCAGGTGGGGCAACATTTGTAACAGAGGGTCAGACCGCCCGGAAACCCCGTTTTCGGCTTGCACAATGCCTCTGTTACAAATTAGGAGTCGACATGAGCACCACCAGCAACGCCCGCCCGGACCGCATCGTCGTTGTCGATGACGATGCCCGCATCCGCGACCTGCTGCGGCGCTATCTGACGCAAGAAGGTTTCGAAGTTCTGCTGGCCGAGGACAGCAAGGCGCTGAACCGGCTGCAGACGCGCGAAACCATCGATCTGATCGTGCTGGACCTGATGCTGCCCGGCGAAGACGGGCTGTCGATCTGCCGCCGCCTGCGCGCCGCCAACGACTCCACCCCGATCATCATGCTGACGGCCAAGGTCGAAGACGTCGACCGCATCGTCGGCCTGGAAGTCGGCGCCGACGACTACCTGCCCAAGCCCTTCAACCCGCGCGAGCTGCTGGCCCGCATCCACGCGGTGCTGCGCCGCCGCCCGGCGCAAGAAGCGCCCGGCGCCCCGGCCAAGGACCCGCAGGTCGTCAACTTCGGGCCGTTCGAATTCGACCTGTCGCTGCGCCGCCTGACCAAGGACGGCGAGCAGATCACGCTGACCACCGGCGAGTTCTCGATGCTGAAGGCCCTGGTGCGCCACCCGCGCCAGCCGCTGAGCCGCGACAAGCTGGCCCAGTTGGCGCGCGGCCGCGAGTTCGAGCCGTTCGACCGCAGCCTCGATGTCCAGATCTCGCGCCTGCGCAAGATGCTGGAACCCGATCCGTCCAACCCGCGCTACATCCAGACCGTGTGGGGCGTCGGTTATGTCTTCGTGCCGGGTGACACGAACTGACCCCACCCCGAAGCGCCATCGGCGCCTCGCGCTCGAGGGGCCGCCACCAGCGGCGGCCTGGCCAGGCCGGTTCCGCGGTGGCCGCCAGGTTCTGTTGGATTCATGCGTCGCGTTTGACGCATTGATCCATGGAGAACTGACAATGCGAGCTGATCACCGGCCTGAGGTGCAGGCCCGAGCTCGCTGAATGCCCATTGCCCGCCCCCCCTTTGCGCTGAACCTGTTCTGGCGCACCTTCTTCCTGCTCGGCCTGCTGCTGTTCGGGGGCGTGTTTGCCTGGGTGCAAACGCTGCGCCAGCTCGAGTTCGAGCCGCGCGCGGTGCAGGCTTCGCAGCAGATCGCCAGCCTGGTGAACCTGTCGCGCGCTGCGCTGCGGTTTTCCGACGGCATCAACCGCATCGCCGTGGTCAAGACCATGAGCGACCAGGAGGCGGTCAAGATCCTGCCGCGTGAGCCCGGCGACCGCTGGGAGCCGTTCGAGACCGACCGGTTCACCCGCCTGGTGGCCACCGACCTGCGCAACCGCCTGGGCGAAAGCACGATCGTCGCGCGCACCGTCAACGGGGTAGACGCGCTGTGGGTCGGCTTCAACATCGAGCGCGACCCCTACTGGATGCAGGCCGAATCGGCCCGGCTGAAGCCGCTGACGCCGGGCACCTGGTTCGTCTGGGTCGCGATTGCGCTGGTGGCCACCCTGCTCGGCTCGGTGACGATCGCCAGGCTGATCAACCGGCCGCTGCAGAACCTGTCGTTCGCCGCCAGCCGCATCCGCGAGGGTGAATTCGATTCGCGGCTCGACGAGTCGACGATGACCAGCGAGATCCGCGCGGTCAACATCGGCTTCAACCGCATGGCGCGCGAGCTGGCCAAGGTTGAAGAGCAGCGCGCGGTGATGCTGGCCGGCATCTCGCACGACCTGCGCACGCCACTGGCCCGGCTGCGGCTGGAGGCCGAGATCAGCGTGGCCGACGACGAGGCCCGCCGCAACATGGCCGCCGACATCGACCAGCTCGACGCGATCATCGACAAGTTCATGGACTACGCGCGGCCGGACGATTCGCGCACCGGCCCGGTCGACCTGACGCAGGTGATCGTGCGCGAGGCCGCGGCCTTCCGCGACACCTCGCAGATCCGCATCTCGCTGCGGCTGACACCGGGGCTGATCGTCAAGGGCGACGACACCGAGCTGGGCCGCGTGTTCGCCAACTTGTTCGAGAACGCCCGCCGCTACGGCCGCTCGGTGGACACCGGCGTCACCAAGGTCAAGGTCACGCATGTGCAGGTGGGCGACTCGATCATCGTCACCGTGCGCGACTACGGCCAGGGCGTGGCGCAAGAAAAGCTCGAGCACCTGACCACCCCGTTCTTCCGCGGCGACGCCGCCCGCACCGCCGCCACCGGCGCCGGCCTGGGCCTGGCGATCGTCAAGAAATCGCTGCAGCGGATGGACGGCAACCTCGAACTCGCCAACGCGCGCGACGGCGGGCTGATCGCCCACATCCGGTTGAAGCGGGCCTGACGCGCAAGCCGGGCCTCGCCGCGTCAGCCGTCAATAGGTGCTGCGCGGCTCCACGCCCAGCAGCGCGTCCTTCAAGGCCGGCTCCACGGCCTGCGGCCCCAGCCAGATCCGCAGCACCATCGCGAAGAACTCCGCATCGCCCACCGGCGCGCCCTGCGGCTGCCCCTGGATGAAGAACTGCGTGCCCTTGCCGGGCAGGTAGTCCATCGCAAAGGTATCGCCGGCCACCAACTTCGGCTTGCCGGAAAAGATCTCGATCAGGCGTGTGGACGACAGCGCGTGCCGCTGCACCAGGTCCGCCGGGCTGTTGGCCTGCAAGCCCTTGATGAACGCCAGGCCCAGGTCGGTGCCCGGGATGTCGCGTTGGGCGACGAAGGCCAGTCGCTTGGCCCCTTCCATGTTCAACACGGCGTCGACGCTGCTGGCCTTGCGCGGCAGGTACAGCGCCATGTCATAGACCTTGAACATCAGCCTGAACCGGCTGCCGCCGCCATTGAGCAGCAAGGTGACGCCCTGCACCTGCGCCGTGCTCTCGAAATGCGTCGAACTGGCAGCCCAGGCCGGTGCGCCGGTGGCCAGGCACAACGCCAGCCCCAACGTGAACGATCGACGTCCCTCACCTCTCATCATCAGTCCCTCTTTGTCGTGATCGATCCTGCGGGATCGTCTTTGGAAAGGACAGATGTTGCCTGGACGAGCGCACGCCCCAGCTACGGGTTAACAAGCAAGCCGCGCGCCCCGATGGGCCAACTCTTCACGACTCAAGCCACCAGTGCCGTGACCAGGCATTCCAGGCCTTTCAAGACCTCGCCCGATTCAGCCTGGAACTGCGCCTGCACGATCGCGCCGTCCATCGCCAACACCAGCGCCCTCGCGTTGCGCGCACGCAGCCGCCCCGGCGGCAGCAGCCCCGCGACCACGTCCGCCACGTCCTGCTTGTGGCGCCGCGCCATCTCCACCACCGCCGGCAGGGTGCCGCCAAGCTCGCCCACGCTGTTGATGAAGGCACAACCCCGGAAATCGGCGTGGCCCAGCCACTCGGCCAGCGCCGGCACCAGCGCCTGAACGCCCTTGCGCTCGCTGCCGTGGCGAACCAACGCGTCCTTGAACCACGTCATCCAACGGTCGTGCCTCAACGCCAGAAAGGCCAGGATCAGGTCGTTCTTGCTCGGGAACTGGCGATAGAACGTGACCTTGGTGACACCGGCTTCGGCAATCACCCGGTCGATCCCGGTGGCGCGGATGCCCTCTCGGTAGAACAGGTCGTGCGCGGTCCACAAGATTCGATCGCGCACCGGCAGGCTGCGCAGGTCGAGGGTGTCATCGGTCAGCATGGCGGCATTGTAGACAGACTTGTCTACATCACCCACAATCGCCGATGTAGACAGATCTGTCCACACACCACGATCACCAAACAAAGGAACCCCATGGAAAGCCGCCCGCCGCTGCCACCCTTCACACGCGAAACCGCCGCCCAGAAAGTGCGCCTGGCCGAAGACGCCTGGAACAGCCGCGACCCGGCCCGCGTGGCGCTGGCCTACAGCACCGACACGCGTTGGCGCAACCGCGCCGAGTTCGTGACGGGCCGCGACGCCGTGCAGGCCTTTCTGGCGCGCAAGTGGGCCCGCGAACTCGACTACCGGCTCATCAAGGAGCTGTGGGCGTTTGACGGCGCCCGCATCGCCGTGCGCTTCGCCTACGAATGGCACGACGACTCCGGCCAGTGGTACCGCAGCTACGGCAACGAAAACTGGGAATTCAACGACGCGGGCCTGATGACGCACCGCCATGCCAGCATCAACGACCTGCCGATCAACGAATCCGAGCGCCAATACTTCTGGGCGCCAGGGCGCCGACCGGACCAACACGCCAGCCTGAGTGAGTTGGGCCTGTAGCCGGCGCGCCAGCGCCCCACCCGAGTCTTCAGCGTCGAAGCGTCAAACGGGGGGCGGTCAAGCCTTCGCCAGCAAACACACCGCCCGCGCCTCGATCGCCCGGCCCTCGCCCACGGGCCCCATCTTCTCGGCCGTCTTGGCCTTGACGTTGACTTGATCGGCGGCCACGCCCAGCGCCTCGGCAATGCGCTGGCACATCGCCGGGATGTGTGGCGCCATCTTCGGCGCCTGCGCGACGATGGTGCAGTCGACATTGACCACCACCCAGCCCGCGGCGCGCACGCGGCGCGTGGCCTCGGCCAGCAGCACGAACGAGTCGGCACCCTTGAACTCGGCGGCCGTGTCGGGGAAATGGCGGCCGATGTCGCCCAGGCCCGCACCGCCCAGCACCGCGTCGGTGATCGCGTGCAGCAACGCATCGGCATCCGAATGGCCGAGCAGGCCATGGCTGTGCGGGATCGTCACGCCGCCCAGCACCAGCGGGCGGCCGACGACCAGCGCGTGCGTGTCCCAGCCTTCGCCGACCCGCAAGGCGGGCAGCGCAGCGGCGGTGGAATTCGTCATCGTCATGCCTCTTTGGTGGCCAGCAGTCGCTCGGCCAGTTGAAAGTCACCCGGCCAGGTGAGCTTGAAGTTCTCCCATTCGCCGCGCACCAGCTTCGGCGCGTGGCCCAAGGCTTCGACCGCGCTGGCCTCGTCGGTCACCGCGGCGCCGGCATGCGCCAGCGCGGGTGCCAGCAGGCCCAGGCGAAACATCTGCGGCGTCTGCGCGGCCCATTTGCCGCTGCGGTCCACCGTGTGCGCCACACGGCCGTCATCTTCAGCCTTCAGCGTGTCGGCCACCGGCAGCGCCAACAGGCCGCCCACCTCGTCGTCCATGCAGGCGTCGATCAGCCGGTCGACCCACTCGGGGCGGATCAGGCAGCGCGCTGCGTCGTGCACCAGCACCCAGTCATGCGGCTGGGCCCCGCGCTCGCGCAACGCCGCCAGGCCGTTCGCCACGGTCTCGGCGCGCGTCGCGCCACCGCAGCGCTCGACCCAGGCGCGCTCGCCGGCAAAGCCGGGCACGGCCGCGTCGAACAACGTGTCTTCCGGCGACAGCACCACCAGCGTGGCGGCCAGGCGCGACACCTGGGCCAGCGCGGCCAGCGTGTGCGCCACCATGGCGCTGCCGGCCACCGGCTCGTACTGCTTGGGCCCGGCCGCGCCTGAGCGCGCACCGATGCCGGCACAAGGTACCAATGCATAACAGCGGGGCATGGTGCCTGCGGCGTCGATCAACATGGGGGCGATTCTAGAATCGCCCCTCATGCGCCATGCGGCGCCCCCTGCCCCTCGCCGATTCGATCGCCGCGGGGTGTTTTGCTTTGAGTCATGTGCCCCCTACGCCGCCTTCGGCGTCGGTCCCCCCGAGGGGGAGCGATCGCCTCGGGGCGGCCCTTCGGCGATCCCCCGTCATCACCCCAGCCCGCATGCAGCTTCCATCCATCGCCCCCGGCAAACGATTCACCCTGCCCCGCCCCACCGGCTCGGCCGATGCCCTGCTGCTGGCCCGCATGGCGCAGGCACGGGCCGACGAGCAGCGCATGCTCGTCATCGTCACGGCCGAGCCGGGTGATGCCCAGCGCCTGGCCGACGAGCTGCCCTTCTTCGCCCCCGGCTTGCGGGTGGCCGTGTTTCCCGACTGGGAGACGCTGCCCTACGACACCTTCAGCCCGCACCAGGACCTGATCTCCGAGCGGCTGGCCACGCTGTGGCGCATCCACCAGCGCGAGGTCGACGTGGTGCTGCTGCCCGCCACCACCGCGCTGACGCGCATCGCGCCGCCGTCGTTCCTGGCCGGCACGACTTTCCAGTTCAAGCAGAAGGCCAAGCTCGACGAAGCCGCGTTCAAGAGCCAGTTGACGCTGGCCGGCTACAGCCACGTCAGCCAAGTGGTTTCACCCGGCGAATACGCGGTGCGCGGTGGGCTGATCGACCTGTTTCCGATGGGCTCGCCGGTGCCCTACCGCGTCGACCTGTTCGACAACGAGATCGATTCGATCCGCACCTTCGACCCCGATTCGCAGCGCAGCCTCTACCCTGTGCCCGAGGTGCGGTTGCTGCCCGGCCGCGAATTCCCGATGGACGACGCGGCGCGCACCAAGTTTCGCCAGCGCTGGCGCGAGATGCTCGAAGGCGATCCGACCAAGTCGCGCATCTACAAAGACATCGCGCAAGGCATCGCCACCGCGGGCATCGAGTACTACCTGCCGCTGTTCTTCGACGAGCCGGCCACGATCTTCGACTATCTCGCCGACAACACCATGCTGACGCTGCATGGCGAAGTCGACGACGCCCTGCAGCGCTTCTGGGCCGACACGCGCGAGCGCCACCGCTTTCTGCAGCACGACCCGGACCGGCCCATCCTGCCGCCCGAAAGCGTGTTCCTGCGGATCGAAGACTTCTTCACCCGCACCGCCCACCACGCCGCGTTGAGCTTGCGTGGCAACGAGCCGGTGGATTGGGCCCGCCCGCTGCCGGACGTGTCCACCGACCGCGGCGCCACCGAGCCGCTGGCTGCGCTGGAAAAACACCTCGACACCACGCCCCACCGCGTGCTGCTGGTGGCCGAGAGCGAGGGCCGCCGCGAAAGCCTGCTCGAGCTGCTGCGCGACCACAAGATCGATGTGCCGAGCGTCGCGACGCTGGCCGAGTTCGAAGCCGGCGACGAGAAGGTGGCGATCACCGCGGCGCCCTTGGCCTCCGGCTTCTTCTGGCACGAACCGGAAGCCGGCAAGGCGATCCAGTTCCTGACCGAAACCGAGCTGTTCGCCAGCGCCCCCAGCACCCGCCGGCGCCGCAAGCAAGAGCAGACCAGCAGCGTCGATGCGCTGATCAAGGACCTGTCGGAGCTGAAGATCGGCGACCCGGTGGTGCACGCCAGCCACGGCATCGGCCGTTACCAGGGGTTGATCCACATCGACCTGGGCGACGGCCCTTCCGAGTTCCTGCACCTGACCTACGCCGACAACGCGACGCTGTACGTGCCGGTGGCCCAGCTGCACATGATCAGCCGCTACACCGGCGTCAGCGCCGAAGAAGCGCCGCTGCACAAGCTGGGCTCCAACCAGTGGGACAAGGCCCGCCGCAAAGCCGCCGAGCAGGTGCGCGACACCGCCGCCGAGCTGCTGAACCTGTATGCCTTGCGCGCCGCGCGCGAGGGCCTGGCCCACCGCTTCTCGCCGCACGACTACGAGGCCTTCGCGGCCAGCTTCGGCTTCGAGGAAACCCCCGACCAGCGCGCCGCGATCCACGCCGTCATCCAGGACATGATCAGCCCCAAGCCGATGGACCGCCTGGTCTGCGGCGACGTGGGTTTCGGCAAGACCGAGGTGGCGCTGCGGGCGGCGTTCATTGCGGTGCACGGTGGCAAGCAGGTCGCGCTGCTGGCACCGACCACGCTGCTGGCCGAGCAGCACTACCAGACATTGGCCGACCGTTTCGGCAAGTGGCCGGTCAAGGTGGCCGAGCTGTCGCGCTTTCGCACCGCGAAGGAAGTGCAGGCCGCGCTCGAAGGCATCGAGGCCGGCACGGTGGACATCGTCGTCGGCACGCACAAGCTGCTCAGCAAGGACGTGAAGTTCAAGCGCCTGGGCCTGCTGATCATCGACGAAGAGCACCGCTTCGGCGTGCGCCACAAAGAGGCGATCAAGGCCATGCGCGCCGAGGTCGACGTGCTGACGCTGACCGCCACCCCCATCCCCCGCACGCTGGGCATGGCGCTCGAAGGCCTGCGTGACCTGAGCGTGATCGCCACCGCGCCGCAGCGCCGCCTGGCGATCAAGACCTTCGTGCGCAACGAGGGCACCGGCACCATCCGCGAGGCCGTGCTGCGCGAGTTGAAGCGCGGCGGCCAGGTCTACTTCCTGCACAACGAGGTCGAGACGATCGAGAACCGGCGCCAGAAGCTGCAAGAGCTGATCCCCGAAGCGCGCATTGCGGTGGCCCACGGCCAGATGCCCGAGCGCGAGCTGGAGCGCGTGATGCGCGACTTCGTCGCCCAGCGCCACAACCTGCTGCTGTGCTCGACCATCATCGAGACCGGCATCGATGTGCCCAGCGCCAACACCATCGTCATCAGCCGCGCCGACAAGTTCGGCCTGGCGCAGCTGCACCAGCTGCGCGGCCGCGTCGGCCGCAGCCACCACCAGGCCTATGCCTACCTGCTGGTGCCCGATGTCGAGGGCTTGACCAAGCAGGCGGCCCAGCGGCTCGAGGCCATCCAGGAGATGGAAGAACTCGGCTCGGGCTTCTACCTCGCCATGCACGACCTGGAGATCCGCGGCGCCGGCGAGGTGCTGGGCGACAACCAGAGCGGCAACATGATGGAGGTCGGCTTCCAGCTCTACAACGACATGCTGAGCGAAGCCGTGCGTGCGCTGAAGAACGGGCAAGAGCCCGACCTGCTCTCACCCACCAGCGGCGTCTTCGGCAGCACCACCGAGATCAACCTGCACGCGCCCGCGCTGCTGCCCGACGCCTACTGCGGCGACGTGCACATGCGCCTGAGCCTGTACAAGCGCCTGGCGACGGCCGAGCGCGCCGAGCACCTGGACGCCCTGCTCGAAGAGGTCACCGACCGCTTCGGCAAGCTGCCCACGCAAGGCCAGACGCTGTTCGACACCCACCGCCTGCGCATCCTCGCCAAGCCCTACGGCGTGCAGAAGATCGACGCCGGCCCGCGCCTGATGAACATCACCTTCCGCCCCAACCCACCGATCGATGCGATGCGCATCATCGAGCTGGTGCAGAAGAACCGCCACATCAAGCTCGCCGGCAACGACAAGCTGCGCATCGAGCGCGAGATCGCCGAGCCGCGCGACCGGGCCCAGTTCATCCGCGACACGCTGCGCGCGCTGGGGCAGCCGGTGGCGACCTGAAGGCCTACAACCGCCGCTCCATGAACCGCCAGACATCCAGCAGATGCCGCGGCGCTTCGCTGCCTGGGTATGGCGGGCAGTCAGTGAAACCGGCGGCGGCATAGAGCCGGTGCGCCGCCGGCATGAACGGCGCCGAATCCAGCACGGCCTTCTCGCAGCCGAAGGCCCGGGCGTCTGCGATCAGCCGGTTCAGCATGGCCTCGCCCAAGCGCAGGCCGCGGTGGGATGGCCGCACGTAGATCCGCTTGAGTTCGGCCACGCCGGGCGTGATTTGTCGCAGGCCACCGGTGCCGACGGGCGCGCCGCCCCACTCGACCAGGTAGAACACCCCTTCCGGCGGCTGTTTGCCGCACAGCAGGTCGAGGCCCTCGGCGACATGGCGCTCGACCGAGGCCAATGAGGGCGCCGTGGTCGCCCCCTGGGCGGCGATGCCCTGGGTCACCCACAGCATGTACTCGACCGAGAGCTGGAACAGCGCGCCCCGGTCGACGCGCAGATCGGCAGGCCTGAACACAGGCGCGTGGCCGGTCGTGCCCGTGCCGCTGTGGTCAGGTGCCGGGGTCATGGCGTATGAGGTGATTGATCGAGTGTCGCCGCGTCGGCGTGCAGCTGGCGCAGCGCCAGCAGTGGCGTCAGGGCCGGGGCGAGTCTGGCGTCTGCCGGGTTGGCCTGGGCTGCAGCCACCTCGGGGCCCAGCGCGCGCAAGCCCTGCGACAGCTCGCGAAGCCCGGCGGCGTCGAGCCGCTGGGCGAGTGCGGCGGTATCGGTGGGCCAAGTCCGTGGCAACCCTGCCAGGCCATGATGCAGCAGCAAGGCCAGGTGCTGGCGCAGCGCTTCCAGGTGACGGGCGCACGGGTCGTCGCCGGCCAGCTCAGCCATGCCCAATGGCAAGGCGGCCAGCGCTCCTTCGGCGTTGGCGAAGTCGGGCACGACCAGGCCATCGCAGGCGATGGCCCATGGGTCCAGGCTGGGTACACCGTGGTGCCAGCTCAAGACACCGGCCACGTGCCGCAGCTCGCCGTGCCGCCGCGTCCCTGCCGCGGCAATGGCGTCGAGCGCATGGGGGGCGTGACGCTCATGGAACCGCCGCAGCAGCAACGGCTCGCCCTGCGCGTCGCGCAGCACCATCGCCACGCATTGCGAATTGGCGTCGTAGACAGGCTCTTCCACCTCGGCCGGGCTGAAGACGATGAAACGCCGCGCCGCGTGCCGGGGCTGCAGGGCGGCATTCGGGTGCGCCATCTGTTCTGCGCGCAAGGCGGCCACGTTGTCGAAACGCACCGGGCTGCCGAGCTGGGCCCAGTCTGCCGATTGGGGCAGCACGCTGTTCTGCGAGCTGCGTGCACGCGCCAGCCGCACGCTGCCATCGGGCCGGCGTGCGGCCTGCTGGGCCAGCAGCTGGCCTTGCGCCAAGGCTTCGAGGCGAACGCCCGGCGCCAGCCGCTCGGCGGCGCGCAATGCGGCCTCGTCGGCCCCGCGCGCCTCAGGCACTTGCCAGTCGTGCGTGATCACCAGGCGTGTGCCGGTGTCAATGTCGGCCATCACCAGCGTTGTTCGCCGGCCTTCGCCATCGCGCTGGGTGCGCGCGCCCAGGCACATCAGCCGCAGCCGGTCCAGCGCCGTCTCGCCCGATTGGCCGGTGCCGAGCACGGCGCCGCCATGGCCGGGCAAGCCGCCGGCCGTCAAGCGCAGCGTCAGCTCGGCCAGCAGGTCCACGCCTTGAGCCGGGTCATACAAGGCGCTTCGCTTCGCATAGGCTTCGCACCAGGTCTCCAGGTCGGCAACCACCAGCGAAATCCAGGCGGCATCGGCGGCAGCGACGCGTGCCGACGACAGCGGCTGCATCAGCGCGGCGCCGCCGCGCGCCACCCCATGGCGGGCGACCGCTTCCACGATTTGATGGAACGGCCCGTGATCGATTGCTTCGCGATGCCCTTGCGCGCCCAGCCGGACGGTGAGGTGGGCGGCAGCCGAATCCTGTTCGTCGGCCGCACGAAACGCCCAGACGCCGAGCGCCACGTGTTCGCAGGCCGACGCCCGCAGGCAGTCGCAACGGGCCGTCTCGAGCGCTGCGCCGCCCCAAAAGCGCACGGTGGCACTGGGCAGCCGCGCGGTGTCGCAGGGCTCGCCGCCGGCGCGCCGGCGCACCTCGATGCTGACACCCGCATCGCGCTGCAAACGGGCCTCGGCCAGCAGCGAGGCCGGGATGAGCCGCGCCAGCGCATCGTCGCTGGCACTGGCCACCGGCGCCACGGCCGGTGCCGGATCGGCCCCGTCCGCAGTGACCGATTCGCGGTAGGCCAACGCCACGATCACCCGGTGCCGGCAGACGCCTGCCGCACCGCAGCTGCAGCGCACGCTCTGGATCGTGGCCCCAGGTGGCCAGCGACACGACACGCCGTCGTCGAACGTCGCCTCGATCTCCCCGGTGGCGTCCACCACCAACTTCGGCCGATAGCCACCGGCCAGCTCGCGCACCGCCCGCTTGACGATGCCCGCATTGGCGGCGTGCGACAGTGCCTCCGGCGACAGCAGCAGCAAGTCGGCGCGAACGGCGCTCACTTCAGCTTCTCCGCCAGCCAGGCCGCCAACTGGCCCGGTGTCATCGCGCCCACATGCGCCCCGGCTTCCACCAGCTTGCCGGCCAGCTCCTTGTCGTAGACCGGGTCGGCGCGCTCGTCGAGTGCCGCCAGGCCGAGCACGATGCTGCCTTGCGCCACCAGCGCGCGCACGTGCCCGATCAACACATGCTCGGACATGCCCTCGTAGAAGTCGCTGACGATGACGACGATGGCGCGCCGCGGTACGCTGATGTGCTCGGCCGCATAACCCACGGCCTTGCCGATGCAGGTGCCACCGCCGAGCTGCACGCCCATCAGCACCTCGACCGGGTCGTTGACGCTCTCGCTCAGGTCGACCACCTCGGTGTCGAAGGCGATCAAGTGGGTCTTGATGCCCGGCAGCCCCCACAGGCACGCGGCGGTCACGGCTGAGTGGATGACCGAGTTCAACATGCTGCCGCTCTGGTCGACCAGCAGGAACACCTGCCAGGGCTCCAGCACACGGCGCGTGTGGACATGGAACAGCGGCTTCTGGATCACCAGCCGCTTGCGCTGCGGGTCGTAGTGGCGCAGGTTGCGCTTGAGCGTTTCCCGCGCTGCAAACTGGTTCGCCGCACCTTGCAGGCTCAACTGTTGGGGCTTGCGCGCCCCGGTGAACGCGCGCTGCACCTGCTTCGCCAGTCTCTCGATCAACTCGCGCACCACCTTCTCGACCAGCTTGCGCGCCATCGCCAGCACCTGCGGGTTCATCAGGTGCTTGGTGCGCATCACGGCCTGCAGCAATGCGGGGTTCGGCGTGGCGCGCTCGAGCACGTCGAGGTTGGTCACCACCTCGTCGATGCCGTAGCGTTCGATGGCGTCGCGCTCCAGCCGCTCGATCGTCTCTTTCGGGAACAGCTCGTGGATCTGGTTGATCCACTCCGGCACGGTGATGGGCGACGGGCCGATGCCGCCGTGGCGGTCCAGCACGTCATCGGGGTTGTGGTTGCCCTGCGAGGTGTCGTCGCGCCCATAGAGCCACGCCAGCGCACGGTCCATGCCACCGGCCGTGCCGCCGCAAGCGCCCAGGCTGGCGCTGCCGGCCTCGCCCAGCAGCAGGCGCCAGCGCTCGGCGGCGTCGAGTTCGGGCAGCGGTTTCGTCATGGCGCCACACCCGGCCACAGGCCGATCTCGCGCGCCCACGCCAGAGCCTGGGCTTCGACGCGGCGGGTATCAAGCAAGGCTTCGACGCCTTCGCGCAGGTTCAGCAGGCGTTGATGCTGGCCCGTGTGCAAGCCCAGCAGCTTGGCGACATGAGCCGCCAGTGCACCGCGCTCTCTGGGCGGAAACCAGCCGATCGCAGCACGCAGCGCAGGCAGCGCGACGAGAAAGTCTTCGACCCCCATGCCGTCGAGCGCCGCGTGGATCGCCCGCACGATGCCGTCTGTCTCGGTGGCCAGTGCGCGGGCGCACGAGAACAAGCCATAGAGAAAGTCGCCCAGCGCGTCGCGCGGCGGCATCGCGCGTGTCAGCGCGATCACCTCGTCACGCGCGGCTTGGGCGTCGCCACCGGCCAGGGCGCCGTGTTGGCAGGCCACGCCGAGTGCCGCGCCGCGCAAGGCCGGCGGCTTCGAGGCCGCGTGGGCCAGGCGTGCCAGCGTCTGGCCCACGAAGGCGGTGTCCAGTGCCGGCAGGCCCAGACGCAGCAGGGTGTCGAACACCGCGGCTGCCCCCACGTCGGCAGCCATCTGCTGCGGGCTGCCGGCGCCGTCGCGGCCTTCGAGCAGCCACAACAAGCGCTCGGCCATCAACGCCAGCGTGCCTTCGAGCAGCTCGCGCGGGTCATCGCCCCAGAAGCCGGCCTGCACCACGCCGGCCAGAAGCTGCGCAGCCTGCGCCAGCGCACCGTGGTCGTGACTCTCGGCAATGCCATCGCGCAATTGGCCGACCAGGTCGCGCCCCATGTCGAACAGCCCGGCGCGAATGGCCTGCATCAGGCATCTCGCCAACTCGGCAGCGTCGCCATGCGCATCGGCCACCTGGCGCAGCAGGCACTGCCGTGCGGCCGATTCGAGCGTCGCGCCGTGCACCGCCGCCTCGATCAGGTCGGGGTACCAGCGCTCGTTCTGATGCAGCCGCCAGTGCTCTTCGAAGTGGAGCTCACGCGCCAGGCCCCGTGCGGCCTGCGGCGCTTTGGTCTCCACCAACTGCACGCCGCTCACCCTCAGGCCATGCAGTTGCCACAGCAGATGCGCTCGCGGCGCGTCCTCAACCCGGCGGCGGTCGAGCATCAATTTGCGCGGATCACGACCGATCTCCAACGCTTGCTCGGCCATGCGTTGGCGCACGTCGTGCAACAGCGGCGGCAGAGGCGTATCGCCGTGCAGGCGGCCGGCGCCGTCTCCGGTCAAGGCGAGCAGCGCCTCTCGCAGCACCGGGTGGTGATGCGCGTGAAGCCGCCGTGCGCCGCTCCAGGGTGCGGGCGCCTCCAGCGCCTCTTTGACCACGGCGGATTGCAGTGCATCGAGCAAGTCGACGCGCAGCGGCGCCACGTGCCCGCGCAAGCCGGCCAACGCGGCACCGGTGCGTTCAAAAGCCATCAGGTCCGCCGTCGACAGTGCCACCTGCGCGCGGCGCAGGCGCGACACCACCTTTGCAACGGCACGGTCACCCGCGGCACCGACACCGTGCTGCCAGACCCACTGGTAGTACATCGGCGAAGGCATGCCGGCGGCGTAGCCACCGAGCGCGTCGACCTGGCGGTATTCGAACGGCACCAGGTAGCAGCCGGCGGCCCGTTCGTTCAGTGGCTGCGGCACGTCGGGCTCGGCCGCGTTGGGCACGCCCCCCGCAACGAGCGCGCGCTCCAACGCTGGCTTGTGCCAACCGCCGCAAATGACCAACACCCGCTCGAAATTCGACGAGGCCCAGGCCAGCCATTGCGACATGTGCTGCTCACGCGCCTGGTCCTGCTCGGTGCCGGGGTCGTCACCGCGCAGCTCGGCGAAATACAGCTCCAGGCGCTGGGCCAGGTCGGCCTGCGCCTCGACGGGGACCGACTCGAACAGATGGTCCCACAGTGCGTCGTCACCGTCGCAGGCGAAGCGGCGGCACAGCCGCTCCACCACCTCGCCGTAGCGGGAGCGTGTGCTCATCTGCCCCGCCGTGCGGCGCTGCGCATCGGGCAGCGTGCGGTAGCGCCAATGCGGCAGGTCCATGAAGCGCAGCGCAGCGCCGATGGCGTGGCCTTCGCGCAGCGCCACCCACTCGGGCGAGTAGTCGAGCAGCGGGAACCAGCACTGGGCCGCCTGGTCCGCCTCGTTGGCATAGCTGTACAGCGCCAGCGGCAACTGGTGGTCGAGCAGCAGCTCGCCGATGCGCGGGTTGAAATCGCTCGGCCCTTCGATCAGGATGGCTTGCGGCCGATCTTGCGCGATCGCGTGGGCGACCAGCCGGGCACAAGCCGGGCTGTGGTGTCGCACGCCGATGACGCGAACGGTGCTCACGAACGGCGGCTACTCAGGCAGCAGATGGCGCGCAGCGTGAAACGCCTGCCAGTGCTCGCCCTTGCGGCGGCTGGCGCGTTGCTCGATGTAGCGGCGAATCTTCTTCAGATCTTCAGGGTTGTCCTTGGCCGCTGCGCCCGCGAGCGCCTCGACGATGTCGCCGGGCTGGCCCGCATCACCGCGCAGGTAGTGCCCGCGCAGCGCCACCGCATGCGCCACGCTGACAGCTTCGGCGGTGCTGACGACGGTCGACAGCCGTTCGCCGGCGTTGCCGTCCTTGTCGAGCCCGGTGCGCAACTCGCGAAACGTGGTGACCAGCACCTCCAGCACGTCGTCTTGCGGCGTCACGGCCAACTGGTCTTGCGCGAGCAGCCGCGCCAGCTCGGACCGCACCAGCGCCAGCTCCTCGTCGTAGTCGGCGATCGGGAACACCGTCTCGAACGAGAAGCGGCGCTTCAAGGCGGCCGACATCTCGTTGACGCCGCGGTCGCGTGTGTTGGCGGTGGCGATCAGGTTGAAGCCGGGTGCGGCGAACACCGCGTTGTCCTCGGCCAGCTCAGGCACCATCAGCAAACGCTCGGAGAGGATCGACAACAGGCCGTCTTGCACCTCGGGCGGGCAGCGCGTGATCTCTTCGAAGCGCACGATCCGGCCCTCCCGCATCGCGCGGTACAGCGGCGAAGGCACCAGCGCGCGGTGGCTCGGGCCTTCGTTGAGCAGCAGCGCGTAATTCCAGCCGTACTTGATCTGGTCTTCGGTGGTCGCGGCACTGCCCTGGATCGTCAAGGTGCTGGTACCGCACACCGCGGCCGCGAGCAGCTCGGACAGCAGGCTCTTGGCCGTGCCCGGCTCGCCGACCAGCAGCAAGGCGCGGTTCGACGCCAGCGTGACCATCGCCCGCTCGATCAGGCTCGGCGCGCAGACGATCTTGCGGCGAATGCCCGGGCCACCGCCGATGAACTGCATCACCGCCTTCATCGACAGCCGCCAGCCCGGCGGCACCGGCCCCTTGTCGGTCTTGGCGAGCTGGGCCAGCTCGTCGGCATACAGCTGCTCGGCAGGTGGCCGCTGGATGCGCGCCGTCGTCTTCTTCGCGGTCATCGAAGCTACTCCTTCAGCGGTGCGAGCAACTCGGCGTCACGCAGCACTTCGCTGGCAGCGATCGGGTCCAGGCGCTCGAAATTGGCGTGACCCTGGTTGTCCCAGGTGCCGGTGTGCCGCAGCACGATCTTCGGGATGCGCTGCTTCGGCTCGTAGCTGATGTCGCCGACGATCGTGCCGGGGTCAAGCTCGAGATCGACCTGCAGGCCATCGGCCACGCGTTTGCTGAACCAGCCGACCCAGCCGGCGTCTTGTGCCTGGCCCCGCTCCCAGCCGCGGTTGACCAAGCCCATCACGCTGCCGGTGGCCACCGTCTTGTGCTCGAAGCGCTTGATCTCGCTGCTCTTCAGCTCCTCAGGTGTCAGCGTGTAGGTCTCGCGGCCGAGCTGCTTGAACGGCTGCAAGATCTCGTAGTCGGCAAAGATCTGGCCGAAGGCCGCCTGCATCGCTGGTGGCATCTCGATCACATGGACGATGCCGACGTTCGCGTCAGCGGGCAGCTCGGTCTGCGAGTCGTCGGCATCGGCCAGCGTCCAGTCTTCGGCGATGCGAAAACCGCTCACCAGTGCGCCGTTGGCGTCGTACACGCCCCAGACCAGGCGAGCCGCCAGGTGCCGGGTCAGCGGGTGTTCGAGGAAGAACAGCTTGAAGTCGGTGGCCGTCCAGCGGCGGCGCTCGACCATGCTCATCTCCAGCCGCGTGACCTGCAGGCTGGCGATGGCCTTGGCGTCCTTCTTCAGTTGTTTGAAGCGATCGGTCGCGGCCTCGGCCAGCGCGGCGTCGTCGCTCTTGATCGGCTTGGGCAGGTCTTTCAGGCGCACACCCTGCGCGTCCTTCACGAAGGGCTTCAAGGTCTCGTCGAACCCGACGAAGAACTGGCGCGGCCCGAAATCCAGCGCCAGCGTGCCCTGCTCGTCCAGGCCCAGGTCGGGCACCAGCCGGTCGGCCAGCTCGGCGGCGGTGAACCCGCGGGCCTCGGCCACGGCGGCGATCTTCTCCTTGGCGCGGTCTTGCAGCGCCTTGAACTTCACTTTGCCGGCAATGCCGTTCAAGTGCATCAGCGCCACGTCGCTGCCAATGGCGGCCAGCAGATCCAGGCCAGTCACCGCGCGCTGGTGCGCCGACTCACCCGGCCACTCGCGGATGCGGGGCGCCAGCCGCCGCGCCGTCTCGTCGTCGCCCAGCAGGCCCAGCGCGGCGAAGGCCCACGAGTCTTTGCTCGGCGCCGCGGCGGCCATCCAGGCCTCGAACAAATCCCAGGCGAACTCCGCCAACGACGCCGGCGTGCACACCTCCTTGACGATGGCCAGGCCGGGATACGGGGCTTCGAGCTTGCTGATCGCCAGCATCGTGCCGATGTGCTCGATGGCGCTCGTCGGCAGTGCCTCGCCACCATCGCGCAACAGCGGGCGGCGGAACGACGGCGCAACAAAGAACACCGGCAGCTTCGGCATGCGCGCCGGCAGCACGAGCAGCGGGTCGGCGTCGAGCAAAGCCTGCAACGCCTGCGACATCTCGGCGCCGTAGGCCGCGGCCACATCGTGCGCCCGCTCTTCGAAGCCGTTGGCCACCAGCCAGCGCACCCCGAACTGCGCGTTGTCGCGCTGGGTCTTGTCTTTGCCGAAGGCCAACGGCAACGCCGCCGTCAGCGCGGTGTCGGCGTGCGCCCGCAGCCATGCCATCGCCACGGCCTTGGCCTTTTTCAGGTTTCGCAGCGCATGCAGCGCGGTCGGTACGAGCTGGGCGCTGTCCACGGTCAATGCGATGGCGAGCCCGCTCTCTGCGTTGGACTGCGCAAAGGCCACCAGCCCGGGCAGCGCCGCTTCCCCGTGCCGGGCCAGGATGGCGGCCACCGGGGCGGCGGGGTCAACATAGCTGTACCAGTACTTGGCGGGGTAGCTGTTCCACAGCGCCAATCCCGCCGGGTCGGGAAAGATCAGCACGATCTCAGGCGACTCGCCGCTGTAGTACGACTTGGTGAGTTGAACGTCGTCGGCCTGCAGCCACTGGCCGGCCATCACGCGGGCACGGCCGGCCGGCGTGACATGCATTTCGGTCAACGCGTGCTCGGTCGGGTTCGCCGCGCGCTTCAGCCGCCAGGCATTGACCTGATAGGCGGCGTGCTTCGCCTTGACTTCGGGCGTCCACTCGATGCGGTCCGGCGTGGCACGCGGCGCTACATCCAGCGTCGGCAGTTCTGACGCACGAGCCTTGCGCAGCCAGGGCGGCTCGCGCAGCAGGGGCGGCAGCTGTTCCGGGCTGGCTTCTGCGGTGCGCAACGATTCGAGCAGCGCTTCGAAGCGCTCTCGCTCACCGGCGGCGAGAACGGGCAATGCCTGCGCAAGTGCCGCCGGCTCGCGCAGCGCCAGGCGCACGGCCCAGCCCTCGGCCAGGCGCGAGCGAGACGACAGCGCGTGGCCGATCACGCACTTCAGCACGGCTGCCGGATAGCGCTCGGACACCTTTTCCAACGCAGCGCGGCATTCCTTTCGCTCGATCAGCTCCACCAGCAGCTCGACCATCTGCGGCATGCGCATCCGCGCGACCAGGGCGGTGAGCTTTTCGCTGTTGTCGCGGTCGGGCGCACGCCGCAGCAGGTCGGCCAGCAGTTCGAACGCCCCGGTGTCGTGAAGGTGCAGTTGCAGCGCCAGCGCGCCCTCCAGCGTGTAGAGGTAGGGCGTCGCCTTCTTCAGGTAGCGACGCATCACATCGGCCGGGGCCACGGCGTCGCGCAGGTACAGCTGGTCGAGCGGCGATTCGTCTGCCATGCTGGCCTGAACCCAGTCGGTGCGATGCGGGCAGATCTCTGCCCGCAGCAGGCGATCGAGCGGCGTCGAGCCGGCCTGCCGGTCCAGCGTGGCGATCACCGCGTCGTGCTCGGCGTCGCTGCACACGGCGATCGCTTCGCGCAGCGCCTCGAACTGCGAGCTGATGACGTGGTTGAGTTGGTATGCCTCGGTCTGGATGCCACGCGCCAGGTCGAGGGCCACCTCGATCATGAAGGGCAAGCCGTGCAGTGCAGCCCCCACCACCGTGGCCCAGATCAGGCCAAGGTTGCGGTAGTGGTGGCCATGCCGGCCAAAGTGGGCTTCGGCGGCATCAAAGGTCATTTGCCCGCACAGGCACTGCACGCACAGCTCCAGCCAGAACGAGGGTTCGGCCCGCTTCAGCGCATCGGGCTGGCACATCTCGGCCAGGGTCTTGGCGTCCCAGTGGGTCCAGCGAGCGTTCATCGCCGTGGTCACCGAGGCGAAATTGCGCGCCTGAAAACCGTGTTGGTCGTCGCGGATCTTGATCGGCTGCGCGAGCAGCGCCTTGCCATCGAGCGGTGGCCGCGTGTGGATGCCGCGCACCACGGGCATCGCCTTGCGCAAGGCATCGCTCCAATCGAAACCGCCCGAGGGCCAGTCGATCGGCGGCAAGTCGGCGCTGGCCGAGGCCGTGGCGATGGTGGCGGCTGGCGTTGCCGACGCCGCGGCGGTTGCCGCGACAGGTACGTCCTTTGTCGCCGCCTTCACCGCAACGCTCGCGGGGGCGGGGGCCGGTACGGGTACGGGTGCGGGCGCTGGCGCCGCAGGCAATGCCGCCCCCGCAGCCACCGTGACCTCGCCGTACCCCTTGCCGGTCTTTTCCTTGACCAGCGCCTCGAATTCTTTCTGGGCCGCCGCGTCGTTGGCAAGCGTCTTGGTTTTGGTCTGCCCGTTGGTGCCGATGCGACCGAAGCGCACCGTCACGTCACAGCCAGCGCGCTCGACCTCCCAAAACTTGCTCGATGCCCCTTCGATCAGCTCGAATCGCCGCATTGCCCGTCCCTCCCGATGTTGGTGCGATCTACGGTCGACTATATCGGCGGCCTGCCTGGGGGTTCACCCAGGGTTGCCGTTAGGTCTGCGGCTTGGCGCAGGAGCCAGCGCCCTTGCCATGCCGGTGCTTTCACGGCCCGCTTTGACCATCGCGACGGCGGGTGCTTTCAGCGTCCTGGCCTCTCTCCCGACTACCATTCAAATGCGAATGCTTCTCATTTGAATGTGACGCTCGAAACCAAATTCCAGGGAGACTTCCTTTGTCGACACATCCTTTGGCGGTGGTGTTCATCACCCATCGCCCTCAGCTCAAACGCACCGCGCAACGCATCGTCGGCTGTGCCCAGCGTGCCGACGATCTGCTGCACGACGCGTATCTCAAGGCCACGGCGTGCCCACGCGCGGCGCTGAACGAACCGGTGTCGTACTGCCACCGCATCGTGCGCAACCTCGCGATCGATGAGCACCGCCGGTCCGCGCTCGAGGGCCACCTGTTCGAAGAAGCCTGCGAGGGCTTCGACGATGTGGGCTGCCCTTGCGCGTCGCCCGAGCGGCAGGCCATGGGCCGGCAGCACCTGGCCTTGCTGAGCGAGGCACTGGCGGGCTTGCCCGAGCGCCCTCGCCTGGCCTTCGAGCTGTACCAACTCGAGGGCCTGACCTTGCGCGAAGTGGCGGCGCGGCTGGGCCTGTCGCTCTCCACCGCGCACGCCTTGTTGCGCCAGGCCATGGATTGCTGCCGCGCCGCCCTGCCCGCAGAGTGATACGCGCCGGGCAGCGCCCCTGGCACTGCCCTTCGCACCAGCGCCTCAAGCGGTTGGCGCCATCTCGCCTCGCCGCACACCCACCGGTTGCGCACCGCCCTGCCGCATGCCGGCAATCGGGTTCTCCAGCGGGTCTGCGAACGCCAGGCCCGACGCCGGATCCGCCAGGTTCAGCATATGGGTGTTGTTGCGCAGTTGCAGTCGGTTCAGGCACGAGTGCGCGAAGGTGGGCGCGAACAGGTCGAAGCGCTCGAACTTGGCCGCGAACTCGGGATGCTCTCGCTGGTAGAGCAGCGCGCATTCGGCCACCAGCGACCAGAACTCCTGAGGGTCCATGCACTCGGCGTCGACCAGCACCTGCTGCAGGTGGCGGAAGTAGCCATCGAACACGTCGATGAACAGGAACAGCAGCTTGAACTCATCCGGCATCTCGATCGCGATGCGGCCGATGCGCTCGGTCAGGTGCTCGCCGCCGTTGAACACCGCGCACTCCTCGGCGATGTCCTTCATCAGCGCGCGCACCGGCACATGGCTCTCCATCACCAGGATCAGGTTCTCGCCGTGCGGCATGAACACCAGGTCGTGGGCGTAGAAGCAATGCAACATCGGCGACAAGAAGGTGTGCAGGTAGCGCCGCACCCAGGTGGTGGCGTCCAACCCCGAGCGCTGGATCAGGTGTGCCAGCATCGATTCACCTCGCGCGTCGACATGCAGCAGCGCCGTCATCGACATCAGTGTCTGCCCCGGTTTCAGCAGCGGCAGCGGGCTCTCCCGCCAGAGCGCCGAAAACATCTTGCGGTACGCGCTGTCCTTGTCGACCGCCGCTTCGATGTAGCGATTGCGGTAGCCGATCGACGCCACCTCGCGCAGCACCATGAAGCCGCAGGCCTGCAGCGTCTCGTCGCTCTGCACCAAGGCGTGCACCCATTCGTTGATCGCCGGCGTGCCCGACATGTAGTACGGCGACAGCCCGCGCATGAAGCCCATGTTCAGGATCGACAACGAGGTCTTCACATAGCGCCGGGTCGGCTGGCTGATGTTGAAGAAGGTGCGGATCGATTGCTGCGCCTGGTACGCGTCGTCGCTGGTGCCCAGGTAGACGATGTGGCGGTTGGCCACATCGGCCGCGAAGCCCATCGCCAGCTTGTTGGCCCATTGCCAGGGGTGCGCCGGCATCAGCCAGTAGTCTTCGGCATTCAAGCCCATCGCCTCCAGCCTGGCGTAGAACTGCGCCAGCAGCTCCGGCCCCAGTTCCTCTGCCAGCAGTTGCTCGTGGCTCAGGCCCGAAATGGCATTGAACTCGGCGTGCGTGCGCCGCACGGCCAGCCACACGACCGAGAAGCGTGCCCCGGCCTCGGGCGTGTAGGCCGCGTAGTCGTTCGCGTCGAAGCCGATGCGGCCGTTGTTGGCCACGAAGCCGGGGTGGCCTTCGCTCATCGCCGACTCGATCGCCTGAAAGTCGGCATCGACCAGCGCCGCGCTCGACCGCTCACCGTTCATGAGCTTGTAGGCCGCGCCATACAGCGTGCTGCTGATCTCCTCCAAATAGATCGGCAGCAGCTCGGGCTTTAGGCCCAGCGTCTGCTTGAACTCGATGACGAAGGCCAGCGCGTCGAGCGGCACCGCCTGGCCGTCCAACGTCTTCTGCACAGACCGGGCGTCGACACGCCAGTGCCGCAGCGGCATGGGCTGCGCGTCGAATTCATAGACGGCCAACCCGTCCGGCGACACCAGGCGGTAGTGTTGCCAACCCTTGCGCGAGGCTGGGCCCAAGGTTTCGGGCACCAGCACCTGCTCGTGCGCAAACTCGGCGATCGCCTTGCGGACGAGGTGGCGGTTGGCTTGTTGCCAGACCTCGGGTACCAAATGGGCGGCGGTGGGCGTCGTGTCGGTGGGGCGGGTCATGTTGCAGCGTCCTGGGTCAGCGGTTGTTCAAGAAGCAGTGAATCGAATCGAGAGTCCAGCGCCATCGCGCGCCGGAACTGTTCGCGGGTGCAGCTCGACAGCAGCGCCGTCTTGTGCGGCAGGGTGATCGGCGCATGCACCACGAAGCCCATGGCGGCGTTCAGCGCATGCACCTTCTGATTGCGAATGTCGGGCTCCACCACCACCCGCTGCGCTCGCAAGTGCTCGAAGATGAAGCACATCAGGGTGCGAAACACGTGCCGCGTGTAGCCGGGGATCGGCCCGGAGGGGGCGTGCGCCGGCCCGACGAAGAAATGCATGCCCACATCGCCCGGCTGCACCTCGACATGCGTGCCGAGCACATCGTGCGCCGGGTCGTAGCACTCCAACACGAACGCGTCGCGGCCCTCGATCTCGCCGACGCCCGCCAATGCGTGGCCAGAGCCCACCAGCTCGGCATACGCCGCCTCGACCTGGGCCACCGTGTGCTGCTGCATGCCCCAGAAGCTGGCACGAGGCTGCGTGAACCAGGCGTGGAGCCAAGGGGCGTCGGCCGCGGGCTGCAGCGCACGCAGCCGCGTGATCCCGGCGCCGCGTGGCCGCCAGCCGTTCGACGGGATGGTGTAGTCGATCTTCATGTCAGGCATGCTGGCCCTGCGGGGTTTGAAACGGCGGCGGCTTGGCGCGGCGCGAGCGCCCACGGGCAGAGCGCGGCCGTGACCAGCCACCCCAGCGCCGCCACGGCGAAAGTCCACGGCACGCCCATCACCTCGACCAGCCAGCCGGCCGCCAAGGACGCGAGCAACACGCCCAGGTTCTGGAAGAAGTTCGCCAGCGCGTAGTCGGTGGCATAGGCCTCGGGCGTGCTGAGCCTGAAGACGCTGGTCTCAAGCTTCACGATGCCCTGGAACAAGGCCCAGCCGAACAGGCAACGCCCCAGCAGCAGCAGCGGCACCGAAGGCGTTGCCTGCAGCAGCAAGCCCGCACCACCGAGCAGCAGGTTGGGCACCAACGCGTCGCGCGGCGGGCGGCCGGTGCAGCGCGCTCGGTGGTTCATGCCCAGGCCCAGCAGCGCCATGGCGGCCGGCACCGCATAGGCCAGGCCCGCCCCCACCTGGTCTGCCGAGCCGGTCAGGCCTTGCCAGTGGCCGGTGAAGAACGGCCCGACGAGGTAGGCGCTGAAGTCGAACACGAGCATCAGCACCGCCAGGCGCCAGATGGCCGGACTGGCCTTGCGGTGAGGCAGTTGATCCCCGTTGTCCACCACCCGAACGGCGCGGCGACTGACCAACAGCCACGCACACACCGCCATCTGCAAGAAGTCACCCGCCGCCATGAACACCAGGCAGCCGGTGGCGCCCCAGCTCTGCAGCAGCCCGCCGCCGACCGCTGCGCCGGCAATGCCCACCAGGTGCACCACCACCGACAGCACGCCAACCGTACCCGCGTGCTGCTCGGTCGATTGCAGTCGTAGCAGGTACGGGTACATCAGCAGGTAGCTGCTCTTGCAGACGAACATCGCCATCGACAGCGCCCAGTACTGCCACAGCTCGGCCGCCTGGGTCGACAGCAGGCACAGCAGACCGGCGGCGGCCTGCGTCCACACCAGCAGGTGCAGCGTCTCGACGCGGCGCGCCACCCGCGCCCACAACGGGAACGCCACCATCACCGCGAGCGAGATGCAGGCGACGTAAGCCCCGGTGTGAAACTCGCTGAGCACGCCGTAGCGCTGGGCAAAGAACTGCGGGTAGAAGGCGATCAGCACAGCGTCGCTGAAGCAGGCCAGTGCCGACATCGCGATGACGCTGTTGCGCAAGGTCGGCGTCACGCCAGCACCTCGCCAATGGCCTTGGGCTCCTCGCGCACCCGCTGCAGCGGCCCGCCCGCGGGCGGCTCGAAATGTTGCAAGGCGATGCGCTCTTCGACCGGGTAGTGGTCCACCCCCGTCAACTCTTTCACCAGCGCGGCGTTGCGCAGGCAGCTCATGCCCAGGTCGGGGCTCGTCAGGCCCAGCGCGTGGAAGCCAGCGTTCTGCACGAACACGTCGCGGCCGGTCACGTCCACGCTGTGGTTGGGCGCCTGCTCGTAGCGGCCGTGCTCGTCCATGTGCAGCCGGCCTCGCAACCCGTCGATGAAAGCCGGAACGCGGTGCGCGTAGCCGGTGGCGAAGATCAGGCCATCGGTGCGATGCAGGTAGTGGCGCTGCAGATCGGTATGCCAGAAGCGCAGTTCGTACTCGGCGCTCTCGGGCTCGAACCGGCAGCTTTGCAGCTCGCAGCCAGGCAGCAGGAACGTGCGCAGGCCCGCCTCTTGCGCCTGCTCTTCCAGCAGGTCGTAGATCGCGTTGATCAGCTGCGCGTTGATGCCGTTGGTGATGGGCCGTTGACCGCGTAGCAGGCGTTGCCGCGCGGCCATTGGCAGGCGCTGGAAATGGCGCGCATAGTCGGGCGAGCTGAGCTCGGTCGTCAGCTTCGCGTACTCCATCGGAAAGAACCGCGGCGAGCGGGTGATCCACTGCAGCGCGTAGCCATGCTGCGGCTGCTCACGCAGCAGGTCGTGCACGATCTCGGCCCCGCTCTGCCCACTGCCGATCACGGTGATCGAGCGCCTGGCTTGCAGGCGCCGCTTGTGTTGCAGGTAGTTGCTGCTGTGGATCAGGGCCTGGTGCGGCTCGCAGCAGGCGGGGTAGCTCGGTGTCGTGCCGATGCCCAACACCAGCTTGCGCGCATGGTGGGCAAACTCGCCGTCGTTCCCGAGGCCGCTGACGACATAGTGGCCGCTGGCCGCGTCGTGCTCGATCTGCCGCACCTCGCTGCCGAAGCGCACCGACTTCAGCTGCGCGCAGGCCCACTGGCAATAGCGGTTGTACTCGCGCCTCGTGAGCGTGTACTGCTCGCGGATGAAGCGCCGGTACAGCCGCCCGTCTTGCTTGCAATGGTTGAGGTAGCTGAAGCGGCTGGTCGGGTCGGCCAGCGTCACCAGGTCGGCCAGAAACGGGTTCTGCAGCGTGGCCTCGGGCAGCATCAGGCCCGGGTGCCAGTTGAACTCGGGCTGCCGCTCCAGAAAGAGGCAGCGGTACTGGCCCAGTGGCTCCAGCAGGCAGGCGAGCCCCAGGTTGAAGGGGCCGAGGCCGACGGCAATGACATCGTGGACAGGTTCGGTCTGCATGACGCTCCGGTGAAGGCTGTTTCACCAGAGATGACGAGTCAGCAGCCGATTTGTTCGGCCGATGCGCGCCGAGCTTGCCGGCGCAGCGTGGGGCGTGTCAGCCTTCGACTCGCGCTTGCCGCGAGGCCGCCGTGGCCGCCGCCGCGTGCCGGTGCGGCAGCATGAACAGCGCGGCCAACGCCACAACGCCCAGGCTCGCCGACAGCCACAGCGCGCCGGCGCCCCAGCGGTCCAGGCACACGCCGAACAACCACGGCGCCAGCGCGTGGGCCACGCGCGCCGGCGCGGCGAGCAGGCCTTGGCGTCGCCCATAGCCGTGGGCACCGAACAGCTCCAGCGGCAACGTGCCTTTGGCGATCGTCAGGATGCCGTTGCCGGCACCGTGCAGCAGGCCGAACACCGCCGCCGCCGGCGCCCCCACCACCGCCAACACCACGACGCCCAGCGGGTGCAGCGCCACTGCAAAACGCGCCGACCACACTGGGTGCACCCGGCGCAGAAAGCCGAACTCCATCAACCGGGCCGCCACCTGCGCCGGCCCGATCAGCGCCCCCACCGCCACCGCGGTGGCCAGCGTGGCGCCGGCGGCCTGCAGCAGCCGCGGGAAGTGCGAGGCCATCGCGGTGCTGATGAAACCCGTGGCGGCGAACATCAACGACAACAACACCGCCGTGCGCAGCGTGCCCTGCGGCGCCGCCTCATCCGCCACCGCCGCAGGGGCCGGCGGCGGCACCTCGTGGTGCTCGGCCTGCCGGACGCTCGGCAGCAACGCATTCAACGGCAGCCCCAGCAGCAGCTGCAGCGCCGCCCAGGCCAGGCAGGCACCGCGCCAACCGAACCCGGCCTCCAGCACCGTCGTCAACGGCCAGCCCACCGTGCTGGCAAAACCGGCGATCAAGGTGATGCCGGTGATCAGGTTGCGCGAGTCACGGCCATGCAGCCGCACCAGCGTTGCGAACGCCGCCTCGTAGAGCCCACTGCCCATGCCGATGCCCAGCACCACCCAGGCCGCGAACAGGCCCCACACGCCATCGGCCAGCCCGAGCAGCGCCAGCCCCAGCGCGAACACCACGTTGCTGGCCAGCAGCACGGGCCGGCCGCCGCGCTTGTCGATGGTGCGGCCGGCGTAGGGGCCGACCAATGCGGACACCATCAACGCCGCCGAGAACGCGGCAAACACCGTGGGGGTCGACACGCCCAGGTCACGCGCCATCGGCGCGGCCAGCATCGCCGGCAGGTAGTAGGTCGACGCCCAGGACAGGGTCTGGGCACACCCCAACGCGGCCACGGTGCCGGCGCGCTGATGCAGGCCGACCCTCATCCGCAGCACGCAGTGGTGGGCGCTGCCGCACCGGCGGTCTTGGCCGCAGGGCCGCAGCAGCCAGCCTTGGCAGGCGGCGCCACGGCGGCCACGGGTTCATGGCCGGCCGTGGCGCCACAGCAGCCACCGCTGCCCGGCGCCGCCGCCGGCTCGCCGAGCCCGCACACGCCTGTTTCCGGCAGCGCCAGCTCAACCCGGTCGGCCGCGGCCATGTCGCCGGCAATCGCTGCCACCACCGAGCGGGCCTGCTCGAAACCGGTCGCCATCAAGAAGGTGGGCGCACGGCCGTAGCTCTTGACGCCGATGGTGTACAGGCCCGGCTCGGGGTGCGCCAGCTCGCGATGCCCGTGCGGCCGCACGGTGCCACAACTGTGCAGGTTAGGGTCGATCAGCGGGCCCAAGGCCTCGGTCGACTCGAGCCACGGGTCGAGCTTGACGCGCAGCTCGCTGGTCAGCGCCAGGTCGGGCCGCTGGCCGGTGGCGCAGACGATCTCGTCGATGCCCTCCAGCTGCAGCGGCTGGCCCTGGGCGTCCATGCCGACCACGGTCAGCTGGCCGGCGTCTCGGCGCAGCGCGGTGATCCGCAGCCCGGCCACGTAGTCCAAGCCGCCCGCATCGCGCAGGCGCCGCAGCGAGGCGCCCAGTTGCCCGCGCGCCGGCAGCGCGTCTGCGGCACTGCCGAACACGCGGTGCAGCGCTGGCGAGCGCACTGCCCAGGCCAGCTTCGTGCCCGGCGCCTGCTGCGCCAGCTCGGCCAGGTAGAGCAGCACATTGGCCGCCGAATGCCCCGCGCCGACCACCAGCGTTTTCTTGCCGGCGTAGCGGCTGCGCTGCGCGCCCAGGATGTCCGGGATGCCGTAGGTGATCTGCGCCGCGGCTTGGGCCTCGCCGATCGCCGGCAAGCCGTTGGCGCCCAGCGGGTTGGGCGTGCGCCAGGTGCCGGTGCTGTCGATCACCGCCCTCGCCCGCAGCTCGACCACCTCGCCACCCCGCTCGGCGCGGATCACGAAAGGCGCCGCCTCGCGCCCGGCGCTCTTGACCTTGTCGAAACCCTCGCGGCTCACGCCCAGCACGCGCGTGTTCAGCTGCAGCGCCGCGGCCACCTGCGGCAGCTGGGCGAACGGCACCAGCACCTGCTCGACAACTTCGCGCGCCAGCGGCAAGCCGTCTGCCGGCGGGGCCTGCCAGCCGGTGCCGGCCAGCAACCGGGCCATGCTCGGGTCCACGTTGTATTGCCAGGGCGAGAACAGCCGCACGTGGCCGTAGTCCAGCAGGTTGGCGCCGACCTGGGCCGCCGACTCCAGCACCACGAACGGCAGGCCGCGCTCGATCAGCTTCGCCGCCGCCGCCAAGCCCACCGGGCCGGCACCCAACACGGCCACCGGCAACTCGGCGCGGGGTGCCACCGCCACGGGCTGCGCCAATGGCAGCGCCATGAGCGCGGCGCAGGCCGGGCACGCGCCCTGGAACTCGGCCGAGGCCTTCAGCGCCGCAGGCGCGTCGTCCATCTTCATGCGCTTGAAGCCGACCTGGGCAAAGTACTCCGGCGCGGTCACCGTCAGCAGGTAAAGCATGCGGACCTGGCGGCGCTGCGCTTCCTGGATCAAGCGCCCGACCAGCAGCTTGCCGATGCCCAGCTTCTGCAAGCCCGGCAGCACGGCCACCGATCGCAGCAAGGCGATGTCGCCGTAGACCTCGGCACCGGCGCAGCCGATGACCTCGCCGTTGGATTGCGCGAGCAGGTAGTGGCTCAGGTGCGCCTGGGCGCCGTCCAGCGGCAGCTTGTTGGCTTGCAGCAGCGCAGCCACCGCGGGCCAGTCGGCCTGGCTGCCCTGGCGCAGCGTGATGTTCGTGTTCAGCGACATGATCGAGATTCCTTCGCTTCGGCCGGCGAGACGCAGCAGTTGGCTGCGGTGTCCTCGCGCAGGGCCTTCATCAACAGAAGCAGGGACTGCTCCACGCCAGCGCGCTCGCGCTCGCCCAGGGCTCCCAGCAATTGGTCGGCATGCTCATCGAGCGTGCGGTTCAATTCGCCAACGGTGCGCTCGCCTTCGGCGGTGAGCGTGACGAGCCAGCTCCTTGCGTCTTGCGGGTTCGGCTCCTTGGTGACCAGTCCACGCTCGACCATCGCATCGACCGCGCGCGACACCCAGCTCTTCTCGAGGCACACGCGCGCGCCCAGCTCCACCAGCGGCAGCGGCCCCGAGCGACCCAGCTCGGTGAGCAAATGGCATTGCGTGCTGGTGGTGCGGCAACAGTCGGCCACCACCCGCTGGGCGCGTGTGTACAAGCGCGCCACCTCGCGCAACAAACCGCCGGCCGATCCGTTCGAACTTTTCATGTGGGTGTGAATAGCAACTATCTGGGCGCATCTTCGGCTCGCCTTGGTTGGTTGTCAATAGCACCTATCCGGGCCAGAAAAACGGGGCAGCGCCCCGTTGGCCTGGTGGCTCGGTCAGCCCGTCTGCACGTTGGTCGCCGCGGGTTCCAGCCACCGGCTCACCAGCACCGCCAGCCCTGCCCCTGCCAACTCGGCCAGCACGAAGCCCGGCACGCTGCCGGGGGCAATGCCGGCAAAGCTGTCGCTGAACATGCGGCCGAACGCCGCCGCCGGGTTGGCGAACGAGGTGGACGCGGTGAACCAGTAGGCCGCCCCGATGTAGGCCGCGACCATCGGCGCCACCCGCGGCGCCGGCGCCCGCAAGATCACCAGCAGCAGGCCGAAGGTCGCCACGGCTTCGGCCACCCACTGGCCCGTGCCGCTGCGCAGCTTGGTTGAGAACTGCACGATGCTCAGGTCGAACATCGCATGGGCCAGCCAGGCGCCCAGCACCGCGCCTACCAGCTGCGCGGCGATGTACGGCAGCAGCAGCGAGCGCGAGAGCGCGCCACGACCGGCCATCACCAGCGACACCGCCGGGTTGAAATGCGCGCCACTCAGCGGCCCGAACACCTCGATCAGCACATACAGGCCACCCACCGTGGCCAGCGTGTTGGCCAGCAACGCCACCGCCAGGTTGCCGCCCGCCAGGCGCTCGGCCATCACGCCCGAGCCGATCACCACCGCCAGCAACAGCGCGGTGCCCAGCAGTTCGGCCAGCAGCTTCTGCTGCGTCGACACGGGCATGCTCAGCTCCGCGAAATGTCGACCAACGCCTGCTGCAGCTCGGCGTTGCTCATCGTGCCCAGCGGCAGCTGCAGCAGTTGCAGCATGCGGTAGCCGATGGCCTGGCGCGTCAGCTCGAAGGCAGCGGCCTTCTGCGCCTCGGCCGCGTTGGACGGGTCGGGGTAGCCCCAGTGCACCTTCACCGGGCTGCCGGGCCAGTACGGGCAGGCCTCGGCCGCCGCACTGTCGCACACGGTGATGACCACGCGCATCTCGGGTGCGCCCTCGCCGACGAACTCGTCCCACGACTTGCTGCGGTAGCCGCTCGCGTCGATGCCGGCGTTGGCCAACGCCTCGATCGCGAACGGGTTGATGCGACCGCTCGGCGCACTGCCGGCACTGTGGGCCCGCACGTCTTTGCCGAGCTTGGCGGCCCAGTGGTTCAACATGCCCTCGGACAGCACGCTGCGCGCCGAATTGTGGGTACAAAGAATCAACACGTTGGTGGTCATGACAAACGAAATCGAAGAGGAAAAGGAGATGGGATCAGGCCCGGCAGCAAGGCGGCATGAACACCGCCAGCAGCTGCCGCAGGTACGAGCCACGCGCCGGGTAGCCACTGCTGCTGCCAAACAGGCCGATGCGGGCCGGGCGCGCGGCGCCGCCCGGGTGGCGGAAGGTGCCGAAGACGTGGTCCCACAGCACCAGGGCGCTGCCGAAGTTCGAGTTCGCCTCGGACGGCCGCGCCGAGTGATGCCAGCGGTGCAGTTCGTTGGTGCTGAACACCCGGTTCAGCCAACCGCTGCGCAGGTCGATGTTGGCGTGCTGCAGCATCAATACCGGCTGCGTCAGCGCGGTGGCGCCCAGCAGCACCTCGGCCGGCACGCCCAGCAGCCACAAAGGCAGCAGGCTCACCAGCGCGTTCAGCGCATGGTTCAGCGGGTGAAAGCGGAAGTTGTTGAGCCAGTACAGCCGCTCGCTGCCATGGTGAAGTGCGTGCAGCTGCCACAGGCCGCCCAGCGTGTGGTGGGCGCGGTGCGACCAGTACTTGGCGAACTCGACCCACAACAGCGCCGCCAGCACCTGCACACCAAACGGCGCATCGGCCAAGAACCAGCCCGGCCGGCCCGGCTGCCCCACCCCCTGCAACAGCGCAATGGCCAGCACCGGCAGCACCGCCTTCAGCAAGGGGTCGACCAAGCCGATCAAGACCACGGCGCTGGTGGCGTCGGTGGCCACGTCGTCGCGAGGTTTCGCCCATTGCGGGTCGAACGGCGCCCACCGCTCCAGCACCGCCCCCGCCATCAGCGTGAGCACGCTGCTGGCCAGCACCACCGCTTCCGGTGGCCAGCCCAGTGCGCGGCCGATGCCAAAGGCCACGAGGCTGCCGCCCACGGCCAGCGCATACAGATGCCGCGTCAGAAGGCCGCGCATGGCCAGCCGCTCAGCAGCAAGACGAAGACGGCTTCACGGCAATGCCGATGGGCTTGCCGCGCGGTGCCGGCGTGGCGCAGCAGGCGCTGGCCTCGGCCGCCGCGGGCGCCTTCTCGCTGAACACGGGGATGTTGTCGAGCGTGTGGAAATGCTCCCACGCAATGCCCTGCGGGTCGGTCACCCAGTGCTTGTCGCTGCGGGCGTAGCAGCAGGTGGTTTCGCCCACGTCCTGCAGCGTCAGGTCGGCCGCTTCGGCCTGGGCCTTCAAGGCCGCCAGCTCTTCGGCGGTGTCGGTCTGGATGCCCAGATGGTCGACGCCCGGCTGGCCGCCGCGGGTGGAGATGGCAAAGTTGATGCGCGGGTCTTCGATCATCCACTTCGCGTAGTCGCTCTCGACGCGGGTCGGCTCGGCGCCGAACATCTTCGAATAGAAGGCGATGCTCGCCTGCAGGTCTTCGACGTGGGCGTGGACATGGAATCGCTTCATGGCTTCTCCTTTGAGGGTGTGCTTCAGCAGCAGGACGAGGTGCTCTTGCCCACGGCGCAGGCAGCGCCCTGGCAGCAGTTCTCGGTCATGTAGCCGAGCAGCGCGTTCATCCGGTCGAACGCGGCCCGGTAGATGATGTGGCGGCTGGCGCGCTCTTGCGTCACCAGGCCGGCGTTGGTCAGCTCTTTGAGGTGGAAAGACAAGGTGTTCTGCGGCACCGCCAGCGCCTCGGCCATCGTGCCAGGCGTCAAGCCCTCTTGGCCGGCCACCACCAGGGCCCTGAACACCTGCAGGCGCAACGGTTGCGCCAAGGCAGCCAAGGCTCGAACGACGTCTTGCTCATCCATATTTCAACGATACTGGAATTATTGATTTGGCGCAAGCGAGGCACCTTGCCCTGGGCTGCAACCGAGCTGGCCACCAAGTGTCAACTTCGGTCAACCCGGCCGCGCGCGCCCCGCCCGGCCGATTGCCGGCCCCTGGGATCGGCGGCAGACTGGGTTGCCGAACGGGTGGCGGTTTGACCCGCGGCAAGCCGAACCCGGCGCGGCCTAACGGTTCGTTACCGAGTCGTTTCTTCGGATTCGATTTAGGGGTGCGGCGCGCGCACGCCCCGCCCTACGATCCCCGCGCCGGCAAGCCCGGCATCGCTCGTCCTTTCATTCCCCCCAAAGGAGACTTCATGAATTTGAGCAGTCAATTCCTGGCCGCCGCGCTGGCCACGCTCACGCTGGCAGGCCCCGCCCTCGCCGGCACCTCGGCGCTGACCAAGGTGAGTGACCTGAGCGCGGCCACCCGCCCGCTCGGCGTGCCGCTGGACTACGTGGTCACGCCCAACGGGCTGTTCCACCCCTCGTGCGTGGTGGAGGTGGCCGATGACGAGCGCGTGACCGCCAACGGCGCCGTGGTTCGCCGCGATGGCACCGAAGTGGCCAGCAAATCCGCCGCCTGCATGCACCCGCGCTTCGTCGCGCGCGCCGGCGCGGTGCAGCGCATCGAGCCCAATGGTGAACAGCCCGCCTTCGACGGCTGGGTGGCCGACAGCAACTCGAACCCCAACGTCACGCCGCCGGCCAAGAAGATGGTCGCCACCTTCGGCGTGCCCAGCGGCCCGACCACCAAGAGCGGCCAGGTGCTGTACTACTTCCCCGGGCTCGAAGACGGCGGCGCGGTGCAGACCATCCTGCAGCCCGTGCTGGCCTGGAACGGCTTCGGCGATTCGCGCTGGACGATGACGAACTGGAACTGCTGCAAGAGCGGCAAGACCTGGCACGGCTCGACCATCGCGGTGAACACCGGCGACAAGATCAAGGGCTCGATGATCGGCGCCAACTGCAGCAACGGCGTCTGCACCAACTGGACGATCAAGAGCGTCGACAAGACCACCGGCCAGTCGACCACCTTCAACACAGAAGGCTACGGCCAGTCGTTCGACTGGTACTTCGGCGGCGCGAAAGAGGTCTATGGCGTGAGCAGCTGCAGCCAGTACCCCGCCAACGGCAGCATCACCTTCTCGGCCATCCACGTGTTCGACCAGAACGGCACCGAAACCACGCCGACCACCTGGAACACGATGAAGTCGGGCAGCGCACCGGCCTGCAACTACGGCGTGGCGGTGACCAAGAACGTCACGAAGATCACCTTCTCGGCCAGCAACTGAGGCTGAGCATGGGCGGCCCGCCGAGCGGCGGCCGCCTTTGTGAATCTGGTGCGCGGCCGTCTGGCCGCGCCATGGGCGCCGCGACCGCTGGGAAGCGTGTGCGGCCCGGCAGGCCACTTCGCCTGCCACGCCATCGGTTCGCCTGGCAGACGGGCATGGATGCCGATGCAGCGGTAGTGTGGGCCCATACCCCTACCGCCCGCGCTCCGCTACGCCCATGCACACCAACCTTCGCGTCAACACCCAAACGCCCGCGACTCAAGAGCTGGGCACCTCGTCGACCGTGCAACAGCCCGCGCCGACGAGCCGCGGCCCCTCGCCATCGCCACTCGGCGAGAACCTGTCGCCACGACCGAACGCCAACACCTCGCCGACCAGCCCGCGCCCTCGCCTGTCGCTGCAGGATCTGACCGGCCGGACCTCGCCCACGACCACACAGCCCACCACACAACCCACCACACAACCCACCACACAGCCGACCACCCAGCCCACTTCGCAGCCCGCGTCCCCCCAGGCCGCGCCCACCAGCGCCACGGCGGTGGCCCCCGCCAGCCCCACCGCCACGATCACCGCACCGCCGGCCAAGCTGGTGGTCGACGACCCCAAGGGCGGCAACGACAAGCAGTGGTTTCCTGACCCGTCGGGCACCATGGGCTGGCTGCAGGCGCGCGACAACGGCAAGGTCGAGGCGGTTCGACGAGAAGTGGCCACCATCCGGACCTTGGCGGACCTCCACTTTCCGGTGGCGCAGATCATCGACCGCCCACCGCCCGAAAGCATCACCAGCAACGGCGCCAACAAGCCCGTGCAGGCCACCGGCGGCGGCGTCTGGCTCGCCACCGTCGACGCGGTCGCGACCAAGAAGCCCAAGGCGCTGGGGCACCCGATGGCCGGCGGCATGCAGACCAACAGGCTGGTCAGAGAGCTTCGCACCGCCGATGTCGACCTGCCCAAGCTGGCAGGCGAGCTGCAGAAGCTGCTCGCGCCCGTCGATGCGGCCAACCCGGGCTTCACCCGTGTCGACCAGCTCTGCCAGCACGTCGGCGAAGTCGACATCGCCTTCACCAAGGACGGCCGGATCACGCTGCTGGACGTGGCCCCCGCAGACGGTGGCCAGGTGGCGGCGCAAGACGATCAAGGCGTGGCCCACATCAAGGCGGGGCTTCAGAACCTGCTCGCCAAGATCAGCTGAACGACGCCCCGGCGAGCGGGCACGGCGCTACCGCGAAGCTGCCTGCGCCCCGGCCCCGCTCGCCAGGTAGCGCGCCAGCGCAAACTCGGCCCATTGGTCGCTGTTGGTGGCCTGGAAGCCCACCGCCACGATCTTGCCGTCGGGCTGCAACGCGGCGCCGAACGCGCCGCCGTTGAGGTCGCCGAACGAGGTGCGCACCTTGCCGCCACTGCCAAAGCTCGAATCGAGCGCGCCCTTGGGCGTCAGGCGCGCGAGCAGAAAGTCGGAGTCCGACGATTCGGTGTCGGCGATGCCGACGACAACGATCTTGCCGTCGCCCTGCACCAGCACGCTGTTGGCGTATTCGCAGCAGCTGCCGAAGTCGATCTGCGCCTTGCCGTCGCGGCTGAACGTGGGGTCCAGCGCGCCGCTCGGGGCATAGCGCGCCACCGCAAACCGCTGCGTGCCGAAGGGCGAGCTGCCGAAGCCCGCCGCGACGATCTTGCCGTCGGGCTGCAGTGCGGCCGCGCGGGCCCGGTCGAAGTTGTGGCCGCCGGCATCGGTGCGCACCTTGCCGGCGGCGCCAAAGCGGGTGTCGAGCGTGCCGTTGGGGTGGTAGCGCACCAGCGCGAAATCGTAGAAGTTGGTCGGGTTCTTCGCCGAGCCCACCGCCACGATCTTGCCGTCGGGCTGCACGAGCACCGAGAACGCGTCGTCGTCGAAGCCGTCGAAGTCGGTCGTCACCCGGCCGCCGATGCCGAACGTGGCATCGAGCGTGCCGTCGGGGTGGTAGCGGGCGAGCGCGAAATCGGTGTTCGACGAATCGTCGCTGCTGAAGTCGACGAACTCGGTGCCCGCCGCGAGGATCTTGCCGTCCGGCTGCAGGGCCAGCGAGAAGGCATAGCTGCCGTGGCCGAAGCTCGTCGTCACGATGCCGCCGTTGCCGAAGCCGGCGTCCAGCGAGCCATCGCTGTTGTAGCGGGCCAGCGCGAAGTTGCCGGCAAACACGAACAACGGGAACGCGCCGCCCGCCACGACGATCTTGCCGTCTGGCTGCACGGCGATGGCCGAGGGCTCTGCCGCCAAGCCGGGAAAGTCGGTCGTCACCCGGCCCTTCGCGCCGAAGGTGGCGTCGAGCTGGCCGCTGGCGGTGTAGCGCGCCACGGCAAAGTCTTCGTGCGAGTAGTCGTTGTTCTGGTAGGTCGTGCCGGCGACCACGATCTTGCCGTCGGCCTGCAGCGCCACCGCGCGGGCCAGGTCGGCGCTCTTCGCGAAGTCGGTCGTCTTCTTGCCGTCGCGGCTGAAGCTGGGGTCCAGGTCGCCGTCGGCGGCGCGGGCCGTGGGCCCACCGATGGAGCAGGCCAGCGCGAGGGTCACCACAAAGACCGTGTTCATGTCCGCACTCCAGTTCTGCCGGGGGGCTTCTCGGCGGTGAGTGCCTTGCCGGCCGCCCAAGGTTGAACCGGCATCGGCGACGCTTCGGCCGGCCCCGCCGCAATGGCCTGTAATGGACGCTCATGGCCGGGCTGCCTAGAGTCATCGGCAGATGCCATCGCCCCCAGAAGCTTGAGCACAGAGCCCGCACCGGCGCCGCTACGGCTGGCGCCCGCGCGGTGAGGGCTGCGACGCATCGCCAGCGCCACGCCGCCGGCGCGGTGCGACACCAAGTGAATGGGAGAACGCCATGTCATCAAAAGACCTCGAGGCCGCGCGACAGCAGCGCGAACAGCGTCACCAACTCGTGTCGAAGAACCGAAAGGCCTTGTTCGATCGAATCGACGCGCACTTCAAAGATCTCGACCGCCAGCGCGGCCGGCGAAGCCCGGGGGTGACGACGGCCGCGCGAACGGGCGGCCCCTTGCGAATCGGCATCGTGGGGGGCGGCATGGCGGGCCTGTACGCCGCAATGCTGCTCGATCAATTCGGTATCGACTACCACGTGATCGAGGCCTCGGGCGAGCGCCTGGGCGGGCGCGTGCGCACGCACTACTTCAACAACGAATCGCACCAGTACGCCGAGCTCGGGGCCATGCGCTTTCCCGAGTCGTGGCTGCAGTCGCGGTTGTTCGGCTTCTGGGACCACCTCAACCAGACGGCGCCCAGCACGCCGGGGGCGCGCCAGATCACGCGCATCCCCTACATCCTGTACGACGCCAGCACCGACCCGAAGGCCGGCAACCTGCTTTGCTACAACGGCCAGCCGCCGGTGACGCGCAACCAAGTCGTGCTCGACAACTCGCTGCTCGGCTTCGACGAGTATTTCAACGGCCCCGAGTTCGACTACTTCAGGGACGCGAACGGCAAGATCAAGCCCGCCCAGACCCTGCTGGACAACGCCATCCAGCCCTTCATGGACCTGCTCGGCAGCGGCCACATCGACCAGGCCTGGGCCGAGATCCTGAAGTACGACGGGTACTCGGGCCGCAGCTACCTGCAAGAGATCGGCGACCGCCACAAGCCCTACCCGGTGCGCATCGTCGACTACATGGAGAGCGTGCTCAGCTACACCGGCGTCTACGACCTGGCGTTCATCGAGATGCTGCTGGACAACTTCTCGTTCGACGACACGACGCATTGGTCGGCGATGGACGGCGGCACCGCCCGCGTCGCGCAAGAAATGGCCAACCGCGTCCCGCGCGAGAAGGTGACGATGGGGGCCTCGGTCTTCCGCGTCGAAGAAAAGGGTGACCGCACGGTGGTGCACTACCGGTTCGGCGACGGCAACCTCACCGAGTCGGCCGAATTCGACCGCGTCATCGTCACCGTGCCGTTCTCGGTGCTGCGGTTCATCGAGACACCGCGGTCGTGGTCGGTGCAGAAGCTCGAGGCCATCCGCATGCTCAAGATGACCAATGCGGTGAAGGTGGCGCTTGGTTTCAAGAGCCGATTCTGGGAAAGGCCGGGGCCCTACAGCGCCCGCATGGCGGGTGGCCAGAGCAACACCGACCTGCCGGTTCGCAGCGTGGTGTACCCGTCTTTCGGGATCGACCAACCCGGGCCGGCCTACATCCTGGCCAGCTACTGCTGGCAGAACGACGCCGACAAGTTCGCGCACCTGACGCAAGAGCAGATGTTCGAAGCCTGCCTGCGCCACGTGGTCGAGCTGCACGGCGAGGTGGCGCGCGACGAGTACCTGGGCCACGGCGCCTCGATCGTCTGGAACAACGACCCGCTCGCCGGCGGCGGCTTCGAGTTCTTCGCGCCGGGTCAGTTTCTGCAGAAGTTCATGGACGCCCGCGAGCCCGAGGGCCGCTTTCACTTCGCGGGCGAACACCTCGACATGGTGCACTACTGGATCGCCGGGGCCTACGACTCGGCTTTCCGCACGGTGTGGGAAATCCTCGTGCTCGAAGGCCGCATGGACAAGGCCACGATGGAGCGCCTGCGCGACGCCCTCGGCGGCGGCCTCATCCTGCCCACGATGGTCCCCTACTTCGGCAGGAAAGACATCGAGGACACCGCGCGAAGCGTGTTCGCCGACCTGGCCTGATCCGCCCACACCGGTACCACTCCGGCCCTGCATCGGCCCCACACCGCCCCGCTCGCTCGCCTGCCGCGGGCAGGCGAGCGCCACGCCATTGAAACGCGTCGATGGTTGCCATCGACCGCCCCCGTCACTGAAAGGTCATCGACACCATGGACTCGAACCTGACTTCGAAGCTTGCCGGCATCCCGGCCCCGATGCGGGCCTACATTAGCCAATTGGCCAAGCCCCCGCACAGCCGCTACGCCACGGCACAGGCCGTGCCCGCCACACGCGGCCTGGCTGCCGCAGCCCAATCGCCCGTGGTCGACTTCGTCTACAGCGGCCTGACCCCCACCGACCTGACCTACGACACCAGCCAATACCCCGTGGCGGGCACCTTCCAGGGCGTGATGCCGCCATGGCTCAACGACGCCTCGCTCGTGCCGGCGAACTGGGGCTGGAGCAGCATATGGGACGCCTACAACAAGGAGCGTGCCGCACAGGTGCAAGCCGAGGTGGCCTATGTCCAGGGCAACGTGCCGGGCCAGACCTACACGGCCACGACCACGGCTGGCCTCATCCAGCAGTGGTACACGCAAGGCATGTGGGACCCGAACTACGTGCCGTTCTCCCCGGGCGGCGCGTTGCCTGCGCCTTTCCAGCCCGACCAGACCGCAACGCTGACGCAGAACTGGATCGCCGACGACGCCGAGTTCGCCCGCCAGCGCCTGGGCGGCGCCAACCCCAACGTCATCCGTGCCGCCGATGCCGGCAGCTACAACGTCGCGCTGTGGGTGCAGCGCTCGGCCAACGGCAGCAGCCTGGCCGCGCTGGCCAGCACGCTGACGGCCGCACAGAACGCCAACAACCTCTACGTGTGCGACTACACCACGGTGCTCGGCAACGCCGTGAAGAACAAGTTCGTCGTCAACGGGCGCTTCCTGGCGGCACCGATCTGCTACTTCACGGTCGACGCGCAAACCAACGCGCTGATGCCGCTGGCCATCCAGATCACCGGCACCAACGTCGAGGGCTACATCTTCACGCCCGGCGACCCGAACGACCCCAACGGCGACGCCTGGCTGCTGGCCAAGCTGTGGGCAGCGTCGGCCGACCAGCAATGGTGGTTCAGTGGCTCGCACCTGTTCAACGCCCACACGATCGACATGACCTTCGGCATCGCCGCGCTGAACCAGATCCAGCTCGGCACGCTGTCGGCGACCCATCCGCTGGTCGTGCTGGCGCAGCCGTTCCTGGCGCAGGTGTTCGACATCAACAACGTCGTGATCGCAGCGCCCGGCACCAATGAAAGCGGCATCTACCAGAAGAGCAGCACCGCCACCGCCAACTTCTGCGACGCCGTGCTGCCCACCGGCCGCATCGGCCTGTACCAGGTCGTCAGCGACCTGTTCAAGAACTACGACTTCGACGCCAATGCGTTCCCGGCGCAAATGACCAACCGCGGGTTGCAGAGCGGCGCGATCGCGAGCGTGCCGTTCCCCTACCGCGACGACGGCCAGGTCTGGTGGCAGGCCATCCAGGCCTTCGTGAGAGGCATCGTCGGTGCCACCTACACCAGCGATGCAGAAGTGGCCGCGGACGCTGGCCTCAACGGCTGGATGAACGCCGCACAGACCGCGTTCAACCACGATGGCCAGACCCGCTTCACCTGGCAGCCGACGATGGTGGACCTCACCGGTGCGCTCACCAACCTGCTGTTCACCTGCTCGGTGCAGCACACCGCGGTGAACGACACGATGCTCGCCGGCTGGGCCTTCACGCCCAATGGCGCGTTCGCGATGCAGGCCGCCCCGCCGATGGACGCCCAGAGCGTGACCCGGCAGACCGTGCTGAGCTCGCTGCCCAACCCGCAGGACCCATCGGCGCTGAACAACGTCATCGTCAACCAGATCGCCTTCGTGATGAACGGCACCGCCGGGGTCACGCCGCCCGACACGCTGGCCCAGACCAGCGACAGCCCGGCGTCGATGCAGGCTGTCTTCCCCTACGCCGCTGGTTCAAACCAGTTGGCGGCAGTGACCCAGTTCTGGGACACGATCTGGACCGGGCCGGCATCGGTGAACAGCCAGATCACCAACAACCAGAAGGCGCGCATCGAATCGTGGAAGGGGTCGACGCCTGTGCCGAACAGCTTGGCCTACTACTACCTCAGCCCGGCCCTCACACCGTGGACGGCACCGGCCTACCTCAATTCGGCGGTGATGAACCAGATCCAGATCTGAGTTCGCTCTTCTTTCCAGCCCCTCGCCCTGCCGCGCCGTTCGCCACGCGGCAGTGCCTGGGCACCCTCGACCAGGAGAACCACCATGCCGCAAAGCGGGCTCATGTCCAGCCGACAGTTTCTTCGCCACTTCCGCACGCCCGATGGCCTGCCCACCGCGCCTGCCCGGGCCGCGCGGGCGTTCGGCGCCACCGCGGCCACGCAAGCCGAGACCGTCGCGTCGTACCTGAACAAGCGACTTGCCGAGATCGGCGTCAAGCACGTGATGGCGATCCCCGGCGACTACATCAGCGAGTGGGTCGAGACGCTCGACACCCCGTGCAATGCGGGGCTGGTGCGCGTGCATCCCAACAACGAGATGTGTGCCACCTATGCGGCCGATGGCTACGGCCGCGCCACCGGCGGCAAGACCGTGGGGTGCGTCGCGACGACCTACGGCGTCGGGGCGCTCAATGCGACGCAGGCGGTGGCCGGCGCCTTTGTCGAGAACGTGCCGCTGGTGCTGGTCAACGGCACACCCTCGACCGCGCAGTTCAACTCGCAGCGTGACCAGGGGGTGCTGTGGCACCACATGTTCGACGGCTCGCTCACCGACCTGCGCATCTTCGAGCAGATCACCCGCATGGCCGTTCGCATCGACAACCCAGCCCTCGCACCCGATCTGATCGACGCGGCGCTGACGGCCTGCATCACCGATTCGAAGCCGGTCTACATCGAGATCGCGAACACGATGGAGGGCTACCCGGTCGCGCCGGTGTCTTCACGCGCGGCGCTGGTGAGATCGCCGGTGCCGCAAAGCGAATCGTCGCTGAACGAGGCGATCGCCACCGTGCTGCCGGTGCTGGCTGGCGCGCAGCGGCTGGTGGTGTTGGGTGGCGTGGAGATTGCGCGGTACTCGCTGCAATCGCGCTTCACCAACCTGCTCAACACGCTGCAGGCGCCCTATCTGTCGAGCCTGCTGGGCAAGAGCGTGCTCAGCGAATACAACGCGCCGTACTTCAGCGGCACCTACAACGGCCGCAACTCGCAGCAGAACGTGCAGGATCTCGTCAACGGCGCCGATGTGATCCTGAGCCTGGGCGTGCGCGAAACCGACTTCAACTTCTCCGGCGTCGCCAGCACCGACTACAACCCCGAGAGCCCACCCGGCTTGCCGCTCGAAAGCACGATCGAGGTGCGCCTGGGTGCTGCCCGCATCAACGCAGGCCTCATGCCCCGGAGCCAGGGCGAGGTCTACTGGGGCGACATCCAGCTCACGGCCTTCGTCACCACGCTGAACGAGGTCATCTGCGAGCCCTCGGGCCCGGCGATGAACGCGCTGGTCGCGCAGTACCCGCAGTTGCAGGCACTGCAGCAACAGCTCGTCAGCCACCAGGGCCGCCTGCCGGCCGCCCCCTTCCCGGGCATCCAGGGCGCCGTGTGGGACATCCCGACGCCCGACACCTACGCCCCGAACGCCCAGATCACCTGGGACAGCTTCAAGTCTTTCCTGCACCACGGCTACCTCACCACCTTCGGCAACGACGAGAACCACGATGCACCGGTGCTGCTGGCGGACACCGGCCTCACGTTCTACAACCTGAACAACGTCAGGGTGCCGCAGAACGGCTTCATCGCGCAGCTGGCCTGGGGCGCCATCGGCTACTCGCCGGCCGCGAGCTACGGCGTCAAGCTGGCGCTCAACGCCACCGGCAGCCCGCGCCGCGTCGTCTCGGTCTCGGGCGACGGGGCCTTCAGCCAGAGCTCGAACGCGATCGGCACCATTGCCGCGCTCGGCCTCGACAACGTGGTCTTCGTGATGGCCAACGGCGTGTTCGCGATCGAGCAGTTCCTGGTCAACGCCAATGCCTTCTGCACCGCGGCCGAAACCGCGCAGTGCACGAACCCCAGCCCGAACCCGGTGCCGCCGTTCGCGCCCTTCACGAGCGTGCCCGAGACGTCGCTGTGGAACTGGCCCGCGCTGGCGCAGGGCTTTGGCGGCGTGGGCTACGAGGTCACCACCAACGAAGAGCTCGCGCAGGTCATCGCCAAGATCAAGGCCGGCTCGCCGCCGCCTGCACAACCCTCCGGCCCCTGCACATCGGGGTCGGGTGGAACAGGTTGCTGCGATTTCGCCGGCGGCCCACCGGCGCCGCGCGGCTCTACCTTCACGCTCGTGGCGGTGCGCAACGTGTGCAACGACCTGCCGAGCAACACCCGCTGGAAGGTCGACTGCTGCGACATCCCGGCCACGTCGACCGCCTGCCCAGGCCAGTGACCGCGCCGCCGCCACCAAGACACCCCAGGAGAACCGCCATGCCCAGCTTTCACGACCTGCTGCCCGAGTCGGACGACCCTGTCGTCAAGCATTACATCGAGATCATTCGCCAGGGCCTGCCCCGCACGACGAAGCCGAAGAAGATCGCCATCGTCGGCGCCGGCATCTCGGGCCTGGCCTGCGCCCAGCTGCTCGCCGAGGCCGGGCACCAGGTGACGATCTTCGAGGGCAACACGCGCATCGGCGGGCGCGTGCACACGCTGCGTGGCGAAAAGTATTTCGGCCGCCCCGACCTTTATGGCGAAGCGGGTGCCATGCGCCTGCCGCTGGTCTACCACGAGATGCTGCGCAGCTACATCTGCAAGTACGCCGTGCCGGTGAACATCTTCTTCCAGGTCGATGTGCAGAAAGACACCATCAACCAGCAGAACCAGAGCGAGGTCATCTGCAAGGGTGCGCCCGCCAAGGCGCCGACCAAGGCCTACAACTCGTGGACCTTCGTCAACGGCGTCAAGATGCGCACCCACCAGTACCTGAGCGAAGACTTCCCCGGCAAGGCGCTCGGCTACGACCTCACCACGCTGCCGCTCGCGCAGCAGAAGATGAACGCGTCCGACCTGCTCGGCACCGCGACCAACCCGGTCAAGGACTTCGTCAACCAGAACCCGCGCGCCAACTGGCCAGTGGCCATCGAGCGCTACGACTCGTACTCGGTGCAGGGCTTCTTCAAGCAGTTCACGCTGCTGTCAGACCCCGGTATCGAGTATGTGCAGGTGCTGCAGAACCTAGAGAGCCGCAGCGCCTTGAGCTTCGTGCAGAACCTGATCGAGATCTCGCTGATCAACTCGAGCAACACCTACTGGGAGATCACCAACGGCACCGACAACCTGGTGAAGGCGTGGATCGCGCCACTGAAGGCCGCCGGCGTGAAGGTCTACTTCAACCAGTGGATCGACAGCGTCGACTACGCCCCCGAAGGCGGCACCGCCAGGCTGCGCTTCTCGCCTTTCGACAAAGCCTGGGACGGCAGCGTCGAGCTCGGCGCCGAGTTGCGCGCCGAAGGCTTCGTCGACAGTGTCGAGGCCGACGAGGTGATCCTGACGGTGCCGGTGCCCTGCCTGCGCACGGTCGACTTCTCGCCGCTGCTGCCGCACGACAAGCGCAAGCTGATCCGCGAGCTCTACTACGACTCGGCCGCCAAGGTGCTGCTGGCGTTCGACGAGCGCTTCTGGGAAACGCAGGACAACATCTGGGGCGGCGGCTCGGTGACCGACATGGCCAACCGGATGATCTACTACCCCAGCCACGGCTTCGGTGACCCGTCCGGCGTGGTGCTGGCCAGCTACACCTGGGAGACCGAGGCCCGCGGCTGGGGCTCGCTGACCAACGAGCAGCGCGTCGCCTACGCGCTCGACGGGCTGGCCAAGGTGCACGGCGAGTACATCCGCGGTCACTTCCTGGGTGGCACGTCGGTCTTCTGGGACGAAAGCCCCTTCGCGATGGGCGAGGCCGCGATGTTCGCGCCGGGCCAGCTGAGCGAGCTGCAGCAATACGTCACCCGGCCGGTCGGCAACCTGCACTTCGCCGGCGACTGGACGACCCTGCGCCACGCCTGGATCGAAGGCGCCATCGAATCCGCGATCCGCGCCTCGCTCGAGATCGAGCCCACCGAGGCGGCGCGCGCCGACCCCACCATGCTCACGCCGATCCCGCCGGTGGTGATGTAAGGCCCGGCCTCGCCGCCATCCAACCAGGAGACATCGCCATGAGCCAGACCGCGCCCTCCGACGTCCACTACCACGTCGAGATCCACCCCGAACGGCACGAGCTGCGTGTTCGCATGCGGCTGACCGGCGCCGTGGCGCAGGGGCGCATCCGGCTGGAAATCCCGACCTGGGTGCCGGGCAACTACACCTTCACCCAGCTCGGCCGCGACCTGTTCGAGGTGCAGGCCGCCACCAGCCGCGATGCGGTGCCGCTGGCCGTCAGCCGCGATGGCTGGCAGGCTTTTCACGTCGACGGCGGTGATGGTGACGTGACCGTCACCTACAGCGCCTGGGCCTACGCCACCGACCTCAGCGAGCCCTCGGGCATTCTCGACGGCCAATATGGCGTGCTGCTCGGCACACGCTACCTGCACAGCCCGGCGCACCTGGGCGCATGCACCGTGACCTACCAGCTGCCAAGCGCGTGGCAAGGCACCGTGCACCACCCTTCAGGCGCCACGCCGCTCGGCGAAAACAGCTGGCGCTACCCGAGCTACGAGATCCTGCTCGACACGCCCGTCGTGATGGGGCGATACGACATCCGCCAACGCGATGTCGCCGGCACACCGTTCTACTTCGTCTTCGTCGATCGCGGCGTGGGCTTCGAGGCCGAGGTCGACGGATTCGTCGACCAGATCGCGGCGGTCGCCGCCGGCTACGGCCGCCAGTTCGGCTCGTTCCCGTTCGACGACTACACCTTCGTCCTCAGCCTGAATCCGCAGGCCGAGTGGGGCCTGGAGCACCTGACCAGCACCATGTGCGGCCTCGGGCCCGATGTGTTCACCGACCCCGATCAGCACAACATCGGCGTCAGGGTCTGTGCCCACGAGCTGTTCCATGCCTGGAACGTGCGCCGCCTACGCCCTGCGCCGCTGATGCACGTGGCCCAAGAGTTGACGAGCGGCAGCTTCACAGAGGGCCTGTGGATGGCCGAAGGCTTCACCCGCTACTACGAGTTTCTCTCGTGCACCCGCGCCCGGGTCTACACGCCCGACCAGTTCTTCAGCAACGTGGTGGGCTACCTCGAGCACCTGCAGGCCGTGCCGGCCTACCAGCGTGTCAGCGGGGTTGATTCGTCGCTGACCACCTACCTGAACCACAGCCCCAAATACGCCGGCCGGCCCGCCAACTGCATCGACTACTACGACAAGGGCATGCTCATCGCCTTTGGCGCCGACGCGATGCTGCACCTGGGCTCACCCTCGCGATCCCTCGACACCGCGTTTCGCGGCTTCTACGAAGAATACGTGGGCGGCGGCCCGAGCGGCGCGGGCTACACCACCGACAACGCCATCGCCTACTTCAAGGGCCTGCAGCCCGAGCTCGGCGCGATGATGGAAGCGGCGGTCCGCCACCCCGAGGGCCTCACCACCGAGGCGCTGCTCGAACAGCTGGGCTTCACCGTGGAACACACCACGGTGCACCAGATCGGCGTGATGTTCCTCGATGCCGGCGCGCCCACGGTCTACAACGTGCTGGACGACACGCCCGCGGGCCGAAGCGGCCTCGCCCCAGACGACGTGATCACTGGCGTCAACGGCTTCAACTACACGCCGGCCGCGTTGTCGTGGGCGGCCGGCCATGCCGAGCCGGTGACGCTGGAGGTGCTGCGCGGCCACCGGCGCCTGTCGTTCACGATGACCCCGTCGCTTTGCCGCAAGGTGGCCCGCCTGGTCTGGAACGGCGACGAAACCCAGGCCGCCCGCCTGCAGGGCTGGCTCGAACAGCGCTTCCCGCTGCAGGCGGGCCAGGTCTTCGGGCTCGGGTTCTACGAGAACTTCCACGGCATCGAGACCGTGCTGTAGCCCTCGCCGAGGTTCACTTGCCCGACACGAAATCGATCGCCAGCGTACGCGCAATGCACACCGCGTTCGGCTGGTAGGCGTTCTCGGGCGGCGTGAACATCGGGAAGAAATAAGCCGCCACCCCGTCTTCGCACGGGTGGCCGTTGGGAGACGTGCCCACCGCGCAGGTGCCATACGGGTTGCCACAGTTGCTGGGGTACATCTGCGAGCCGTATTTCGTGGTCTTGGGCCCGCGGCAGGTGTAGGTGGGCATCGCCGGGCTGCCCTCGCACGACAGCGACACCGGCAGGTTGTACGACGCACCGCCCTGGCCCTGGCATTGGTCGCGCCGCCAGGCCTCGTCGGTGCAGGTCGAGGGGATCACGCTCACGTCGTACCAGACGCAGGAGCCGCCGCCAAAACAACCCGGTGCGCTGGCCGGCTCGAAGTTCGTCTCGACCATCGTCAGGTGGTTGGCCTGGGCCTCCCAGCAGTTGGACGGCGGCGCCTTGGCGGCCGCACAAAAGCGCGACGACCCGTTGGTGCTCGCCACATTGGCCACGCAGGTGGTGCCGGGCTTGACCCGCGCGTAAGAGGCCTTGGCCGTGACGCCGGGCTTCAGGCAACCCTGGCCCCAGCTGATCGTGCCGGCCCCTTGCTCGGCGTTCGAGAAGCTGACGTAAATGGCCGCGCTGCGATGGTTGGCGATCTTGACCTGCGTCGAATCGGACCATGCCGATGCGCAAAGACCGGCCAGGGCGATGGGCGCCAGGGCCCGGATGGCGAGTGCACGAATCTCGAAGCGCATGTCGATGCCTCTCAAGCGTGTGGTGACGGGTGTCTGGTGGACGGGTCTGGGTGCCAAAGGTACCGGCTTCCGGGGGCCGGCTTGGCAAGGGCAAACACCCAGGCCCGCCCCGCAACGGCGGCCTTCGGCGAAGGGGTGTGCAGGCCCGCGAAGCGGGCGCGCTGGCGCGGGTAGTGCAGCGCGCCAGGATGCTGCATTGATGCAAATCAATGATCGCCGTGATCAGACGTATTCCGGTGGCGCTTGACGACACCCTTGCCTAGGGATACGGGTGTGGCCGCCTGGAGGGCTAGGATGCCGAAGCTTGGCCGGACCCTGTCCAGACCAGACCCTAACGCCAATTCTTACCTGATGTTTACCGCCATGTTGAACACGCTGCGACAACGCCACCAGCAGTCACTCCGCACCGGCTGCTTCGCTTTACAGATCCTGGCGATGGCGGCTCTGGCCGGCTGCAACGGCAGCTCCAGCACACCCGATCCCGAGCAGTTGACCCAGGAAGACCTGGTGGGCGAGCACGAGCAGGCGCCGGTCGACTACGGCCCGGGGCCGGGGCTGCCGGCCGCCAGCTCCGCCCAGGACGCACGCCGGTCTGCGCTCGGGCAAAGCGGCGTGGCCCAGGCCTTGTCGGTCCCGAACGGCCCGGCCGATGCCCACCTGAAGGGCGTGTTCGGCGAGGCTTTCGGCTGGCCGCTCATCCCGCTGCACACCGTGCTGCTGCCCGATGGCCGCGTGCTGAGCTTCGGCACCAAGCCCAACGGTGCTCAGGGCGCCTTGCTGCACTATGCGGTGTGGGATCCGGCGCTCGGCACGGGCGACAGCTCGAAAACGATGCTGCCCAACACCACCGGTACCGACATCTTCTGCGCTGGCCAGGCGCTGCTGCCCGGCAGCGGCAATGTGCTGCTGGTCGGAGGCGACCGCATCGTCAACGGCAAGCGCAACTACGCGAACAACGACGTCAACCTCTTCACGCCGGCCGACAACAAGCTGACGAAGCAGTCGCAGGCCATGGCCTACCAGCGCTGGTATGCCACCTTGATCACCACCGCCACCGGCGAGCAGGCGGTGATCGGCGGGCGCATCGACCGCGCCTACGAAGGCAACGCCCAGTACCCGCCGACCGACGACACCTATGCGAGCACCCCCGAGGTGTACAGCGCGACACAGGGCTGGCGCACGCTGACCAAGGCCACCAATGAATGGGCCTACGGTTCGAAAGTCCAGGCCTGGAACTACCCGAAGGCGTGGTGGTCGCCGCAAGGCAAGGTGCTGATCTTCACGATGAAGGGCGAGTTCTTCTCGCTCGATGTCGCCGGCACCGGCACCGTGGCCAAGGTGCCCGGCGTGCTGCCGCTGGGCGCTTACAACCTGCCGGCCGCGATGTACCAGCCGGGCAAGGTGCTGTCGATCCGTGCCGGAGCCAAGGCCGTGGTGGTCGACATCAACAACGCCACGCCGGTGGTCACGCCCACGGCGTCGCTCTCGGCCGACCGCCGCTTCGGCAACGCCACCGTGCTGGCCGACGGCAAGGTCTGGGCCAATGGCGGCTCGTCGACCGGCAACGACCTGGTCGGCGCGCGCTACGACTCCGAGCTCTGGAACCCGACCACGGGCACCTGGACGATGACCGCCACGGCCACCAAGCCGCGCCTGTACCACAGCGTCTCGATGCTGATGCCCGATGGCACGGTGCTGACCGGGGCGGGCGGCGCACCCGGCCCGGTGGCCAACCTCAACGCAGAAATCTACTTCCCGCCCTACCTGTACAAAGCCGATGGCTCGGGCCTGCCGGCAGTGCGCCCGGTGATCTCATCCGCGCCCACCGCTTCGAGCTGGGGGCAGACGGTGCCGGTGGCGATGGCCGATGCGAACACGGTGTCCCGCCTGACGCTGGTGCGCTTCGGCGCGGTGACCCACGACTTCAGCAACGAGCAGCGCTTCCAGGACCTGTCCTTCACGCAAGACGGCCAGAACCTGAGCGTCACGATGCCAGCCTCGGCCAACTACGCGCCGCCGGGGTTCTACATGCTGTTCGCGCTCGACGCGCATGGCGTTCCGTCGACCGCCAAGATCGTGCGCCTGGGGGCCTGAGCCGCGCCGATCACCACACCAAGCCGGCGCGACGCCGGCTTGGGCCGCCGCCCCCAGCGGCCCGCGGTGGTGGCCATCAAGTCGTGGCCCCTATGCCCTCTTGGCGGCCCCGCAGGGTTCCTGCGCGGTCGGCACCGTAGCCTGGGGATTGCGAGACCTCAGCTCGGGCCCTGCGCCTTCTCCATGACCTGCTGAATCGCCTCGATCACCACCTCGGGCGCCACCTCTTGCACGCGGTGGTGCGCCTGCACCGGCCTGACGATCGACTGCGGGTAGAGCGCGTCCATCCGCACCTCGGCCTCGTCGGGGTCGACCGCCCAGACGTCGAAGTCGCCCGCCAGGACCACGCCCTTCAGCAAGTCCTTGACCAGGCCTTCGGGCTTGGGCGCGTTGCTCTGCGCCACCAAGCGGACGATCGGCTTGCCTTCGAGCCGCGCGCCCGCCAGCAGCGCCTCGCCCATCGGGTGGATGGCGTCGATCTCGCGCCGCGCCTGCTCTGGCGCAAACAGCCACAGGCCCAGGCGCGTGAACCACGGAAACTCGGCCACCGGCTTGACCGTGCCCACGGGCAAGGCATCGACCAGCACCATGCCGCCGACCAGGTCGGGGTAGTGGCTGGCAAACAGCTGCGCGAACTGCCCGCCGAGCGAATGCCCCACCAGGATGTACGGCGGCCTCATGCCCTGCGACTGCAAGAGCGCCAGCAGATCGCCCGCCACCTGGTGAGCCGCCTGGGGCTGGTCGGGCAACGTGCTTCGGCCCACACCGGCGCGGTTGTAGGCCAGCATGTTGCAACAGTGGGCCAGCGCCGAGGCCACCGCCTGCCACGTGGTCAGCGGCAGCATCAGGCCGTTCTCGAACACCAGGCTGGCGCGGGCCTGCGGCGCATGGCTGGCCCAGTATTCGACCTGCCGGCCACCGATGCCCACCAACTGCGTGGCCGACAGCGCCGGCGGCGACACCTGCGCCTGGGCAGGTGGCATCGGCAACAGCCCGCACAAACCGATCACGAGGGCCAGACGCCGGATGGGCAACAACATCAGGTTAGAAAGCATGCAATCAACGTCACAAAAGCCATGCCACCCGCGTCTCATGAACCGACGCTGACAACCAGGCTGCACGGCAAACGGCTGTAGTTTCTGCCAGCGGCCGAAAAGTTCCGTCTTACCGCTGGCTCAGAGCGGCCGGGGCTAACGTTTCAACTGCGCATGCTGCCGCTTCAGCACCCAGGCGGCCCAGCCCAGCGCCAGCAAGACCACAGCCGCGCCCAGCGCGTGCACCAGCGACCCCAGCCCTTGCGCCTGCGGCAGCAGCCCCATCGAGCGCAGAAGAAAGATCCAATCGTGCCCGCCGGCCTCGCCGGTGCGGCCCGACAACAACATCATCTGCGGCACCAGCGCGTCGTAGATGTACGGCGCCACGTCCAGCAACGACACGCCCAGCAGCCACAGGCCGATGGCGGCACCGAACGGGTCGCGGTTGGTCCACAGCAAGGCGCCGCCCATGATCACCGGCATCAGCAACTGGCCCAACGTGCCGCCGAAGACCGACACCCAGTGGCCAAACGGCATGAAGACCACGTGCCCCGCCTCATGAAAGATCAGCAGCGGCCGGTGCAGAAACGAACTGTTGATTTCGGCGCTGCGGTAGTCGAGCGACATCAACACCACCGCCCACACCGCAAAGCCCGTGAGCAACGCCACGCGGGCCCAGAAGCCAAGCGGGTCCACCTCGGCCGGCACCTCGAGCAACCGCTGGCGCCACGGGCTGCCCTCGTCGCCGCCGCCCTGGCTGACCACGCGCTGCGCCCTGCCCGGCCCCGAGCCCACCCGCGCCAGGATCACGCCACAAGCCGGGCACACCGCCGGAAAAGCCTGCTGCGCAGGCATGGGCGCGTGGTCGCACTTGGGGCAATGGGCGTACATGGGGCCGCAGTGTAGGCACCGTGGTGGGTGGCGGCCGCGCGCGGTCGCCTTGGGGCCCACCGGGGCCGGTGGCGCGTGACTTCGTTGACGGCGGGTCTTGGCTTGCCGGGGCAGCCGGCATCGGCTGCGGGCATCTTCTGCTCAAGTTCGGCGTCGACCGGCCGAAGAAGTGACACCAGATCCCTTCAGAACCAGGCGTCGCGGCGGCGGACACTGTCCGCGCGGCGATTGAACATTCGACTTGGACGAGCGCAGCGATGACAGATGACAAGCGTGAAGCGATCAAGGCGGCCATTGCGGACGCGCTGGATCGGCGCAGAGGGATCCGCAAACCGCTGAGCGTGCGCGCCGGCATGGTGGTGGCCGGCAAGCAGATGACGGCCCGCACCATCGACATCGGCGTGCGGGGCCTGGCGGTCGAGGTCGACGAGGCTTTGTCCGCCAAGGCCGAGTGCTTCGTCGTGCTCACCCTGCCAGTCGACGGCCATGGCCACATGCTTCGCCTGCAGGCCTGCGTCACGCACGCGATGCGCAGCACCACCCACGGGTTTCGCGTTGGCCTCGAGCTGACCAACGTCTCGGCGGAAAACGCCCGCTTGATCGAGCAGTTTCTCGCCGCGTAGCCAGCCCAGGCCCCAAGCGGATGGCGGCGACGGCGCTGACGGCCCTTGTCAGTCGACCACGGCAGTGGCTTCGACTTCGACCAGGACACCCGGCTCGAACAAGACCGACACGCCGATCAGCGAAGCCGGCGCAGGCGCCGTTTGCAGCTCGTCCGCTACACGCTCGAGCCCTGCCACGAGCGCTGGCATGAGCTCGAGCCGCCAGTCGACCACGTAGAGGGTCAGTCGAACGACGTCCTTGAATGTTGCGCCGGCCGCTGCCAGCGCTGTGGCCACGTTGCGATAGGCCTGCGCGACCTGGGCGGCCAGGTCGCCCGGCCCGACGAGCTTCCCGTCCGGGCCATAGGCGACCTGCCCGGCGACGTGCACTTGCTTGGTTCCCGTCGCGATGGCCACCTGTCGGTACACCTCGGGTTTGAAGAGCCCTTCCGGGTTCATGAGCGTCACAGGCATGAAGGCTTTCAGTGGATGGCGATGCGAGTCACTGTAGACAGGCCACTGTCGAATCAGCGTCTACACACAGGCGACGGCGTTTCGTTGGATCTGTGCCCTTGCCTCTGGCGGCTGAGGCACGCTTGGCGCTGCTAGCATCGGTCGGCCCCCGTCTCCCGAGAGCCTTTCGCCGAACGGCAAGCCCCTTTCATGCTGCGCGCCCACCTGAACGACATCCTCGTATTCATGGCCGTTGTCGACAGGGGAAGCTTCGTCGCAGGCGGTCAGGCCATGGGCTTGACGCGGTCGGCGGCCGGCAAGGCGATCAGCCGGCTGGAAGAGCGGCTCGGCTCACGCCTGCTGAACCGCACGACCCGTGCCCTGAGCATGACCGGCGAGGGGCGCACGCTCTACGAGCACGGCCTGCGGATCCTCGAAGCGGTTGATGCGGCCGAAGAGAGCGTGGCCGGCCCTGGCGGCGTGCCCAGAGGTGTCCTGCGGATCACATTGCCCGACGCCTTCGGCCGCCACGTGGTGCTGCCGGTGCTGAAGAAGTACCTCGATGCATGGCCGGAGGTTCAGGTCGAAGTCAACCTCACCGATCGCCTGGCCGACCTGGTCGAAGAAGGATTCGACCTGGCCCTGCGCATCGGCGGCGCCGACCTGGACGCCGGGCTGGTGTCGCGCGTCGTGGCGAGCTACAAGGTTTCGGTCTGCGCCTCACCGGCCTACCTCGACCAACGCGGAACACCCGCCACCGTCAGCGATCTGGCAACCCACGACTGCCTGCTCTTCAGCAGCCAGGCCCGCAGACAGAGCTGGCATGTGCAGAACGAAGTCGGCGAATGGGTCAAAGCCGAGGGGCGCAGCCGCTTGAGGCTGGACAGTGGTGAGGCCATTCGGCAGGCTGCGGTCGCAGGTCTTGGTTTAGCATTCCTGCCCGCGTTCCTGATCCAGCAAGACCTGGTCTCAGGGCGGTTGCGACACGCCCTTGCGGATCATGATTTTGGCGAAGTGAAGGTTGTCGCGATCTACCCCACCAAACGTCTGTTGGAGCCCAGGGTCAGGCGATTCATCGACTTGCTGGTCGATGAGCTGGGGGTCGAGCAAGGCGACGAAGCGGCAGGCTGACCGTAGCACAGCGTATTGCACCGAAAGACCCTCCCCTTGCGCCTCTGGACGAATCGTTTCGCTAGGCAGTTTTCGGCAGCATCAGCCAGTGCCTCTGGCTCGTCCAGCCCAAGAAGACTTGGTGCACTGCTCCGCGACCACCGCTTCCCTCGATCGCGAACTCCAGCCCTCTCAATGCAGGCTCGAAGCGCAAGACGAAGTCGCCTGACTGTTCCATCACGTGCTCGCGCGCCCATCGCAAGAAGCCGCCCGCGGAGGGTTCGTCTTGCGAGAGGAAGAACACCATCTGTCGCCATGCATAGGCGGCGTTCTTGATTCGCACCAGTCCGACGTGGTATCCAGCTTCGGGCAGCTGTAGATGCTGAACTAGCCACGCAAAGCAGTGCTTTGCCAAAGAGTCCCATCGGCCTGTCAGCGACTCGCGAACACCAGGCAACGAGGCCAGCGCTGCCAGGTTGTGGGTAGTCAGGATCAACTGCTGCTCAATGACTTGGCCATTCACGGCTGGCCGGTACGTTCCGAGGCTGACTCCGGCACGGGTAGCGCAAAGTCGAGCCAAGGCGTCAGGCCCGCGCGCACCTGTCCGGCGAGCACTTGGCTCGGGCGCGGCAATAGCCTCTGCGAGGTCGGCCAGCACGCGGTCATAGTCGATGGCGTAGTAGCGCGAGTAGATTGAATCGCCGAGCACCTTCGCGGCAAGTCCAACAGCCTCGCTGAATTTGCGCGAAAACTGCCCCATGAAGATGTCGGCGGCCACCTCTTCAGTCAGAGGAATTGACAAGTTTGCACCGCGCGCCAGCGCAACAAGCTCTTGAATCAGCTTGTTGGGCAAGATCGCCTGAGGGAAGGCCTTCAAGGCCAAGGCAGAGGTCTCGACCAACGCCTGCAGCGCAAGCTCCGCCGCTGGCAAATCTTGGCGGCGATAACGCTCGATGGTCTGTACCCATGGCAGCTCTTCGATCTGCACCTGCTTCTGCAAGTCCAGCAACAGCAGAGAGCGCCGGCGGCGAAATGCCCGATAGACCGATCCATAAAGCCCGCGCAGCGAGGGATCTTCGATCCCAGCGGCGCGCAAGCCAGACGTCAGTTGCGGCAGAACCTGAGCCAGCACCTCGCCCGACGGAATGAGCCCTCGTTCGACGAGGCCCTCGACCGAATCGCGAAGACACCGTTCCAACTTGCGCGCGATGGCGGCTGGGACAAGCGCGCCCTGCGCCAAGCGCTCGCCCAAAGCCTCCCCAGGCTGTATGGGAGCGATCAACTCCGTCAGGTCATCCAACCCATCGTTCTGGGCAAGCTTCGCCAGCCGCTGGCCCACATGGCGAGCAATCTCTTGGTACGTAGGCGCCGTAGCGTGAGGCAACTGTCGATCACGTACCGCCCGCGCCAACTCGGATCCAGGCAACCCCCGGCAGGCGACGTAGCGCGCGAGCGTCAGGCGGATCCGCCCGACCTCCCGTCCAGTGAGTGAGGCAGGATCCTTCAAAACGGCGTCGAGGCTGTCTATCAGCATGGCAAGCGTCTCGTTCGAACGAGACGCCTTGCCACAAGATTGGTGTTGCTTGCGAGCGGTGCGCAGCTCGGCCATCAGCACGGTGCCGCGATCACGCCAACCTGCCGGGTACTGAGCGCATGGCCAGCCCCCTTCGACGACGAACTGACCCTTCGGGCCTCGCTGCCACCGACCCGAGTCGTCTTTCTTCGCTACCGGCGGCTTGCCGACGACAGTCTCCAAGAAGAGCGCCACCAAGCGGTCGTAGAGCGGCGTCCACACGCCGACCGCTTCGCGCTGAGCCAGCACCCGCCGGTTGGGCGGAATCCGCTCTAGACGATTGGCCACCACGCCAACGGTTTCCAGACAAACCTGGGTGCCAAAGCTCCGCGGCACATCAGTCAACACGGGATAGAAGCGCAGTTGCGCCATGTGAGGTGCGATGGCGTCGAGCAACTCGCGCCCTTGGTCCGCATGCCCCTGATCAGCGAGCCATGCGACAACGAGCAGCGCGCCCTCCTCCGGCACCTCCACCTCGTAGCGACCGGAGGTCAGCGCGTCGCCCAGCCTGCGAAGCCCTTCATCAGAGAGGAAGTAGCGGTTCAACGCCAAGCGCGGCAGCGGATCGGACTCCAGTCCAAGCTCGGCAAGGAGATGGCGCTCATGGGCTCGAAGTGGCCCAGCCGACAGCGCGTGGCCAGTCGCGAAGCCACCCGTCACGACTTCGAGCGTCACCCAGGTGGGAAGGCTACCCACCGCCTGCCGCTGACCCGGAACAACATGGCCGCTGAGGATGTTGTTCAGCGCATCCGTCCACCGCCGCACTCGCTCCAGCGCCTGTGGGTCTCCGCTCTCGTTTGCGCGAGCCAACGCGCGCGCCAGTTGTCCAGCCGGGTATCCGATGGAAATCTGCGGCGAGCGAGGCGGATCTTCTTCGTCGTGATGCATAGGCTCGATAGGGGTCCGAGGGCTGGCTTCGAACCAGCGCCTTCCCGGTTAGCAGCCGGGCGTTCTTCCTGCTGAACTACCTCGGAGCAGAAGTCTGTTGATTCTGCGGCAAGCTGGAGTTGGGTCCAAGGCGAACGGCATCGAGCGAGAAAGCTATGCAACGCAAGACCTGACCCTCGCCAATGACCCTCGCCAACGTGCCTTCGGTACGCGTGATCCACGCTGCGCGAACGCTGGCGTACCGAGCTCTATGCGGCGACTCGACCCGTTTGAGTCCTAGAAACGTCAAGCAGGGTTAGCGTGAATGTTGATACCTGCGGACATGCGGCCCACTAAACATGTATTTCTCGCTAAGGGGGTTCAACAGTGAATTTCATTCAAAAGCGCCCGCACAAGGGCTTGTCCATCGTGGCTGGACCAGAAATCAATGGCTCGATCTCACTACTGACTGGTCCAAATGGCTGCGGGAAGACCAGATTTTTCGAGGCGGTTGCGTCAGGCGCCATCATTACTCGCGACACAGGTCAAAACCTATTAGAAACAGAAGATATTAAGTATTTTGATTTTACGACCTTTAAGCCACAGCTACCATTATCCATAAGAACCACTAGACTCGCGGAAGAGTCCCTGGAATCGTACAGACGATATCGAGCTCACTTCAACCGTGCGCGACAAGCCGCATACGATCCAAAATACTTCCCAGGCGACGGCCTTCGCATGGATCACCTTTACGATTTAGTTCAGGAGATCGCAACGGCAGTGGGAAAGAATCCTCACGAACTTACCGATGTTGAATTCATGCTGCACTTCAAATCTCCAACGCCCACTAAAGATCCCTTCCAGGGGCAAGGGATAGTGGAGATTTTTGATGAGTACGCGAAGCGAAGAGAAAAGAACCAATACTACCAATTTCTGGCGACCCAAAAGAGAGTCAAGACAGAATGCCTCGATGACACAACGTTCGTTGAACGATTCGGCCCTCCGCCTTGGGAACTGTTTGACGCACTGCTTCATAAGGTATTTCAAGGGAAATATAGCTTAAAGGTAGAATCCGGCAATATCGAATATGCTGGATTTAGTGCCAAATTGGTGGCAGAAAATGACCTCATGCTAGACATCAGCCAACTCTCGACCGGAGAGCAGGTGTTACTTACAATCGCAGTTTCATTATTTAGGGCACAGCTCCCATCTGCTTCGCAGCATTTAGGAGGCAAGCTTCTTCTACTTGATGAACCGGACGCCTATTTGCATCCGAAGATGGTGACTCAGATGTACTCGGCCTTCGAAATGATCACTCAGTCCTGCGGCGCTAAGATTATTTTCTCGACCCATTCGCCCACGACGGCAGCACTTGCCCCTCGCGACAGCATCATCTTGCTGCAGGGAGACCGCCTAACAAAAATTAGCAACGATGCAGCAGTGGGCGCCCTTTTGGACGGCGTCACCCAAATTGCTATCGACCCGGAAAATCGTAGACAAGTTTTCGTCGAAAGCCATTTCGACGCGGCGACTTACCAAATACTCTACGCCTGCCTGAAGCGAAAAGAAAACCTACTTGACGAAAAAATATCCATCGAATTTGTGCCAAGCGGCCCCAAAATGCCTCCCCTATATGTTGAACAGGCTCTGACAACGGTCTTTGGTGAGCAAGCAAAAGCGCAAGCCGGCAAGTTCCTAACCATTCTTAATGGGAGCGGCAACTGCGACCAAGTTTATTCAACCGTTAATAGCCTAGCCGAGCTCGGCAATCGATCAATCAGAGGATTAGTAGACTGGGATGCAAAAAACAAATCCGCAGCATCCGTTGTTGTTATGGGCGAAGGCGTCTACTATACAAAGGAGAACATTTTCATTGATCCTCTCGCGACTGCAATTTTCGTTGCCACCAAATGTGGCAGCTGCAGCGGCCTGTCCGCACAGGAGATCAGTGGTTGCGACGGGGGGATCAACAAGTGGTTAACAATTGATGGCGTCCCGCAGACTGCAGCAGACTGGTTTATCAAACGATTGCTGGGAGCCGACAACGCGAGGGATCACCGTGTCAAGTATATCGGCGGCCTGGAAGTTTTATCCGACAAGCGCGTTGTCAGCATGAATGGGCACGTTCTCAGCGAAACGTTTGTGGAAAAGACGGAAGCATTGAGGAAATTCGTTCGTGGTCCGGGCAGGAAGGATCTTGCTCACCTAGTTGCGGAAGAGGTAATGATTGACTTAACCGGCGGCGACTTGATTCCCGTCGTTTTCGTGCAGGCATTACAAGAACTTCAAAAGCCAGCCGAGGCGATTGGGCACACTGCTCAAACCGCCGGTCAACCTTAGCGTTCTGGGCGCGCGCAGCTGGATATCGAAAGTAAGGAGTTACGCTTCCACGACCGCTCGGAACGCTTTATGCTCCATTCCCCGCCCTACCCCCTTGCGGTTCAGGAGCCCCCATGGCAGCCCGTTCCATCGCATCCTTGACCCTCAGCTTCGGCCTGGTCAACGTCCCGGTGAAGCTGTATTCGGCGACCGAGTCGTCGAGTGCCGTGAGCTTCAAGATGCTGGCCAAGGATGGGTCGCGGGTGAAGCAGCAGTACGTGTCCGAATCCACCGGCAAGGTGGTCGAGCGGGCCGAGATGGTGAAGGGCTACGAGTTCGAGAAGGATCGGTTCGTACTCTTCACGCCCGATGAGCTGAAGGCGTTGGACGAGGCGGCGAGCCATGTGATCGAGATCGTGGCCTTTGTGCCCGAGGCGTCGGTGGACCCGATCTATTACGACCGCGCCTATTTCCTGGCGCCAGACAAGCGCGGCGGCAAGCCTTACGCGCTGCTGGGCGCGGCCATGCGCGAGAGCGGGCGTTGTGCGCTGGCGCGCTGGACGAGCAAGGGCAAGCAATACGTGGTGCAGGTGCGTGCGGTCGAAGACGGCCTGGTGTTGCAGCAACTGCTGTATGCCGACGAGGTACGCTCACTGAAAGACCTGGACATCGAGCCGGCCGATGTGTCGCCTGCTGAGTTGAAGCTGGCGCTGCAGTTGATCGACCAGATCTCGCGTGACGAGTACGACCCGACCGAGTTCAAGGACGAAGAAAAGGGCCGCGTGCTGGCCGCCATCGACGCCAAGATCGCCGGCAAGCAGGTGGTGGCTTCGGCCCGCAGTGAAGAGCCAAGCAGCGGCCAGGTGATCGACCTGATGGAGGCGCTGCGGGCCAGCATCGGCCAGAAGGCCGGCAAGGCTGCCGCCGCGCCGGCCAAGGCCGGCAATGGCAAGGCCGAGAAGCCGGCCAAGGCGGCGGTTGAGGCCATCCCCGCCGGTGCGCTGAAAGAGCGCAAGCCGGTGAAGCGCGCGCCGAAGCTGCTGGAAGAAGTTGCCGCCGCGCCTGCGCGCACCCGTGCACGCAAGTGAACGAGCGCCCGTGAGCGAACAAACGCCTGCTGTCGACACGCCCTACACGCTGCGCCACATCGAAGAGATGCTCGGCCTGAGCCGCAGCGTGGTCACGGGCCTGGTCAACGCCGGCTTCGTGACGCCCGCGCGCGGCCCGCGCAACGAGCTGCGCTTCTCATTTCAAGACGTGGTGCTGCTGCGCACCGCGCACCACCTGCGCGCCGCCAACATCCCGCCCAAGCGGCTGCTGAGCTCGCTCAAGTCGCTGCGCGATCGGCTGCCGGCCGAGCTGCCGCTTAGCGGCCTGCGCATCAAGGCCGTGGGCAACCAGGTGGCGGTGAAAGAGGGCGATGCTCAATGGGGGGCCGAGTCGGGCCAGTTGTTGATGGACTTCGAGGTCACGCCGGCCACGGGCCAGCAAGGCAGCGTGGCCTTCTTGTCGCGCGAAAGCTTGCACCAGGCCGCCGCAGCGCCCCCCGCGCCGCCCTCACCCGAACACACGGCGCAAGAGTGGTACCGCCATGCCGAGCAGCTCGAAAGCGCAGATCCCCCGTCGGCCGAAGAGGCCTATCGCCAGGCCCTGGCGCTGGAGCCGGACCACGTGTACGCCGCGGTGAACCTGGGCGCCATGTTGTGCGAGGCGGGCCGCTGCAAAGAAGCGATCGAGGTGCTGGAGCGGGCCATTCGCCAGAAGCCGGACGAGCCGCTGCTTCATTTCAACGCCGCCATCGCGCTGGAAGACCTGCACCGCCGGCGCGAGGCGCTGGCCCGGTACGAAGCTTGCCTGAAGCTGGCACCAGATTTCGTGGACGCGCACCACAACGCCGCCAAGCTGTACGAACAGATGGGCGACCGCCAGGGCGCGCTGCGCCACTACAGCGCCTACCGCCGGCTGCAGCTGGCGGCCAATACTGAGTCGTGATCTCTGCGCCGTGACCACCGAGCCTTAGACGAAACGTGAAAGCCCCCACCCCAGCGTCGCGCGCCACCCGGGCCCCAGCCCGAAGCGAGGCGAAGGCGCCCGGGGTGGCCCGCCGTGCGGCCACGGCCAAGCCTGCCGCAAAAGGCGTCGCCAACGCCGTCAACCAGCCCGCCGCCGACCCGCTGAGCCGCTACGGCGCCAAGCGCCAGTTCCACCTCACGCCCGAGCCGCCGGCCGACCGCGTGGCGCGCAGCGAGCCCACGGCAGGCTTGTCTTACGTGATCCAGAAGCACTGGGCCAGCCGCCTGCACTACGACTTTCGGCTCGAGCTGGACGGCGTGCTGCTGAGCTGGGCCGTGCCGCGTGGCCCCAGCTTCGACCCGAAAGAAAAGCGCATGGCGGCGCATGTGGAGGACCACCCCGTCACCTACGGCAGCTTCGAAGGCACCATTCCGCCCAAGCAATACGGCGCCGGCAAAGTGATCGTGTGGGACCGCGGCACCTGGTCGCCCGTGGGCGACCCGCGCGCCGGCATGGCCGCGGGCAAGCTGGTGTTCGACCTGCACGGCGAAAAACTCGCCGGCCGGTGGGAGCTGGTTCGCATCGCCAAGCCGGGCGACAAGCAAGACCCGTGGATGCTGTTCAAGAAGCGCGACGCGTGGGCCCGGCCGACGACAGAGTACGACGTGATCGCCGCCCTGCCCGACAGCGTGATCGCCAAGCCGCTGGGGCTGGTGGAAGAGCGTGAGCCGCGCGGGCTCGAATCAACGCCGGTCGGCGCGGCGGCCGGTGCCGCGGTGGCGAGCGACCTGTCGCTGGCGCGTAAGGCCAAGCTGCCGGCCGCGCTGGCGCCTCAATTGGCCACCGCCGCCAGCTCGCTGCCGCCCGGCCGCTGGGCGCTCGAGCCCAAGTGGGACGGCTACCGCCTGCTGACGCGCATTGAAAACGGCCAAGCCCGCCTGTTCACCCGCAACGGCCACGACTGGACACGCAAGATGCCCACGCTCGCCGCGGCCATCGAGCAGCTGGGCATCGGCGAGGCCTGGCTCGATGGCGAGATCGTGGTGCTCGATGCGCACGGCGCGCCCGAGTTCAACGCGCTGCAAAACGCCATCGACGCGGGCCGCAATGACGAGATCGTCTACTTTGTGTTCGACGTGCCCTACCTCGGCGGCATGGACCTGCGCGCCGTGCCCTGGGCCGCGCGGCGCGCCGCCTTGCGCGGGCTGATCGGGCCGGGCGCGCCCGAGCGCATCCGCTTCAGCCAGGATTTCGACGTGCCCGCGGCGCAGATGCTGGAGGCCGCGCGCGCGATGCGGCTGGAGGGCATCGTCGCCAAGCGGGTGGACGCGCCTTATGTCTCGGCGCGCACCGACAGCTGGCTCAAGCTCAAGGGCTCGCGCCGGCAAGAGTTCGTCGTGATCGGCTTCAACGACCGGGCCAACGCGCCGGGCGAGGTGGGCAGCCTGCTGCTGGGTTACTTTGAAGGCGGCGTGCTGCACTACGCCGGCAACGTGGGCACCGGCTGGGACCACCGCACCGGCAGCGACCTGCACGCGCGGCTGCAAAAGATCGAGATCGACAAACCACCGGTCGACGCCGCCGACGTGAAGCCCGGCCGCTGGGGCCGCCGCACCGCCGGGGGCGAGCGCTGGGTGCGGCCCGAGCTGGTGGTCGAGGTGCAGTTCGGCGAGTGGACACCCGAGGGCCGCGTGCGCCACTCGATCTACAAAGGCCTGCGCACCGACAAGGCCGCAGCCGAGGTGGCGCGCGAGCCGGACGCAGTGGCCGCCCCCACGTCAAAGAAGCCGGCCACCGACATCCAGGTGACCAACCCCGAGCGGGTGATCGACCCCTCCACCGGCCTGCGCAAGATCGACGTGGTGCGCTACTACGAGAGCGTGGCCGACTGGCTGTTGCCGCACCTGAAGAACCGGCCGGTGTCGCTGGTGCGCGCGCCAGACGGCATCACCGGCGAGCTGTTTTTTCAGAAGCACCCCGAGAGCAAGATGCCCGGCGTGCGCGCGCTCGCCCCGAGCCTGTGGCCCGGCCACGGCGCGCTGCTGGCGGTGGACAACGTGAAGGCGCTCGTCGCCGCGGCGCAGATGAACGTGATCGAGTTCCACACCTGGAACTCGACGACCCAGGCGATCGACAAGCCCGACCGCATCGTCTTCGACCTCGACCCCGGCGACGGCGTGAGCTGGAAAGAGGTGCAAGAAGCGGCGCAGCTGATGCACGCCATGCTCGATGCGCTGGGCTTGCAGTGCTGGCTGAAGACATCGGGCGGCAAGGGCCTGCACGTGGTGGTGCCGCTGTCGCCTCGGCTGGGCTACACCGAGGTCAAGGCGTTTTCGAAAGCGGTGGTCGAGCACATGGCCCGCACCATCCCGCAGAAGTTCGTCGCCGTGCCGGGGCCCAAGAACCGCATCGGCAAGGTCTTTGTCGACTACCTGCGCAACGGCCACGCCGCCACGACCGCCGCCGCCTTCTCGGCGCGTTCACGGCCGGGGCTGGGTGTCTCGATGCCGATCAGCTGGGATCAGTTGCACAGCCTCAAGAGCAGCGCCCAATGGACCATCGCCAACGCCCGCGAACACCTCAGCTTCGCCAAAGACGACCCGTGGGCCGACTACTGGGGCTGCAAGCAGACGTTGACGGCAGCGCGCAAGATGCTGCCCCGTGATGGAGGAGCGATCACCCGATGACGACCGACACCCAGCCTTTGGCATTGACCGTCGACGCCGCGACCACCGTGTCGGCGCTGCTGCAAGCCCCGGCAGACGCCCGCGCCTGCTACGTGTTCGCCCACGGCGCCGGCGCCGGCATGGCGCACTCGTTCATGGCTGCGGTCGCAGCCGGGTTCGCCGAGCGCGGCATCGCGACGCTGCGCTACCAGTTCCCGTACATGGAGCGTGGCTCGAAGCGGCCGGACACGCCGGCGGTGGCGCATGCGGCGGTGCGCGCAGCGGTGGCCGAGGCGGCGCAGCGCTGCCCTGGCCTGCCGCTGGTGGCGGGTGGCAAGTCCTTCGGCGGGCGGATGACCTCGCAGGCGCAGGCGGCGTCACCTCTGCCCGGCGTGCGCGGCCTGGTGTTCTTCGGCTTTCCGCTGCACACCGCCGGCAAGCCCGCAGTCGAGCGGGCGGCGCACTTGGCGCAGGTCGGCTGCCCGATGCTGTTCTTGCAGGGCACGCGCGACGAGCTGGCCGAGGTGGCGCTGATCACCGGTGTGACGAAGGAGCTGGGCCCGCGCGCCACGCTGGAACTTGTGCCGGACGCCGACCACTCGTTCCACGTGCCGGCGCGCAGCGGCCGCAAAGATGCTGAGGTGCTGCAAGGGCTGCTCGACGTGGCGGCTGGGTGGATCGGGCGGCTGCGTTGATCGAAAGACGCCGTCAGGCCAGCAAGGCCTGCAAATCGGGCCGTTGCTGGTTCAAGGCATCTCGGCACGCGGTGAACTCACGGACGTGCTCGAAGAATGTACGGACGATCCAGGGGTCGAAGGCCTTGCCGCTTTGGGCCAGCAGCATCTCCAGCGCCACCTCGTCGCTGAACGCCGGCCGGTAGACCCGGTCCATCGTCAGCGCGTCGAAGAAGTCGACCACCCCCACGATCCGCCCAGACAAGGGGATGGCTTGGCCGCACAGCCCGTGCGGGTAGCCTCGCCCGTCGAAGCGCTCGTGGTGGGTCATGGCAACCTCGGCCGCCAGCAGGAACACGGGGCTTTCCGAGCGGCCCAGGATCTCGGCGCCGATGGCGGGGTGCCGGTTCATGATTTCGCGCTCGTCCGCCGTCAGCGGGCCGGGCTTCTTCAGCACCGCATCAGGGATGCCGATCTTGCCGATGTCGTGCATGGGCGCGGCGAGCTTCAGCATCTCGGCATAGCCGGCGTCCTGGCCGAGCCGAAGCGCGAGCTTGCGCGACAGCATGCCGAGGCGAACGATGTGCACCCCCGTGTCGTCGTCTCGGTACTCTGCCGCCCGGGCCAGGCGCAGCAGCGCGTCGTGCTGGGCCCGCTGCACCTCGAGCAGCGCCGCCTTTCGCGCCGCGTTGACCTGCTGAAGATCGAACAGCAAGCGCTCCATCTGCGCGGCGGCCTCAGGCTCGAATCGGGCCACGTCTTCGTTGAATGTCATGAAGCGGCTCATGCAATACCCCTCGGCGCGACGATCTGAGATTCGATGGTCTGAATCAACTGCATCGGGCTGAACGGCTTGAGCATGTACGCGTCGGCACCGGCGTCGATGCCGGCGTTCAGGTCTTCGCTGGCGCTCCTGCCGGTCAGCATCACGATGCGCATGCCGTCCAACCAGCGGTTCTGGCGCCAGCGGCGGCACAACTGCACCCCGTTCATGCCGCCGGGGATGCAAACGTCCAGCAGCACCAGGTCGGGCGGCTGCTTCGCCACTTCGGCGATCGCCTGCTCTGCGCGGCTGACCTCGCGCAGCTGGTGGTCTTCCATTTCCAGCGTCATGCGGATGAGCCGGCGGATGTCGGCGTGGTCTTCAACGATCAGGATGTTCTTGCCCATGGCGGCGCCTTCTTGATACGAACAGCGCGAATGTATCAAATATCATTGCTATCAATTTTGCTTGATTCGACAAAAGTGTTAGATTTGGGCATGGATCACGCAAATCGACCCGAGCTGGAGCCGGATGACGACTTCACCACCGTGCAAGTGGCCAAGCTGCTCGGCATGGCGGTGCGATCGGTGCAATTGATGGTGGACCGCGGCGAACTCGAAGGCTGGAAGACCCCGGGCGGCCACCGCCGGATCTCGCGTGCGTCGGTGGAGCGGGCATTGGCCCTGCGCGGCGGCGCCGGCCACCGCCGCGAAGCAGCGGCTTTGCCGGCGCCCCACTCACCCCAGGCGCCTGCAGCGGTAGCCAGGCCGCGGGCGTTGCTGATCGAGGATTCGGTGCACTTCCAGAACCTCGTGTCGCTGCTGATTCGCCAGCGGTTTCCGCAGGTCGACCTGCACGTGGCCAGCGACGGCATCACCGGCCTGGCGATGGTGGGCCGGCTGGAGCCGGACGTGCTGCTGGTCGACATCCTGCTGCCGGGGATCGACGGCGCGGCGCTGGTGACCAGCCTGCGCTCGTCGCCCCAGTTCAGCGGCAGCCAGCTGATCGTCGTGACCTCGCTGGACGAGAGCCAGCGGGCGCCCTTTGCCTACGCGCTGGACGGCCTGCCGGTGGTGCACAAGTCTCGGCTGGTCGCCGAGTTGCCGCCCTTGTTCGCGGCCTGCCTGGCGCGCATCGGCGCCCATTCCCAGGCAGCCCCGTGACCTCGCCCGGCGCCCTGCCCCGCGTGATCCTGTTGGAGGACGACGCCTCGTTGCGCCGCTATGCCCAGCTGGCGCTCGAAGGCATGGCGATCGAATTCGTGGCCTGCTCGCACGTCTCCGAAGCCCTGAACGCGCTTCGGCAGGCGCCGGCCCGCCTGGTGCTGACCGATCTGATGCTGGCAGGCGAGTCGGGCTTTTCGTTCCTGGAACAACTGTCGGCCGATGCGCGCTTGCGTGGCGATGCCCGCGTCGTGGTGCTCAGCGCCGGCTTGACGCCCGAGATACACCAACGCATGAGCAGCTTGGGCGTGTGGCGCGCACTGTCGAAGCCCATCGGCCTGAAAGAGCTGGAGCGTTGTGTCGAAGAGGCGCTCGCACCTTTTGCCGACGACGGGCCTGCATCAGCCGCCGCTGCCGTCGAGGCCAGCACCCTGTCGCTGGACGTGGTCGACGAAGCACAAGCCATTGCGCGGCATTTCGAGGGCGACGCCGAGCTCTACCGCAGCTTCCGCCAAAGCTGCCTGCAGCAGTTCGGGCTCGACGCGCAGGCCGGCGACGCCGCGTGCGACGCCGGCGATGTGCAGGCGCTGCGCCGGGTGGCGCACAATCTGAAGACCGTGCTGCGATCGCTCGGGCACGTGGCCTTGGGCGACCTGGCGGCCAGCGTGGAAGACAGCGCCGCCGCCGGCGATTTCGACCTCGCCCAAGGCGCCTGGTGCCGCCTGCAACCACTGTTGCAGCGCTTGGCCACCGCTGCCAACTGAGAGCTGGCTGGCGCCGCGGGCCCCGGTGCCGGCCAAAGATGAGCACCACGTCACGATAGAAATGATTCGGCAAGCTTGATAGATTTGAATCTTGAAATGATAGATGTATCATTTCTTCATCAAATCTTTGACACCGACGGTCGGCCCCCGCAAGCCACCGCCGCAAGCACGAAAGGCCGAATATGTTCATTGAAGCCCTGGTCAGCCGCCCTGCGGTGGCAGCACCCTCTATCGCCGCGGTCACCGCGCCAGCCGAAGACAAGCTCGTTTCGCTGGCCTCGCAGTACCTGGCCTTCCAGCTCGGCGGCGAAGAGTACGGCATGGACACGCGTTATGTCGGCGAGATCCGCGGCTACACCGAGCCCACGCGCATCGCCAATGCACCGGCCTTCCTGAAGGGCGTGATCAGCCTGCGCGGCACGATCATCCCGATCATCGACCTGCGCATCAAGCTGGGCACGCTCGAGCCGAGCTACGTCTCCACCACGGTGACGATCGTCGTGAACCTCGATGACCGCGTTGTCGGCGTCGTCGTCGATGCCGTGTCCGATGTGCTGCAGCTGGGTGCCGAGACCATCAAGCCGCCGCCCAAGTTTGCTGGCGCCGCCTTGGACCTTGGCCATGTACTCGGCCTGGCCACGCTGGGCTCGGACGACGACCGTCGCATGTTGATGCTCGTCGACATCCAGCGCTGGCTGGCCGACGACACCTTCTGGCGCACCTGAGCGCGCCTCAGCCCTTTCGCCCCTCTTCACGCCCTGCCGAGCGCGCGGCCTGCTTCATCACGCGCACCTTCCGGAGCCCCCATGAGAAAGAACCTGCCCGTCACCCAACGCGACTACCCGATCGACGAGGGCATGACCTTGCTGTCGACCACCGATCTGAAAGGCCGCATCGTCTACGCCAACGCCGCCTTCGTGAAGGTCAGCGGCTTCCAGCTCGACGAGCTGATTGGGCAGCCGCACAACATCGTGCGCCACCCGGACATGCCGTCCGAGGCCTTTGCCGACATGTGGCAAACGCTGAAGACCGGGCGGTCGTGGACGGCACTGGTCAAGAACCGCCGCAAGGACGGTGACCACTACTGGGTTCGCGCCAATGCAACCCCGATGCGCCGCAATGGCCAGGTGGTCGGTTACCTGTCGGTGCGAACCAAGCCTTCTTCCGACGAGGTTCGCCACGCCGAGGCGTTCTACAAGAGCCTGCGCGAGGGCCGGGCCGGCAGCCGCACGTTCCACCACGGGCTGGTCGTCCACACCGGGCTGATGGCCTGGCGCTCGCTGCTGCAGAAGGCTCCGGCGCACTGGCGCGTGCGCGCTGCGATCGGCACGCTGGCGGCGGCGCAGGCCGGCGCGGTGGTGGCCAGCGGCATGGCGGCCACCGCCCTGCCGTTCGCCATCGGCGTGGCGCTGGTCGGAGCCGTCGCAGTTGCCGCGTGGCTCGAGCGGCAACTGGCGCGTCCGTTGCAGCGTGTGCTGGCGCAGGCCCAGGCCGTCTCGGCCGGCCAGCCGGACGCCAGCGTGCACTTCGACCGTGTCGACGAAGTGGGCCTGATCCTGCGCGCCATCAACCAGTCAGGGCTGAACCTGAGATCGCTGATCGACGATGTCGGTGAGCAGATCGGCGGCCTGCAGATCGCGACGTCCGAGATCGCCAGCGGCAACCTCGACCTCAGCTCGCGCACTGAAGAAGCAGCCTCGAGCCTGCAGCAAACGGCGGCATCGATGGAGCAGTTGAACTCGACCGTCCAGCAGAACACCGAGTCGGCCCGGCAAGCCAACCAGCTGGCGGTTTCAGCCGGCACGGTAGCCTCGAAGGGCAGCGAAGCCGTCACCCAGCTGGTGGGGACGATGGAAGACATCACCGCCAGCTCGAAGAAGGTCGGCGACATCATCGGCGTGATCGACGGTATTGCCTTTCAAACCAACATCCTGGCGCTCAACGCCGCGGTCGAAGCGGCCCGTGCCGGCGAAATGGGGCGGGGCTTTGCCGTGGTGGCCGGCGAGGTGCGCAGCCTGGCGCAGCGCAGCGCCGAGGCCGCCAAGCAGATCAAGCAACTGATCGGTGATTCGGTGCAGCGCATCGAGGTGGGTGCAGGCCTGGTGGAACGGGTCGGCCACACGATGGGCGATGTCGTGACCAATGTCAGGCGGGTGACCGACCTGATCGGCGAAATGAGCTCGGCCACGGTCGAGCAGGCGTCGGGCATCGGCCAGGTGAGCCAGGCAGTGAGCCAGCTGGACCAGGCAACCCAGCAGAACGCCGCCCTGGTCGAGCAATCTGCCGCGGCTGCGGACAGCCTGCGCAACCAGGCCCATCGGCTGGTCGATGCGGTTCAGGTGTTCCGCGACATCGAAGGCACCGCGCCGGCGAGAAGCGGCGCCACGCCGACGGGTCGCGCGCCGGCCCGCGCGCCCGCGGCGGCGTCGGCACCGATGGCCGCAACCACCGCCGCAGACGGCGACTGGTCGAGCTTCTAGACCTCTACGCACTGCCCCCGGCAGTCATTCACCAGCGTGTCGGCATCGAGCTCGGCGCGAGCTTCACTTTCTCAAAGTATCGAGGTCTTCCAGATGTTCAGATCCTTCAGCCAAATCAGCGTGCGCACCGGCCTTCGGGTGACCAGCCTGTGCTCAGCCGTTGCGCTGGCCGCACTTGGCCTGCTGGCGATGCGCACATCGGCCGATGCCGACACGACCTCGCAAGAGTTGGTGGCCAACGTGTTGCTGACCGGTGCAGCCGGCCGCCTCGACATGTTTCACGACACGCTGCGTGGCCTGGTCTATGAATCACGGGTTCGCGGCGCCGACAGCGACGAGGCCACCAAGAACGCGATCCTCGGCGAGCTTGCCGAGACCAGCGGCGCGATCGACAAGGCGCTCGAGCGATTGCAGGGCACCCCTCACGATGAGGACGTTCAGACGGCCATCGACCGCGCCATGCCGGTGCTCACCCGCTACCGCCAGAGCGCGAACAACCTCGTCCGGCAGGCGCTGGACGGCTCGGTGCAAGCGGACGCAGACGCGGCTTTCGTCGCCGATTTCAAGGCCCTGGAAAAGCTGCTGGACCAGCTGAGCGACGAAATCGCCGACGACGCCAACATCCTCGAAAAGCGAGAGCTGTCGGCTTCGTCGCAACACATGGTGTGGCTGGGTGGCGGCATGCTGGCGTTGCTGGCCCTGCTGATCGGTGCGAGCGAGTTTCTTGCGCGGCACATCTGGCGCCAGTTGGGCGCCGAGCCGGGCGCCTTGAAGCAGTTCGCGTTGCAGATGGCGTCGGGCAACCTGGTGGCCGAGTTGGCAGGCCACGACCGCAGCGTCACCACCGGCCAGCAGAGCGTGGCCGACGGCATGTTGAAGGTTCGCGACGACCTGCATGCGGCTGTCGACCAGATCCGTGGCAGCGCCAGTATCGTGTCGCTGGCGAGCCAGGAGATTGCGCAAAGCAGCACCGACATGTGCCAACGCATCGAACGCCAGAGCGGCAACCTGCAGCAGTCGGCGGCGGCGATGGAGCAGATGACCGGCAGCGTCACCCAGAGCGCAGAAAGCGCTCGCCAGGCCAGCGAGCTGGTCGCACAGACCAGCGGCGTGGCGGTTCGCGGCGGCGAATCGGTGCAACGCACCGTGCAGACGATGGCGCAGATCCAGGCCTCCAGCCGCCGGATCGCCGAGATCACCGGCGTCATCGACGGTATTTCGTTCCAGACGAACCTGCTGGCGTTGAATGCGGCCGTCGAGGCGGCGCGCGCAGGTGACCACGGACGCGGCTTCGCCGTGGTGGCGGCCGAGGTGCGCAGCCTGGCGCAGCGCAGCGCCACGGCCGCCCAGGAGATCAGTGCCCTGATCGCCGAAAGCGTGCAGAACGTGGCGGCGGGCGACCGGGTGGTGCAGGAGGCCGGCCAGACCATGAGCCAGATCGTCGAGGGCGTTCAGCGCACCAATGAGCTCATCGGCCATGTTCGGCTGGCATCCGCCGAGCAGCAGACGGGCATCTCCGAGGTGAACGGCTCGGTCTCGGAACTCGACCGCGACACACAGCAGAACGCCGCCTTGGTGACCCAGGCCAGTGCCGCGGCCCTGCGGCTGCGCGACGAAGCCGGGCGATTGACGGCCGCCGTGGCCACGTTTCGGCTGTAACAAGCCGCCGCCGCTGCGTGTCGCGCGCCGACCAACGCCAAGCCGACCATGGTGCGGATGTTTTGCCGCACTTGGCCGCAATCTGGGTTCAAGCCTGGGCCCGCACCGCCGAAATCCCCACGATGAAACGCGTCTTGATCATCGACGACCAGGCCGACCTGCGCCGGCTGGTTCGTTGGTCCCTCGAACTGCTCGAACCCGCGGCCGAGCTGCATGAAGCGAACGGCGCCAGTGCCGGCCTGCACATGGTGCAACAGGTGAAGCCCGATCTCGTCTTGCTCGACGTGATGATGCCCGGGCCGATCGACGGGCTGGCGGTGTGCCGCCAGATCCGTGCCGACGAGCAGTTGGCATCCACCAAGGTCATTCTGATTTCGGCGCGCGGCCAGGCCGCCGATGTGCGCAGCGGCAACCAGGCCGGCGCGCACGCCTACATCGTCAAACCCTTCAGCCCGCAGCGGCTGCTCGAAACCGTCGAGCGCCTGCTCGCAGCACCGAACCTTTCATCCACCGAGGCCTCTTCATGACGAACACGACCCGCCGCACGGCCAGCCTGCTTCTGCTTGGCGCGTTGGTTGGTAGCCCTTGCGTGGCGGCAGCCGACACGGTGTACCAGTTCTCTCCGGTCAACCAATACGGCATCCAGCTGACGGCCGCCTACTGGAACCCGATCATCAACCACGTCAGCGCCAAGAGCGGCGTGAAGCTGCAACTGAAGATCGGCCGCACCTCTGCCGACACCACCAGCTACGTGCTGGCGCGAGAAGTCGACTTCGTGTTCAGCAACCACTTGTTCAGCCCCGAGCGTGAGCAACTGGGCTGGAAGGCGTTCGGCCGGCGGCAAACCCCGCCCGTCCAAGGCCAGATCGTCGTCCCGGCCGACTCGCCGATCACCGATCTCAGCGGGCTGGCCGGCAAGGAGGTGGTGTACCCCGGCCCAGAAGCCACGGTGTCCTACAAGTTCACCTATGGTCAGTTGCTGTCGCGCAAGATCGACACCAAGGTGGTCTTCGGCGGCAATACCGATGGCGCGCTGGCGCAGATGTTCAGTGGCAAGGTGGTCGCCGCTGGCGTCAATTCGCAACTCGTCGAGGGTTATGCCCGCCGCGAGGACAAGAAATACCGCGTGCTGTGGTCGTCGGCGCCACTGCACGACCTGGCGCTGATGCACTCGGGCAAGGTGCCCGAGAAAGACCTGAGGGCCGTGGCGAAGGCCTTTTTCGACATGCACAACGACCCCGCCGGGCGCGAGATTCTCGAACAGTCGTCCAAGCTCGTGGGGCTAACGGCAGAAGCCTTCTTCGTCCCGTCGGACGGCAGCGAGTACGGCGCCTACCGCGATTTCTATCGAACCGCGCCGTTGCAGGTGCGTTGACCGGGGCCGCCCCTTGATCGGCATACGCTGGCTCTCGCGCGGGCTGCCCAAGTCGCTGGTCGGCCGGGTGTTCGCGCTGTATACGACAGCGCTGCTGCTGTTCGTCGGCGGCGCACTGGCTCTGTTCTACCGTTTTCAGTTCTCGCGCGAGCTCGAGGCCGCGCTGGAGCGGGCAGATGGGCTCATCAGCGTCGTGGCGCCGGCCATTTCCGACAACGCGGTGATCGGTGACTACGACACGATCAAGCGCACGCTCGAATCGGCCATCGCCCGGTCTGACTTCGCCTTCGCCGCATTCATCGACCTGAAGGGCGGCTCGGTAACCGCCTTGCGCAAACAGCCACCGGAGGTCACACCGCCAGCCTGGCTGCTGGCGCGTGTCTCGACCCACCTCTACGATGCCAACCTGCCGATCGTCGTAGGTGGGCGCGACTATGGCGTGCTGCGCCTGAGCTATGCGGCCGACCACATCGCCGGCGACATGTGGCGCCAGGCCCGCGCGGCCTTGGCCCTCGCCGCGGCCGGCCTGGTGGCTGGCCTGTTGCTGATCTGGCTGCCGCTGAAGCACTGGCTTGGCAACCTGGGCCGGCTGCAGTCTTTCGAAGCAGACATGAGTCTGGGTCACCCCAGCGCTGAAGAGCTGTTGGCGTCGGACGCGCCGATCGAGTTCCAGAGAACGTTCGAGGTCTTGAGCCGCGTGGCCGCCACCTTGCACAGCCAGCGCGAGCAGGCAGCGGTGACGCTCGGCGCGATCGCCGACGGCGTCTTCACGCTCGACGCCAATGGGCGTGTGGTGCTGGCCAACCCGGCGGCCTGCGAGATACTGGCCGCGTTGCCCGACGCGGTGCTGGGGCACCCGCTGCACGAGCTCATCCCGGAGCTGTTCCCACGGCCGGGGACCTATTCGCCGTGGCGGGGAAAGCGCCAGCGGATCACCGCACAAGACGGCCGCGCGCGCATCATCGACACTACGCTGTCGCCGATCACCGATGCGCAAGGCCGGCTGTGCGGCCACGTGCTGGCCTGCCGGGACGTGTCGGAACAGCAGGCGCTGGACCTGCGCTTGCAGGACGAGCAGCGCACGCGGCGGTCGGCGCTGACAGCGCTGCGGGGCGTGCTCGAAGGGCTGATCCCGCAGGTCTCGACCGGCCGCAGCGAACGCTCTGACGACATCGAGGCGATCTCGCTGATGATTTCGCAACTCGTGCAACGGATGCAGGAGCACAGCGAACAGCTCAGCGCTATCTTCGCGCTGAGCCCGGACGGTTTCGTCTCGTTCGACGACCGGCTGGCGGTGAGCTACGTCAGCCCGGCGTTCACGCGCCTGACGGGCCTGGACGCCTCCGAGGTCCTCGCCCTTTACGAGCACGAATTCGCACGCCAGCTCAGCGCGCACTGCCTGGGCAAGCAAACCCAGTTTCCATCGTTCGACATGCTGCGCGCAGAGGACCGCGACGGCACGCAACGCCGAGAGCGGCGCCGCTTCATCGAGATCGAGCGCCCGACCAAGCGCACGCTCGAGGTCGCACTCAGGCCCGGCGACGCTGGCAAGATCTCGCAAGTGCTGTACCTGCGCGACGTGACGCTCGAGTCCGAAGTCGACCAGATGAAGAGCGAGTTCTTGTCCACCGCGGCGCACGAACTGCGCACGCCGATGGCCAGCATCTACGGCTTCTCGGAGCTGATGATGCACCGCAAGCTCTCGCCCGAGCGCCAGACCGAAGTCATCTCGACGATCTATCGCCAGACGGGGCTGATGATCTCCATCGTCAATGAGCTGCTCGACCTGGCACGCATCGAAGCCCGGCGCGGCAAGGACTTCGTGATCGAGACGCTCGACCTGGGCGACTTGGTACGCGACGTGGTGCATGACTTCAAGCCGCCCAACGAGCGCGACGCGCCGGCTCTCGACTTGCCGGCCCAGCCTCTGCTTGCCAAGGTCGACCGCAGCAAGTTCAGCCAGGCCTTGGGCAACGTCTTGTCGAACGCCTACAAGTACTCGCCCGATGGCGGGCCGGTGGCGATCGGCGTGGAGCTCGACGAAGAAGCGTCGCGGGTGGGCCTGGTGGTGCGAGACCATGGCATCGGCATGACGCAGGACCAGCTCGCCCGCGTCTGCGAACGCTTCTTCCGGGCGGACACGTCGGGCAACATCCCCGGCACCGGGCTGGGCATGAGCATCGTCAAGGAAATCGTGGAACTGCTGGGCGGCAACTTGACCCTGGCCAGCGAGTCCGGCCGGGGTACCGAGGTGACCCTCTGGCTGCCGCTGGCCCCGGCAACGTCGGATACCGGGTTGCGCACCCTCTGCTGACGCCACCCGACCAGGCGGCGGGCTCTTGCGGCGGCGCGGTGCTGCGATACTTTGCCGCCTGATCTGCAGCGTGGGCCCGCCACCAGGCGCCCCACGCCCCACTCGCCCTCGCCCTGCCCCACTCGCCGATGACCGCCACCGAATTCGCCCCCGGACTCTTCACCCGCGGCATCACGCCGCCGCTGGCGCTGGCCGATTTCAAGCTGGTGGCGTTCGACATGGATTCGACGCTGATCGACATCGAGTGCGTCGACGAGATTGCCGCCGCGGCGGGCCGCAAGGCCGAGGTGGCCGCGATCACCGAGGCCGCGATGCGCGGCGAGATCACCGACTACAAGGACAGCCTGCGCCGCCGCGTGGCGCTGCTGGCCGGTGTCAGCGAGCAGGCGCTGCACGATGTCTATGCCCAGCGGCTGAAGCTCAACCCCGGCGTCGAGGCCTTCGTGCTGGCCTGCCGTGCGGCCGGGCTGAAGACGCTGCTGGTGTCGGGTGGTTTCACCTTCTTCAGCGACAAGGTGCGCGCGCGGCTGCAGCTCGACTTTGCCCGCGCCAATGTGCTGGACGTGGCCAACGGCGCGCTCACCGGCCGCATGGTCGACCGGCCCTGGGGCGACATCGTCGACGGCGCCGAGAAGCGCCGCGTGCTGCTCGAAGTGTGCGAGCTGATGGGCATTTCACCGGCCCAGGCGATTGCCGTGGGCGACGGCGCGAACGACCTGCCGATGATGGCCGCCGCCGGCCTGTCGATCGCCTTCCACGCCAAGCCCGCCGTGCGCGAGCAGGCGATGCTGTCGATCGAGCAAGGCGGCATGGACCGCGCGCTGGAAGTGCTGCGCTGAGCGACATCTGCGCGCCCGCTCAGGGCGCCTGGCGGCGCGCGAGCACCAGCTGCGGGTCGAAGCTCGCAATGCTGACGCGGTCGCCCTGATTGCCCCCCAGCAGCCGGATGCGGCCGTTTTCGGTGCCGACGAAGAAGCCGACGTGACCTTGCGGCGCCGCGCCGCGCTCGAGCACCACGATGCAGCCGGGGAAGAAGTCGTCCGCGTCGCGGCCCCAGGTCATCCATGAGCGCGCAGCCTTCGAGTCGGTGCCCTTCAGCCCCGCCTGCTCGACGCAGAAGTTGACGAACGACGAGCACCACGGCACCGAGTCGGGCTCCTTGCCGCCGCTGGTGCTGGCGTGAAAGGCCTCGATGCGGGGGTTGTTGCCGGCCCCCGGCACCTCGGCCACACCCAGCTCGGCGCGGGCAATCTCGAGCATGCGTGCGTGGGCAGCGGGCGGGGCGGCCGCGGCGGGTGCTGCAGGTGGGGCCGCCACGGCCACCGCCGGCGCATGCGCAGCCAGCACGGGAGGCGGTGTCGCCGCCACGGCGGCGGGTACAGCCGCCCCCGCGGCCAGCCCGGCCACGGCCACTGCGGGCATGGGCGCCACCATCGTGGCCACCGGGTCCGGGAACTCGGCCACGATGGTGAACTCGCCATCGGCCTCGGGCTGCTCGCTGACGATGCGCCCACCGTCGGCCTTGATCACGGCGCGCACGAAGGGCAGCCGGTCGGCGGGGATGTCGGTGATGACTCGTTGAATGGTCATGGTGTCTCCTCAAGGCGTCTTGGGCTTCAGCCACTTCATGCACACCGCCACCCGTGCCCGCTCGCGGGCGAATTCGGGCGACAGCACCAGGTCAGTGAACAGGGTGCCGGGGGCCACGCCGGCCGGTTTGAAGCAGTCCTGCTTGACCTTGTCGAACACGCCCATGTTCGGCGTCGGGCACTTCGGGTCGCCCGCGCAAACCGCCATGAAGAAGGCGTCGCCGGCCTCGTCTTTCTGGAAGCTGAACTGTTCGGTCAGCTTGGCCTCGGCTTTCTCGGCCTTGGCGCCCACCGCTTCGGTGATGCCCACCAGCGCGCCCAGCACGGTGCCGGCGTTGTAGTACTCGTTCAGGTCCGACAGCGCCATGCCGACCGGGTATTCGACCAGGCTCTGGCCCAGCCCGGCGCGCAGGCGAAACGCCACCTCGGCGCGCCGCGCACGCATGCCGGTGTGGATGGCGATCAGCGTGCGCTCGGCCAGCACCTCTTTGTCGTAGGCCTCGCGGCCACCGATGATGAAGGCACTCAGGCCCGACAACACCTGCGCAGCACCGCCGCTGGACACGGCCGCCGCGCTGTTCAGGCCCAGCGTGGCGAGCGTGGCGCTGAAGCCGGCCTTGCGCGTGTCGCGAAACAGCGTCTCCTCGAACTGCGAGAAGCGGATGTCGATCGCGTACATGCGGGCACTGACGAGCTCGCTGCGGCACGCCTCGCTCGGCGTCTTCAGGCAGGTCTTCATCGCCTCCACGTCGATGACGGCCTCGAGCTTCTTCAAGTCTGCTTCCGGGTCGGTCACCCGCTGCGGGTAGCCGTCGAACGCCGCGCAGGCGCCCAGCGCCAGCGGCACCGCGGCGAGCATGACGAGGCGGCAGGCCCGCATCGGCAGCCGCGCGGCCCGGGCCGCCGCCATCCATCCGAAAACTGCTTTCATGAAAGCTCCTGCACGACCAGACGAAGTCGCGTGGTGCAAGGCTAGCCCGATGGACGCCCGCGCGCATCCTCTTGGCTGACTACGTCGAAGGGCGAATGCCGGTGGGTGCCACCGCCCCCCTAGCTCACCCGAATTTCTAGGTGCCCCAGCCCCGCCCCATAGGGATGGGGAAGCCACGGCCGAGCGCCTACCTTGAGCACCCGGTGTTCGCCTGCTGTCGTGGGGCGAGGTGCACCGGCAGCCGCCGAGTCCATCCACACAGGGAGCCGAATCATGAGCTACTACCTCAAGGGCACGCTGAAGGGCGCGCTTTGTTCCGACTGCATCGAGCCGTTGGAGGGCCTGGTGATCAAGGCCTACGCGCTGGCGCAGGGCCGCGACGTGGCGGCACTGGCCGCCGCCCGCACCAAGGACACCTTCGAGGGCGTGCCCGACACCGACCGCGACGCCAAGGCCGGCCGCCTGCTGGCCGAGGCCACGATCGACGCCACCGGCGCCTACGTGCTCGATTTCAGCAAGGCGCCCAACTACAAGGGCGAAGCGATCGAGCTCGACCTGTACTGCGCCACCGTGCCGCGGCGCAAGAACCAGGAGGGGCTGCCGCGGCCGATGCAGTTCACGCTGACGGTGCTGCAGCCGATGTGGCGCGAATTCCGCGACGACCGCGTGGCCGCGTGGGACTACACCATCCCGTACCGCATCTGGTGCGGCATCCGCGGGCGCTTCGGCGCCTGGGTCATCTGCGGCCAGGTGCGCCATTGCGAAACCCAGGCCCCGATCGGCGGCGTGCGGGTTCGCGCGTTCGATGTCGACTGGCTGCAAGACGACGCGCTGGGCGACGACGTGACCGACTTCAGCGGCCACTTCCGCATCGACTACCTCGCCAGCGACTTCAAGCAGACCATCTTCTCGCCCACCATCAACCTGGAATGGACGGGTGGGCCGGACCTGTACTTCAAGGTCGAGACGCTGGGTGGCGTGCCGCTGCTGGCCGAGCCGCCCTCGCGCGGACGCGCGCCGGACCGCGAGAACGCCGGCCCCTGCTTCTGCGCCGACCTGTGCCTGAAAGAGTCGCCGCCGGTGACCGAGCCGCTGCCGGTGTTCGACGCGCTGGGCGGCTACCTGTATGCGAGCCAGATCGAAAGCGCCGTGCCGGGCAGCGGCCTGACGGTGGGTGACCACCGTGCGTTCTATTCGACCGTGCGGCTGAATGGCGTGCTGCCCAAGACGCTGGGCGGCCAGCCGATGGAATACCGCTTCGAGTTCCGCACCACCGACGCGCTGGGCAACCCGACCGGGCCGTGGACGGTGGTGGCACCGACCCAGTTCAGCGACACGATCATCGGCCGCATCGAGCGCCTGGTGTTCGTGCTGGGCACCTGGATGACGCTGACTCACTACGTGCATGCCGACCCGGCGAGCCCCGGTGCCGATGCCGCCCACGCGGCCATCGTCGGCGGCTGGATCCAGGTGCCGCAGTTCAGCAACGCGCTCGACGTGAACGGCTTCTTCGTGCCCAACGGCGACATGCTGCGCGTGATCACGCCGATGCTGGTGCCCCAGCCGGCGCTGAACATGGCTGGCGTGATCGCCGGCGAAAGCAGCACCGCCCACGGCGCGGCGCTGGCGCAGAACCGCCACATCGCGCTGCGGATGCGGGTGCGCGCGGTGGGCCTGCCGGGCACCGAGCAAGATGCCGGCACCTGCGCCCACGTGGCGATCGAGAACACCGTCTACAACAACGTGCACAAGGGCGGCTCGTGGGCACCGGTGGATGTGTCGAGCCAGCTGTGCGCCTGCTCGGTCGATTCGCTGCAACTGCGCGCCGGCGGCTGCGCCGGCCTCAATGCCGCGCTGGACGTGCTGTTCACCGCCGCGCACCCGAACCTGGGCTCGGTCGGCGTCAGCATGAACGGGCCGGGCGGGCCGTATGGCTTCGGCATGCCGGTGCCGCTGAACGCGGCCGACCAGTTCGGCCAGGCGATCAACGGCGTCGCACCGCCGGCCGGCGGCTGGACCTTCAACACCCTGCCCGACTGCGCCTACATCGTCACGCTGTCGGCCCACCTGCTGTTGACCACCGGCGACTCGTCGCCGCTGCCGGTGCAAGACCAGATCGCGTTCTGCAAGAAGTAGCACCTCGTGCGAGGGGCCTCAAGAAGCGACGGGCCGCCCCTAGCTTCTTGACCCCCTCGGGGGGCGGGCCGGGCATGGCCCGGACCTCGGGGCCGACAGTTCCCTCGGTCGCGGCCCTCCCGGCTTCGTCCGCGCTGCGGGTGGCTTCGTCGCGCCGGGCCCCGCCGGCCGGTGGGGCGGCGGACAATCCCGCCCATGACGCCCCCACCCACCGCCCTGGACGCCGCCACCACGCGCTGGGCCGCCTTTCGGCGCGTGGTCACCCTGCCCCATGTGGCGGCGGTGTTCTACCTGGCCTTCGCGCTGGCGCTGTCGCGCGCCATCGCCTGGCGCACCGGCGACGAGGCCTGGGACACCTGGGTCTTCAAGCTCGCGCTGTTCACCCGGCAATCGCTGATCAGCGCGTTGACCATCCTGGTGTGCGCCGGCGCGGCCGAGGCGGTGCTGACCCGCACGCGGCCGTCGCCCCAGGCCGCCTGGGGCGTGCGGGCGCTGGCCATCCTGATCGGCACCTCGGCCGGCGCGGTCATCCGCTACACGGTGATCTACGCGCCGGAGTTCAAAGAGCCGTTCTACTGGTGGTGGTTCGTCTACACCGGCGGCTTGTGGTGGTTGCTGGGCTGCACCGGCTATGTGCTGCTGCAGCTGGCGCTGGCCGAGCTGGCCGCCAAAGAGCGGCTGGCGCAGGCCCGGCTGTCGCGCGAGGCGCTGGCCGCCCAGCAGATGGAGGCCGAGCTCTCGGCGCTGCAGGCGCAGATCGAGCCGCACTTCCTGTTCAACACACTGGCCACGGTGAAACGGCTGTACGACGTGGCGCCCGGCCGCGGCCGCGACATGCTGACGAGCCTGATCGCCTACCTGCAGTCGGCCCTGCCCGGCATGCGCAGCCAGCGCGCCTGCCTGGGCGACGAGCTCGAGCGTGTGCGCCACTACCTGGCGATCCTGCAGATGCGCATGGGCGACCGGCTGCGCTTCGAGATCGACGCCCCCGCCGCGCTGCACGACGCCGAGATGCCGCCGATGGTGATCGCGACGCTGGTCGAGAACGCGATCAAGCACGGCCTGTCGCCGTTGCCCGAAGGCGGCCGGCTGCACATCAGCGCCCGCATCGAGGCCGATGGCCGGCTGGCGGTCGAGGTGCTGGACGATGGCCGCGGTTTCGTCGGCGCCGGCGGCAGCGGCGTGGGCCTGGCCAACACCCGCGCGCGCTTGTTGGCGCTGTATGGCGCGCAGGGCAGCCTGTCGCTCGAAGCGGCGCAGCCCCGTGGGGTGTTGGCCCGCGTCTGCCTGCCGCTGCGGGCGGTGGCGCCCGAGCCCGCCGTCGCCAGGGCCCCCGGCACCGTGGCCGAGCCGGTGGTCGTGTCATGAGCCGGGTGATGGACGCTCCGGTGGCCGTGCCGGCGGGCTTTCCGACCGCCGGCTGGCTGGGCCACCTGCTGCGGTCGTGGCGCTCGGTGCGCGGGGCCGAGATCGCTGGCTTCCTGGCGCTGGGCCTGCTGTACGGCGCGGTCGACCTGACCTCGCTGGCCGATGCGAAAGACATCGCGCGGCCGTGGGCGCTGTTCTGGCGCCTGCTGCTGTCGCCCGCGCTGTGCACGGTGGTGCTGCTGCTGACCTGGCTGCCGGCCGACCGCAGCGCGCCCACCTGGCGCTACCGCAGCCACGCGCTGGTGGCGGCCACGGTGCTGGGCTGCCTGATCGCCGTGCCGCTGATGTGGGCCGTGCCCGACTGGCTGGACCTGCCGACGCTGCAAGAGCTGTGCGCGCCCAAATGCCTGCCGCAGACGCTGCCGCTGTGGCAGCGCTTCACGGGCGACTTCCTGTCGGTGCTGCTGCCGGGTGCGCTGGCCATCGGCGTGGTCGAGATGCTGCGCCGGCGCTGGCGCTCGCAGGCCCAGTTGCAGGCACTGGTCGAAGAGCAGACCGCCCTCGGCCGCCAGGCCATGGCCGCGCGCCTGGCCGCGATGCAGGCCCAGGTCGAGCCGCGTTTCCTGTTCGACGTGCTGGTGGATGTGCAACAGCAATACGCGCTGGGCCAGAGCGACGACGCCGCCGAGCAGCTGGAGCGCCTGATCCACCACCTGCGGGCCGCGCTGCCGCGGCTGCGCGAGCAGAACGTGACCACGCTGGACGCCGAGGCCGCGCTGCTGGGCAGCTACCTGGCGCTGCGCCAGGGGCTGCAGCGCCAGCCGGTCGAGCTGGTGGACGAGCTGCCGGCGGCCTTGCGCAGTGCGCCGCTGCCGGCCATGCTGCTGCTGCCGCTGCTGCAGCGCGCGCTGCGCCTGGCACCCGGCGGGCTGCCGCCGCGCGTGGTGCTGCGGGCACAGCGTGGCACGCTGGCCAACCCGCAGGCGCTGCAAGTCTTTCTGCAGGTCAGCGCCACCGGGCTGTGCGGCGACGACGCCGAGCTGGCCGCCCACCGCGAGCGCCTGCGCGTGCTGACCGGCGACCTGGCCGGCCTGCGCTGCCACGACATCGACGGCACCACCCGATTCACGTTGACCCTGCCCTCATGAAGCACCCCACCGCCATCGTGGCCGAAGACGAAGCCACCCTGCGCGCCGAACTGATCGAGCAGATCGGCAAGCTGTGGCCCGAGCTGAGCATCGTCGGCGAAGCCGCCGACGGCGTGCAGGCGCTGCGCCTGCTCGACGAGCTGCGCCCCGACGTGATGTTCCTCGACATCCAGATGCCTGGCGCCACCGGGCTGGACGTGGCGCGCCAGGCCAGCGGCCGCAGCCGCGTGGTCTTTGTCACCGCCTACGACGAGCATGCGGTGGCCGCGTTCGACCATGGCGCGGTCGACTACCTGCTCAAGCCGCTGCAGCCGGCACGCCTGTTCACCGCCATCGGCCGCGTCAAAGAGCGCCTGGGCGAAGCCCCGAGCGACCTGGGCGCGGTGCTGGACCGCCTGGCCGCCTTGCCCGGCGCCGCCCAGGCGCGCCAGTACCTGCGCTGGATCAACGCCTCGGTCGGCCAGACGCTGAAGCTGATCACGGTCGACGAGGTGCTGTACTTCCAGGCCGACAACAAATACACCCGCGTGGCGCTGCGTGAAGGCGAGGCCCTGATCCGCAAGCCGCTGAAAGAACTGGTCGAAGAGCTCGACCCGCAGCTGTTCTGGCAGATCCACCGCTCGACGCTGGTCAACGCCACCGCCATCGCCGGCGCCAGCCGCGACTTCCGCGGCCGCCTGCAGCTGAAGCTCAAAGAGCGCAACGAGGTGCTGCTGGTGGCCGAGAGCTACGCGCACCTGTTCAAGCAGATGTGAAGTCGTCTGTGACGAACTGCGCGCTCGGGCAAGATTGAACCGAGACAGGCCCTGAGCAGGGCCGCGGCGCCGGGACAATCCGGCCCCTGCGCGGGCACCCATGCCCATACCGACAAGAAGATCCCGAGGGAGAAATCACCATGAACAAGCTCGCCCTGGCGGCCCTGGCCGCGCTGTGGGCCTGCCCGGCGTTGTGCCTGGCTGCGGTCGACACCACCAGCACCGCCTACCGCAACGGCCGCCTCGCCGGCATCGCCTTCGGCGTCTTGGTGCTGGTCGTCGTGCTGCAGCGGCTGACCGGCTTGTCATGGATCAAATCGCTGGCCATCGGCGCGGTGGCCTGCGGTGCCTGGTTCGGCCTGCGCGGCACGGCGGCCAAGGCCACCGGGCTGGACCAGCAACGGGTCGAGGCCTTCGTGATGGCGGGCGCACAGGCCTCGAGCCAGCGCAATGCCGCGGCGCTGTGCAACCAGTACGCCGACGACGCGAAGATCAGGCTGGTGACGGTGCGCTTCTCGGGCTCGGAGGTGGCGAACTACGACAAGGCCCAGTGGTGCGACTACCTCCGGCAAGGCTACGCCGCGCTGCCCGCGGGCGTGTCGATCGACACCCATGTCAACGTCCTCTCGTTCGACCTGGCCGACGATGGTCAGCAGGCCGACGTGAGCCTGGAGGTGACAGAGACGGTGCGCATGGGTGGCCGCGGCGCCAGCGCATCGTCGACCCAGCAGGCCACGATCCAGTTGGTGAACGGCGAGCCCCGCTACACCGCCGCCAGCGCGCGCATGACCGCTGGCCAATGAGGCCGCGCGGGCCCGTGACAGGCCCCGCCGCGGCCAGCACGGCAGTTGTAACCATCTTGCAAGACGGCCGCCGATTCACGGCCATCTCCGGCTTTTCGCTTCCTTATCCGCATCGACGCCGCGTCGATGAGGTGGCTGTCGCCTGACTCGCTTCTTCTGGTGTTTTGAGCTGAGTGGGGCGCTATCCGGCGCTTCGAGGCCCGTCGGGCCCGGCGCTGACGCCAAGGAAGACTCATGCCTCTCATCTCCAAGTCGCTGTGGGCCGCTGCCGCCGTATTCGCCGCTGGCTTCACCCCGGTTGCTTCACAAGCACTGACCCAACAAGCCGAAGGCGCTGTGCCCCCGGGCTACAACGCCAACTGCAACTGCTACCGCGCCGTGCCCTACGGCTCGACCACCTGGCTCGAGCCGACCACCCGCAAGATGGCCCGCCAGGTGATGGACATCTGGATGCCGACGGGTTTCGGCGGTGCGCGCCCGATCGTCTACTACGGCCACCCGAACGGCACCAGCAACTTCATCGCCCTCGACAAGACCGCCGGCTCGCTGTACAGCCGCTTCGTCAAGCCGCTGACCGACCAGGGCTACATCGTCGTGTCGTACGAGTTCCGCCACCCGGTCGTCAACTACGTGGCTGGCAGCCCGGCCCCGCGCTACGACATCCAGAAGGCCATCAACTACTTCGCCAACCAGTACGCGGTGACCCTGAACGCCGACACGACGAACTCGTTCATCACCGGCCAATCGCGTGGCGGCGGCCTGGGCCTGCTGACCGCCCTGACCGGCAGCTTCACCAACGGCACGACCGTGCGCGCGCTGTGGACCTACCAGGCGCAGACGACCTTCAACTGCACCGAGATGGCCAACGACTTCGTGCTCGAAAGCGACCGTGCGCTGTTCATGACCCAGTGCACCGCGGTACCCGGCGCGGGTTCTTCGCTGAAGGCTGTCGGCCCGAGCGCGCCCCCGATCCACGCCGCCTACGACCGCCCGTTCCGGATGGAGCTGGTGCACGCGTCGGACGTCGACGTGCACTACCCCGATTTCGGCTACCAGCTGTGCCGCCAATACCAGGCCAAGACCGAAGGCGCCAACACCTGCCAGGCGGCGCCCAGCGTGGCCGGCGACACCGCGTGGGTCGGCATGGCCGACTACTTCAACGCGCACCGGCAGTAAAACCCGGCGAGGCGATCTTCATGCAGGGCCCGGCGGCAACGTCGGGCCCTTCTGCTTTGGTGTGCTTCAGCGAAGTGCGGATCGTCAGCTGGTCAGCTGGGCCCACACCTTCTGGCTTCGACATGACATGCCCTGCGGGCAGATGTCAGTCTTCGCCGAAAGGTCCGGGCTCAACTGGTCAGTTGAGCCCAGACCTTTTCAAGCCGCTTCGCCGACACCGGCTGCGGCGTGCGCAGCTCTTGGGCGAACAGGCTGATGCGCAGCTCTTCGAGCAGCCAGCGGAACTCGTCCATCCGCGCGTCGGCCTGGCCTTTCAGGTCGGCCAGGCGGCGCATGTAGCGCTGCTCCATCGGCCGCAGCTCGGCCAGGCGCTGGGCGTCGCGCGCGGGGTCGGCACGCAGCTTGTCCAGTCGCATCACCACGCCCTTGAGGTAGCGCGGATAGTGCTGCATCTGGGCCCACGGGCTCTGCGCGACAAAGCGCTTGGGCACCAGGCGCTGCAGCTGCGCCTGGATGTCGTCGGCCACGTCTTTCGGCGGCTTGCTGTCTTTGAGCTTGCGCACCGCGGCGGCGTACTCGACCAGCACCGTGCCGGCCATGCGCGCCACCTCTTGGGCGATCAGGTTCAGCCGCGCGCGGCCTTCGTCGATGCGCTTGCTGAACGCCATCGCATCCTGCGGCAGCGGGTCTTGCAGGAACGCGCGGTCCAGCGCCACGGCGATGATCTGGTCACGCAGCTCTTCGATCGTGCCCAGCGGCATGTAGGCCACGGCCATCTTCTGCAGGTCCGGGATGTTCTTTTCCAGGTACTTCAGCGGCTCCTTGATCTGCAGCGCGACCAGCCGGCGCAGGCCGGCGCGGTGCTGCGCGGCCGCCACGTCGGGCTCGTCGAAGACCTCGATCTCGACATGCGCGCCCTTGTCGATCAGCGCCGGAAAGCCGATCAGCGTCTGGCCCTTCTGGCGGATCTCCATCAGCTCGGGCAGCTCGCCGAAGGTCCAGGCGGTGTAGCGCGCGGCGGGTGCATCGGGCGCGGGCGGCGGTGGCGCTTTGACCACGGCCGTGACGCCGCGCGAGGGCGCAGCAGGCGTCGCAGACGGTACGGGCGCGGGTGGCGGTGCATCGGGCCGTTTCAAGGCCGCCAAAGCCTGGAACGCCGAGCGCGCCTGGCCACCCCACTCGGCCTTCAAGGTGGCCAGCTGCCGGCCCATGCCCAGCTGGCGGCCATGCTCGTCGACCACGCGGAAGTTCATGAACAGGTGCGGCGCCAACTGCTCGAGCTTGAAGTCGTTGCGCTGCACCGCCAGCTGGGTGCGCTCGCGCACGGCTTTCAGCAACGCGTCCATCAACGGGCCTTGCGCAAACGGGGTCAGCTCGCAGAACTCGGCCGCGTAGTCGGGCAGCGGCACCAGGCGCGAGCGCGGCCGCTGGTGCAGGCTCTTGACCAGCGCCAACACCTTGCCCTCCAGCATGCCGGGCACCAGCCACTCGCAACGTTCTTCGCTGACCTGGTTCAGCGCGTAGATCGGCACGGTGACGGTGACGCCGTCTTTCGGGTCACCGGGCTGGTGCAGGTAGGTGGCCGCGCAGTCGACACCACCCAGGCGAATGGTCTTCGGGAAGGCCGAGGTGGTGATGCCCGCCGCCTCGTGGCGCATCAGCTCTTCGCGGCTGAGCATCAGCAGTTTGGGCTGCTTCTTCAACTCTTCGCGGTACCAGCGCTCGAAGCTGGCGCCGCTCACCACATCGGCCGGCAGTTGCTGGTCGTAGTAGGCGTAGATCAGCTCGTCGTCGACCAGCACGTCTTGCCGGCGCGCCTTGTGCTCCAGCTCTTCGACCTGCGCGATCATCTTGCGGTTGTGCGCCAGGAAAGGGAGCCGGGTCTCCCACTCGCCGTTGACCAGGCCCTCGCGGATGAATATCTCGCGCGCGGCCTTCGGGTCCACGTTGCCGAAATTCACGCGGCGATTGGCGTAGACGACGATGCCATAGAGCGTGGCCCGCTCCAGCGCGATCACCTCGCCGGCCTTCTTCTCCCAGTGCGGCTCCAGCAGCTGGGTCTTCAGCAGATGGCCGGCAATCGGCGGGATCCACTGCGGCTCGATCGCGGCCAGGCCGCGGCCGAACAGGCGGGTGGTGTCCACCAGCTCGGCGGCGATCAGCCATCGGCCCGGCTTCTTGCTCAGGTGCGCGCCGGGGTGGCGCCAGAACTTGATGCCCCGTGCGCCGAGGTACCAGTCGTCGTCATCGGCCTTGAGCCCGATGTTGCCCAGCAACCCGGCGAGCATGGCCAGGTGCACCTGCTCGTAGGTGGCCGGCGCGCCGTTCAAGCGCCAGCCGTGCTCGGCCACCACCGTTTGCAGCTGCGAGTGGATGTCGCGCCATTCGCGCACACGGCGCGGGTTGACGAAGCTTTCGCGCAGGCGTTGCTCTTGCTGGCGATTGCTGAGCTTGTGGCTGTCGGTCTTCTGCTCTTTCGCGCCGGCGTGGCCGTGGGTGCCGCGGCCTTCTTCGATCCACTTCCACAGCTTCAGGTAGCCCATGAACTCCGACTTCTCATCGTCGAACTTCTTGTGCTTCTCGTCGGCGGCTTGCTGGTGCTCGAGCGGGCGGTCGCGCACGTCCTGCACGCTCAAGGCGCTGGCGATGATCAGCACCTCGGTCAGCGACTGGCGCTCGCGCGCTTCGAGGATCATGCGGCCGACGCGCGGGTCCAGCGGCAGCTTGGCGAGCTCTTTGCCGATCGGCGTCAGCTCGTTGGCTTCGTCCACCGCGCCCAGCTCGGCCAGCAGCGCGTAGCCATCGGCAATCGCCTTGCGCGGCGGTGGTTCGAGGAACGGAAAGTCTTCGACCAAGCCGAGGTGAAGCGCCTTCATGCGCAAGATCACGCCGGCCAGCGACGAGCGCAGGATCTCGGGGTCGGTGAAGCGCGGGCGGCTGGCGAAATCCTTCTCGTCGTACAGGCGAATGCAGATGCCGTTGGCCACGCGCCCGCAGCGGCCGGCGCGCTGGTTGGCCGCCGCCTGGCTGACCGACTCGACCTGCAACTGCTCGACCTTGTTGCGGTAGCTGTAGCGCTTGACGCGCGCCAGGCCCGCGTCGACCACGTAGCGGATGCCCGGCACCGTGAGCGAGGTTTCGGCCACGTTGGTGGCCAGCACGATGCGCTTGCCGCCGCCGGTCTCGAAGACACGGTCCTGCTCGGCCTGCGACAGGCGGGCGAACAGCGGCAGGATGTCGGCGTTGCGGTGCAGCGGCTGGTGCGCCAGGTGCTTGCGCAGGTGGTCCGCCGCCTCGCGGATCTCGCGCTCGCCGGGCAGGAAGACGAGGATGTCACCCGAGCCTTCGCGCCAGAGCTCGTCGACGCCGTCGGCGATCGCGTCGTTGAGATCGAACTCCCGGCTTTCCTCGAACGGGCGCCAGCGCTGCTCGACCGGGAAGGTGCGGCCGCTGACCTGGATCACCGGTGCCGGGCCCTTGGCCGAGGCGAAGTGGTTGGCGAAGCGATCGGCATCGATCGTCGCCGAGGTCACGATGATCTTCAGGTCGGGCCGGCGCGCCAGCACCTCTTTCAGGTAGCCGAGCAGGAAGTCGATGTTCAACGAGCGCTCGTGCGCCTCGTCGATGATCAGCGTGTCGTAGGCCTTGAGCAGCGGGTCGGTCTGCGTCTCGGCCAGCAAGATGCCGTCGGTCATCAGCTTGACCGAGGCGCCCGGCTGCAGCCGGTCCTGGAAGCGCACCTTGTAGCCCACCACCTCGCCCAGCGGCGACTTCAGCTCGTCGGCAATGCGCTTGGCCACCGAGCTGGCGGCAATCCGCCGCGGCTGGGTGTGGCCGATCAGGCCGGTGCCGCCGGCGCCCAGGCCGCGGCCCAGCTCCAGTGCGATCTTGGGCAACTGGGTGGTCTTGCCCGAGCCCGTTTCGCCGCAGACGATGACGACCGGGTGGTCCTGGATGGCGCGCGCGATCTCGTCGCGCCGGGCCGAGACCGGCAGCGCGTCGGGATAGGTGATGGGCGGGACCGGGTTGGCGGTCACCGGCCGCGGCGGGCGATTCGCGCGCGGCGGTCTCGGGCCGGGGCCTGGGCCGGATGGGCGTTCTGTTCGAGGGGACGACATGGAGGGGGCGGATTATCCGCGGCACAATCTGTTCCAGATGGACCTCGTCTTCCCCCACACCTTCGTGCCCTGGTTTCGATCAGTGGCTCCACACATCCACGCCTACCGTGGCAAGACCTTTGTCGTCGGCATCACCGGCGAGCTGGTCGCCGCCGGCAAGCTGGCTTTCTTTGCGCAGGACATGGCCATCCTGCATGCCATGGGCGTGCGATTGGTGCTGGTGCATGGCTTCCGTCCGCAGGTGAATGAGCAGTTGGCCGCCAAGGGCCAGACCGCCCACTTCTCGCATGGCATGCGCATCACCGACGGCGTGGCGCTCGACTGCGCGCAAGAGGCCGCCGGCCAGTTGCGCTTCGAGATCGAGGCGGCGTTCTCGCAAGGCCTGCCGAACACGCCGATGGCGAATTCGACGGTGCGGGTGGTGTCGGGCAACTTCCTCACCGCGCGGCCGGTCGGCATCATCGACGGCATCGATTTCCAGCACAGCGGCGTGGTGCGCAAGGTCGATTCGGCCGCCATTCGCCGGTTGATCGACATCGGCGCGATGGTGCTGTTGTCGCCGTTCGGCTTCTCGCCCACCGGCGAGGCCTTCAACCTGTCGATGGAAGACGTGGCGACCGAAACGGCGATCGCGCTGCAGGCCGACAAACTGCTGTTCCTGACCGAGGTGCCGGGCATCCACGAAGACCCGAACAACCCCGAGACGCCGATCGACACCGAGCTGGCGCTGGCCGATGCCGAGCGCCTGCTGGCCTCGTTGCCGGTGCCGATGCAGCCGACCGACGTGGCCTTCTACCTGAAGCACTGCGTGAAGGCCTGCGACGGTGGCGTCGAGCGCTCGCACATCCTGCCGTTCGCCACCGACGGCGCGCTGCTGATGGAAGTCTTCACCCACGACGGCATCGGCACGATGGTGGTCGACGAGAAGCTCGAGAGCCTGCGCGAAGCCGGCTCCGACGACGTCGGCGGCATCCTGCAGCTGATCGAGCCGTTCGAGCGCGACGGCACGCTGGTCAAGCGCGACCGCACCGAGATCGAACGCGACATCGCCAACTACACCGTGATCGAGCACGACGGCGTGATCTTCGGCTGCGCCGCGCTCTACCCTTACCCCGAGGCACGCACCGGCGAGATGGCCGCGCTCACCGTCTCGCCGCAGGTGCAGGGCCAGGGCGACGGCGACAAGATCCTGAAGCGTGTCGAGCAGCGCGCCCGCACGATGGGGCTCGATTCGATCTTCGTGCTCACCACGCGCACGATGCACTGGTTCATCAAGCGCGGCTTCGCGCCGGTCGACCCCGACTGGTTGCCCGAGGCCCGCAAGCGCAAATACAACTGGGACCGGCGCTCGCAGGTGCTGGTCAAGAAGCTCGGCTGATCGCGCCGGGCGCACTTCTTTCAATCTTCGTTGGAGACCGCCTCATGGCCCGCACCGTTCAATGCACCTACCTGAAGAAAGAGGCCGACGGCCTCGACTTTGCGCCCTACCCGGGCGAGCTGGGCAAGCGCATCTACGACAACATCAGCAAGGAAGCCTTCGAGCTCTGGAAGAAGCACCAGACCATGCTGGTCAATGAGAACCGCCTGAACCTGGCCGACGCACGCGCCCGCCAGTACCTGGCGCGGCAGATGGAGCAGTTCCTCTTCGGCGGCAACGCCGACCAGCCCACCGGCTACGTGCCGCCCAGCGCCTGATCTGCGTCAACAACGCAATTGCGAACCATTCGCGTTTATAGGCTAGACTGGGGCCAGTTGTTTGACTGACCCACGTCTGGAGTTTCGAATGCGCATGGTTCCCCGCTTGGCGGCTTTGGCCGCCCGTATCGCATCCATGGCCGCCGTGGCCGCCATGCCCCTGGCTGCCCAGGCTGAAGAAAACGTGCTGAATCTGTATTCAGCGCGCCACTACCAGACCGACGAAGCGCTTTACGACAATTTCACCAAGGCCACCGGCATCAAGATCAACCGGGTCGACGCCGACGACGCCGGCATCCTGGCCCGGCTGAAAAGCGAAGGCAGCGCCAGCCCGGCCGATGTGATTTTGCTGGTCGATGCCGCCCGCCTGTGGCGCGCCGAGGTCGATGGGCTGTTCCAGCCGGTGCGTGACCCCTTGCTCGAAAGCCGCATCCCGGCCCAATTGCGCAGCCAGGACAAAGGCGAAGGCTCGCAGTGGTTCGGTTTCTCGACCCGGGCCCGCATCGTCGTTTACAACAAGCAGGTGGTCGCACGCGAAGACGTGGATACCTACGAAGAGCTGGCCGACCCGAAAAACCGCGGCAAACTCTGCACCCGGTCGGGCTCGCACCCTTATAACCTGTCGCTGTTCGGCGCCATGACCGAGCACCTGGGGCCCGCCAAGACCGAGGCCTGGCTCAAGGGGCTGGTGGCCAACATGGCGCGCCCGCCGATGGGCGGCGACACCGACCAGATCAAGGCGGTGGCCAGCGGCGAATGCGCGATCGCGCTGACCAACACCTACTACCTGGCCCGGCTGATGCGCTCGGAAAAGCCCGAGGACAAAGCCGTCGTGCAGCAGATTGCCGCGGTGATGCCCAACCAGGCCACCACCGGCACCCACGTGAATATCGCCGGCGGCGCCGTGGCCCGCTACGCGAAGAACCGCGCGGCGGCCGTGCGTTTCCTTGAATACCTGGCCAGCGATGCCGCCCAGTCGTACTTTGCCAACGGCAACAACGAATGGCCGGCGGTGGCGGGCTTGAAATTGGCGAATCCCGCACTGGACAAGCTGGGCAGCTTCAAGGCTGAATCCGTGCCGATCTCGGTGATCGGAATGAACCAGATCAAGGTCCAGCAAATGCTGGACCGGGTCGGGTATAAGTAATTACCTGAGCGCCACGTAACAGCGGCAGTTTCCTGCGATATCATCCACCCGCCCCCCGGGTATCTCAGGAGCTCTCGCATGGAATCGATTCAAGAATTGCTGGCGCAAAAGGCGAACCTCGAAAAGAGGATTGCCGAGGCCCAGCGCACGGCCAAGGCCGACGCCATCGCCAAGGTCAAGGCCTTGATGGCCGAATATGGCCTGACCGCCGCTGACCTGGCCGGCAAGGCGCCCATGGCCGCCAAGGCCGAAGGCGGCAAGAAGGTGGCCCCGAAATACCGCGACCCGGCCAGCGGCCAGTCCTGGACCGGCCGCGGCCTGAAGCCCAAGTGGCTGCAGGCGGCGCTGGCCAGCGGCAAGTCGCTCGACGACTTCGCCATCTGAGCGATTTCTGAGCGCTTTTTGAGCGCACCGCCGGTGCTGGCCAAGGCCGGCGCTGTGCGAAGATCACCTACCCGCATCGGGGCAGCTTCGGCTGCCCCGATGTCGTTTGCGCCTAGCCTTCGTCCGACTCCCCGCCCGTGATCCCTTCCGGCTTCATCCAGGAACTGCTGGCCCGCACCGATGTGGTCGGTGTGGTGGGCCGCCACGTCGAGCTCAAGAAGGCCGGCATCAACTACAAGGGCCTGTGCCCGTTCCATGGCGAGAAGACACCCAGCTTCATCGTCAGCCCATCGCGCCAGACCTACCACTGCTTCGGCTGTGGCGCGCATGGCGACGCGATCCGCTTCCTCACCGAACACCACGGCATGAGCTTTGTCGAAGCCGTCAAGGACCTGGCGCAGGAAGCCGGCCTGATCGTGCCGGAAGACGAGGCCAGCCCGCAGGAGCAGGCCCAGGCCGCCCAGGCCCGCGAACAGCAAGTCACCTTGATCGATGTGTTGGAAAAGGCGGCCGAGCACTACCGCCGCCAGCTCAAAGGCAACCAGCGGGCGATCGGCTACCTCAAGGGCCGCGGCCTGACCGGCGAGATCGCCGCACGCTTCGGCCTGGGCTACGCGCCCGAGGGCTGGCGCACGCTGGCAAGCGTATTCCCCCGCTACGACGACCCCACGCTGGCCGAGTCCGGCATGGTCATCGTGCAGGGTGAAGACGAGGCCGAGCAGAAGCGCTACGACCGTTTCCGCGACCGCATCATGTTCCCGATCCGCAACGTCAAGGGCGAGACCATCGCCTTTGGTGGGCGGGTGCTGGACAAGGGCGAGCCCAAATACCTGAACTCGCCGGAAACCCCGATCTTCGTCAAGGGCCGCGAGTTGTATGGCCTGTACGAATGCCGCGCCGGCCTGCGCAGCAAGGGTTATGCGCTGGTCACCGAGGGCTACATGGACGTGGTGGCGCTGGCGCAGCTGGGCTTTCCCAACGCAGTGGCCACGCTGGGCACCGCCTGCACCGCCGACCACGTGCACAAGCTGCTGCGCTTCACCGAGCAGGTGGTGTTCAGCTTCGACGGCGACGCTGCCGGCCGCCGCGCCGCCGGCCGCGCGCTCGAAGCCGCCCTGCCCCACGCCACCGACACGCGCAGCTTCCGCTTCCTCTTCTTGCCGCCCGAGCATGACCCGGACAGCTACGTGCGCGAGTACGGCGCCGAGGCCTTCGAGAGCTTCGTGCGCAACGCCGTGCCGCTGTCGCGCCAGCTGCTGGACCATGCCGCGGCCGATTGCGACCTGACCACCGCCGAGGGCCGCTCGCGCATGCTGTCGCAGGCCAAGCCGTTGTGGCAGGCGCTGCCAGAGGGCGCGCTGCGCCTGCAGCTGCTGAGCGAGCTGGCCATTCGCGGCGGCCTGCCGGCCGAAGAGCTGGCGCGCCTGTGGCAGCTGGGCGGCGCCCGCTCGCGCGACCGCGACCCAGACGATGGCGACAGCGCCGGCGAAGCCCAGCCGCGTCGCTCGTTCAGCGGCGGCGAACGCAAGGGCCGCTGGAAACGCCGCGACGAGAACGACGACGGCCTGCCGCGCCCACAGGGCCGCCGCCAGCCCCCCAAGCGGCCCGAAGATCGAGTGGTGCAGATGCTGTTCGGCCAGCCCGGCTGGTGGGACGACCTGCCCGCCGATGAACATGATCTGCTGCACCAGCTGCCCGCCCCGCACGGCACCCTGATTGCCTGGCTGGAGCGTGAGCTGGCCGAGCACGGCGCCCGGCCCTGGGCGGTCATCCGCGAAGCGCTGGAGGCCGACGACAGCCTCGACAACGAAGCCCGGGCCCTGGCCGATGGCGACGCCGATCCGGGCGCCACGCCGGCCGATCTGCGGCGCGCGATGGACACCGTGCTGATACGCGAATTGGGCGAGCAGATGAAACGCCTGATCGCCGAAGCGGCCACGCGCCGAGAAGCCCTGACCGAGTATCGACAGCTCGAATTGCGCTGGAAAGATGCGAAGTCACGACTGGGTACAGCGCCCCAGGAATAGCCCCCCTGGATACCCGTCGCGCCATGTGCATAATCGGTACAATCCATGTATCAGCGGCAAGAGTGACAGCAGCACCTCCGGACCCGGCCCCCTGCGACACAGGGCAATCACAGGCCAACTCCCCCGCCAGGGCTGCACTTCCAGACGTTCACGCCAGCTTGCCTGCCCGACCCGCGCCGCCGCCTTTGTCCTCGGTGGCCGGTGGGCGATTTGTTCCGCCTGATTTCGTTGTTTCGCGCTCTGGAGCCGCGTGCTCTTGTAGCGCGGCCGGCAGAGGGCTGCGCAAATCCCCCGGGCCATCAAAGGATCACCTCATCGAGACCTCTGCATGACCGCGAAGAAGCCCGCTGCCGCTGCCACCCCTGCCGCCAAGACCGCCGCCAAGCCGACGACGGCGGCACCGGCCAAGCCCGCTGCAAAGGCGGCCAAGGCGAGCGCTGCGGTCGAAGACCCGAAGAAGGCGGCGGCCAAGGGCAAGGCGGGCAAGCCGGCTGAAGACGAGGGCAAGAAGGCCAAGAAGGGCGGCAAGGCCGAACCGACGCCCAAGAAGGCCGCCGAGGTCGAGGAAGACCTGGCCGACATCGAGGCCGACATCGAAGGCGAAGTCGAGGCTGACGCCGGCGAAACGGCCGAGGTCGAGGAAGGCGAAGACAAGCCCAAGGCCAAGCCGCTGCGGATGAAGGTTTCGCGCGCCAAGGAGCGCGCGCTGATGCGCGAGTTCGGCCTGGACGAAACGGCGCTGACCGAAGAAGAGGTCGCCAAGCGCCGCCAGGAGCTGAAGACGCTCATCAAGATGGGCAAGACGCGTGGTTACCTCACGCACCAGGAAATCAACGACCACCTGCCCGAGAAGCTGGTCAACGAGGAAATCCTCGAAGCCATCATCTCGATGCTCAACGACATGGGCATCGCGGTCTACGAGCAGGCCCCCGACGCGGCCACGCTGCTGATCGCCGGCGGCGCCACCTCGACCGCCACCGAAGAAGAAGCCGAAGAAGCCGCCGAAGCCGCGCTGTCGACGGTCGACTCGGAATTCGGCCGCACCACCGACCCGGTGCGCATGTACATGCGCGAGATGGGCTCGGTCGAGCTGCTGACGCGCGAAGGCGAAATCGAGATCGCCAAGCGCATCGAAGGTGGCCTGCAGGCCATGATGCTGGCGATCAGCGCGTCGCCCACCACCATCGCCGAGATCCTGGCCATGGCCGACCGCATCGCCGCGGGCGAGATGCAGATCTCCGAGGTCGTCGACGGCTTCGTCGCCGAAGACGAGGCCGACGACTACGTGGCCGAAGAAGACTTCGACGAATTCGACGAGGAAGACGACGACGACGGCAACGGCGGCTCGAAGGCGCTGACCAAGAAGCTCGAAGAGCTGAAGAGCCAGGCGCTGACCAAGTTCGGCGAGCTGCGCATCCACTTCGACAAGATGCGCAAGGCCTTCGAGAAAGAAGGCTACCAATCGCAGGCCTACAACAAGGCCCAGCACGCCATCAGCGAAGACCTGATGACGATCCGCTTCACGGTCAAGACGATCGAGAAGCTGTGCGACATCCTGCGCTCGCAGGTCGACGACGTGCGCCGCTACGAACGCGAGATCCGCAAGATCGTGGTCGACAAGTGCGGCATGCCGCAAGAGCACTTCATCAAGACCTTCCCGCCCAATGCGCTGAACCTGAAGTGGTCCGAGAAGGAAAGCCAGGCCGGCAAGCCCTACAGCGCGGTGATGACGCGCAGCCTGCCCGCGATCCAGGAGCTGCAGCAGAAGCTGGTCGACCTGCAGGCCCGCGCCGTGGTACCGGTCGATGACCTGAAGCACATCAACCGCCGCATGAACGAGGGCGAGAAGGCCTCGCGCGACGCGAAGAAGGAGATGATCGAGGCCAACCTGCGGCTGGTGATCTCGATCGCGAAGAAGTACACCAACCGCGGCCTGCAGTTCCTCGACCTGATCCAGGAAGGCAACATCGGCCTGATGAAGGCGGTCGACAAGTTCGAATACCGCCGCGGCTACAAGTTCTCGACCTACGCCACGTGGTGGATCCGCCAGGCCATCACCCGCTCGATCGCCGACCAGGCGCGCACCATCCGCATCCCGGTTCACATGATCGAGACGATCAACAAGATGAACCGCCTGTCTCGCCAGCACCTGCAAGAGTTCGGCTTCGAGCCCGATGCCCCGACGCTGGCCGAGAAGATGGAGATGCCCGAGGACAAGATCCGCAAGATCATGAAGATCGCCAAAGAGCCGATCTCCATGGAAACGCCGATCGGCGACGACGACGATTCGCACCTGGGCGACTTCATCGAGGACACCAACAACACCGCGCCGATCGAAGCCGCCATGCAGGCCGGCCTGCGCGACGTGGTGAAGGACATCCTCGACAGCCTGACCCCGCGCGAGGCCAAGGTGCTGCGCATGCGCTTCGGCATCGAGATGAGCACGGACCACACGCTCGAAGAAGTCGGCAAGCAGTTCGACGTCACCCGCGAGCGCATCCGCCAGATCGAAGCCAAGGCGATCCGCAAGCTCAAGCACCCGAGCCGCTCGGACAAGTTGCGCACCTATCTGGACAACATCTGACCGCCTGCGGTCGGATGTTGGGCGGGCGTCAGCCCGCGGCGCAGCTCAGCCGCGAGCCACACCCCTGCCCCAATAACATCTGAGTACAGAGCCCTCTCGGAGGGCGCCTGCCGGCCTTGGGTTGGCAAGCTAAACTGCTTGACGCATGGCCATCATCAAGCGTCGCACCGTCCTGTTCGCCGACCTGCGCGGCAGCACGGCGTTGTATGAATCCCTCGGCAACGCGCAGGCCACCGCGGTTGTCACCCAAACCATCAATGCCCTGGCGCAGCGTGTGCCCGCCATGGGGGGCCAGCTCATCAAGACGCTGGGCGACGGCCTGATGGCCGTGTTCTCGGTCCCCACGATGGCGGTCGCCAGCGCGATGCAGATGCACGACCTGCTCGAGTCCACGGTCGCGGCGCCCCACGCCGCCCCCGGCGTGGCCAGGTTGCGGCTGCAGATCGCGATGGCGATCGGCGAAGTGGTCGAGGTCAACAGCGACTGCTTCGGCGACGCCGTCAACGTGGCCGCCCGCCTGCTCGACCACGCCGGCGACAACGAAACCCTGATCACCGGCGACCTCTACGACGAGCTGCCGATGGACACCCGGGCCGCCTACCGCTCGCTCGACCGGGTGCACCTGCGCGGCCGCGCCGAGCCGGTCGAGGTGCACATGCTGCCGCCACGCGGCGTGGACACCACCGCCACGCTGATGGAAACTCGCTTCGACCTGGCCGAGCCCGAAGGCCTGCAGCTGCTGTACCGCGACAACGTCTACCGCCTGAGCCGCAGCGACCTGCCGGTGCTGATCGGCCGCGGCTCGACCTGCGGCCTGCAGATCGACGAAGCCCGCGTCTCGCGCACCCATGCCCGCATCGACTGGACCGGCGGCGGCCTGCAGGTGGCCGACCTCAGCATCAACGGCACCTATGTGCGCTTCACCGGCGACGACGAAGTGCTGAGCCTGCGCCGCGGCGCCTGCACGCTGCACGGCAGCGGCGACATCGGCCTGGGCGGCTCGCCCAACGAGGTGGGCGTGCCGGTGCTGCAGTTCAGCGTGATGTCGAGCATGGACGACACCGTGCCGATGCGGCTGCCCTCACCGGGGCATTGAGCCTCCACGCCCCTCTGAGGGGCTCGCGCAGCGGGCCGGCCAAGCCGGATCCGCGCACGCCACTTGAAGGGCGGCGGCTCCGGCGGAGCGCCGCGCAGATTGAGACGAGCCAACGGACATGCCGACCACCACTGCTTCGTACCACCACGGCCAGCCATCACCCATCGGCGTGCTGCTGGCCAACCTGGGCACACCGGACGCAGCCACGCCGGCCGCGTTGCGCCGCTACCTGGCCGAGTTCCTGAGCGACCCGCGGGTGGTCGAGATCCCGAAGGTGGTCTGGTGGCCGATCCTGCACGGCATCATCTTGCGCACCCGGCCCGCCGCCTCGGCCAAGAAGTACGCCAGCGTCTGGCTGCCCGAAGGCTCGCCGCTGGCGGTGTGGACGGATCGGCAAGCCAAGCTGCTGCAGGGTTACCTGGGCGAGCGCGGCTGCACGGTCATCGTCAAGCCGGCCATGCGCTACGGCAACCCGTCGATCGCCTCGGCGCTCGACGCCTTCCAGGCCGCCGGCGTGCGCCGCGTGCTGGTGCTGCCGGCCTACCCGCAGTACTCGGGCGCGACGACGGCCAGCACCTTCGACGCGGTCAGCCGCTGGGGCCAGCGCACGCGCTGGGTGCCCGAGTTCCGCTTCATCCACCAGTACCACGACGACCCGGCCCACATCGCAGCGCTGGCGGCCAGCGTGCGCGCGCACTGGCAGCGCGAAGGCCGCGGCGAGATGCTGCTGATGAGCTTTCACGGCATGCCCGAGCGCACACTGACGCTGGGTGACCCCTACCACTGCCAGTGCCAGAAGACCGCGCGCCTGCTGGCCGACGAGCTGCGCCTGGCGCCCCACGAGTGGCGCATCAGCTTTCAAAGCCGCTTCGGCCGCGCCAAGTGGCTGGGCCCGGCGACCGACGCCACGCTGAAGCAACTGGCCACCGGCGGCACCAAGCGCCTGGACGTGATCTGCCCCGGCTTCGCCGCCGATTGCCTGGAGACGCTCGAAGAGATTGCCCAGGAAGGCCGCGAGACCTTCCTGCACGCTGGCGGCCAGGCCTTCCACTACATCGCCTGCCTGAACGACGCGCCCGCCGGCATGGCCGCGCTGGCCGATCTGGCCAAGCGCCACCTGGCGGGCTGGGTCGACGCGCCGGCGCCGACCGACGCGCAGTGCCAGGCCTCGCGCCAGCGGGCCCTGGCCATGGGCGCCGGCGACTGACGCGCTGAATCGAAAAGGGCCGCACAAGGCGGCCCTGGGATCGTCAAGCGCGGACGACCGCGTCTGGCTCGTGCTGAGGCTTGAGCCAGCGCACCAGGCGCGGCAGGACCAGCACGCCGACCACGATGATCATCAGCGTCAGCGACATCGGCCGCTGCAGGAAGATCGACCAGTGGCCCTCGCCGATCGACAGCGCGTTGCGCATCTGCGCCTCGGCCAGCGGCCCGAGGATCATGCCGACGACCACCGGCGCAGTCGGGAAGTCGTAACGCCGCATCGCCACGCCGAGCAGGCCGATCGCGTACAGCAGCACCAGGTCGAACGCCGACTGCCGCATGCCGTAGACGCCCACCGTGGCGAAGATCAGGATGCCGGCGTACAGCGGCGCCTTCGGCACCTTCAGCAGCTTGACCCACAGCCCCACCAGCGGCAGGTTCAGCACCAGCAGCATCACGTTGCCGATGTACAGCGACGCGATCAACGCCCACACCAGCGGCCCGTTGGTGTCGAACAGCTGCGGCCCGGGCTGGATGCCGTAGTTCTGGAACGCGCCGAGCAGGATCGCCGTGGTGTTCGAGGTCGGGATGCCCAGCGTCAGCAGCGGCATCAGCGTGGCCGTGATGGCCGCGTTGTTGGCGGCTTCGGGCCCGGCCACACCTTCGATCGCGCCGGTGGTGCCGAACTCTTCCTTGTGGTCAGACAGCTTCTTCTCGGTGGCGTAGCTCAGAAAGGTCGGGATCTCGCTGCCGCCGGCCGGGATGGTGCCGAACGGTATGCCGATGAACGTGGCGCGGAGCCACGCCGGCCAAGAGCGCTTCCAGTCGCTGCGGCTCATGTGCACGCGGCTCATCCTGTTCTGCGTGTCAACCGTCTTGCCTTCGTACAGCACGTTGTACAAGGCCTCGCCCACCGCGAACAGGCCGACCGCGATCAGCACCACCTCCACGCCGTCCATCAGCTCGGGCACGCCGCCGGTGAAGCGCGCCACACCCGAGATCTGGTCGATGCCGACCAGCCCCATCGCCAGGCCAATGGCCAGCGCGGTCAGGCCGCGCAGCGTGCTCTGCCCCAGCACCGCGGAGACGGTGGTGAAGGCCAGCAGCATCAGCATGAAGTACTCGGGCGGGCCCAGCTTGACCGCGTAGTTCGCGACCAGCGGCGAGCAGAAGGTGACCACCACCGTGGCGATGGTGCCGGCGACGAACGAGCCGATCGCGGCCGTGGCCAGCGCGGCACCGGCGCGGCCGCTCTTGGCCATCTTGTTGCCCTCCATCGCGGTCACCATCGAGCCCGATTCGCCCGGTGTGTTCAGCAAGATGGAGGTCGTCGAGCCGCCGTACATCGCACCGTAGTAGATGCCGGCAAAGAAGATCATCGACGCCGTCGGCTCGACCTTCAGCGTGATCGGCAACAGCATCGCCACCGCGGTGGCTGGGCCGATGCCCGGCAGCACACCGACTGCCGTGCCGATGATGCAGCCGAGCAGCGCCCAGAGCAGGTTGATCGGGGTGCCTGCCGTGGCGAAGCCGTGCAGCAGCTGGTTCAAAATTTCCATGAGTACCGCCGGGCCGTTCCCAAGGTTCGCAGCACCCCCTCGGGGAGCTGCGAACGCTGTGAGCTTGGGGGTTTCATTAAAGCCATCCGGTCGAGGTGAGACCGGGCAGGCCGATGGAGAGCAACTGGGTGAACATCCAGAAGACAGGGGCCGAGATCGCCAGGCCGACCAGCGCGTCGAGCGCCAGCGCCCGCAGCCGGATGCCGCGCTCACCCTCGGCCTCCTTGAAGCCGCGCGCGGCCAGCACGAAGCACAAGGTGCAGCTGAGGATGAAGCCAATCGTCGTGATCAGCGCGGCATTCGCCAGGATGCCGGCGCTGACCCATGCGAAGCCGCGCCAGTCGCCACGGTCAGCGCCCGAGGGCTCTTCCATGTTGCGAAAGCCGCCGCTCGCGGCCTCCCAGACCAGCCACACGCCGCAGACGCACAGCATCGCCCCCACCACCAGCGGCAGGAAGTTCGGCCCGACGCCGGCATAGCCCGCGTCGGAAGAGAGCTGGAAGGCCCCCCAGACGAACCCGATGCCGGCCAGCAGCGTGCCGGCACCGAGTGCCATCTGCGGCGCTGCCTGCGGCGCCTTCATGCCGGCCCCCACGCCAGGCCGGCGCGCAGCGCCCGGCCCGTCGGTTCGCCCTGCGCAGGGCGGTGCGCTGACGTGGCCATCGTCAGATCATCCCGGCCTTGACCATGATCGCGCGCAGGCCCGCGAACTCGTCGTCGACGAACTTCTCGAACTCCGGGCCGACCATCAGCGCCGAAGTCCAGCCGTTCTTCTCCAGCGACTCGGCCCAGGCCTTGCTCTTGGTGGCCTTGACGATCATCTCGGTCAGCGCCTTGCGCTGGTCCGGCGTGATGCCGCCCGCGCCGTAGACCCCGCGCCAGTTGCCGATCACGACGTTGATGCCCTGCTCTTTCAGCGTCGGCACGTTGATGCCCTTCAGGCGCGTGTCTGACGTGACGCCGATCGCGCGCATCTTGCCGGCCTCGATGTAGCTCTGGAACTCGCTGTAGCCGCTGCCGCCGATGGTCACGTTGCCGCCCAGGATGGCTGCGGTGGCCTCGCCGCCCCCACGGAACGGCACGTAGTTGATCTTGGCCGCATCCACGCCCACCTCGCGGGCGATCATCGCCGCGGCCACGTGCTCGGTCGAGCCGCGCGAACCGCCGCCCCACTTGACGCTGCCCGGGTCTTTCTTCATCTGCTCGACCACGTCCTTCATGGTCTTGAAGGGTGAATCGGCCGGCAGCACGAAGACGTTGTATTCGCTGGTCAGGCGCGCGATCGGCGTGGCCTGCGACAGGCTCACCGGCGGCTTGCCGGTGATGATGCCGCCCAGCATCACCGCGCCCATCACCATCACCGCGTTCGGGTCGCCCTTGCTGGCGTTGGCGAACTGCGCCAGGCCCAGCGCGCCGGCCGCGCCGCCCTTGTTGTCGTAGCTGACCGTGGCCGCGGCGCCGGACTCTTGCAGCGCCTTGCCCAGCGCGCGGCCGGTGGTGTCCCAGCCGCCGCCGGGGTTGGCCGGGATCATCATCTTCAGGTTGGCACCCGCGGCCAGTGCCTGCAGCGGCAGGCCCGAGCCGGCGGCCAGGGCAGCGAGTGACTTCAGGAAGGTGTCTCGGCGCATCGCAGTCTCCTTGGAGGTTCGTTTGGGGACACTGGCATGCTCGCCAATGGGGCTGTCATCCGGCTGTCGATCCGGCTAGGGAAACCCCGGATCCGCCGCCAACAGGCGAAGCGCGAATGCAGGGGCAAACGGGGTGCTAAGGTGGCTGCGGTGAAAGTCCTGCTGATCGAAGACGACCCCACGCTGCAAGCCACGCTGCAGCGCACGCTCGAACGCCGCGGCATGCGCGTGGTCACCTGTGGCGACGGCGCCCGCGCGCTGGAGCGCTGGCAAGCCGCCGTGCCCGACGTGGTGCTGCTGGACCTGAGCCTGCCCGGCCTCGACGGCCTGAAGGTGCTCGAACGCGCCCGCGCCGAAGGGCTGACGACACCGGTCATCGTGCTCACCGCGCGCGGCACCATCGGCGACCGCATCATCGGCCTGAACACCGGTGCCGACGACTACCTGCCCAAGCCCTTCGACCTGGACGAGCTGGACGCGCGCATCCGCGCCCTCACCCGCCGCCAGGCGCAGGCCGGCCACAGCGCGCCGACGCTCGTCGCGCCCGAGTTCGCCGGCCTGCGCAGCGACCCCGACAGCGGCGCGGTCTACTTTCGCGGCGAGGCGCTGGAGCTGGCGCCGCGCGAGGCCACGCTGCTGCGCACGCTGCTGCAGCGCCCCGGCCATGCCCAGGCGAAGGAGCGCCTGTTCGAAGCCGTCTTCCCGGGCCACCCCGAGGTGCAGCTCGAAGCCATCGAAGTCGTGGCCTACCGGCTGCGCAAGCGGCTTGCCCCGACGGGCGTGCAGCTGGTGACGCTGCGCGGGCTGGGCTACCTGCTGAAGGCCCCTGCCGAATGAAACGCTGGTGGGCCCGGCGCTCGCTGCGCGACCGGCTGATGCTGGGCATCTTGCTGCCGGTGCTGGGCTTCATCGCCATCAACACCGGGGTGCTGTACCGCCAGGCGCTGCGCGCGGCAGACACCGCCTACGACCGCACGCTGCTGGCCACCGCCAAGTCGATCGGCGACCTGCTCGAGGTCACCATCGAGGGCGACAAGCCGCGCCTGAAGTCGACGCTGCTGTACTCGGCGCTGGAGCCCTTCGAGGCCGACAACCGCAGCCGCCTGTACTACCGGGTGACCGGCTTCGATGGTGAAACCGTCTCGGGCTTCGAAGCCCTGGCGCCCTGGCACGGCAAGCTGCCGCAGAAAGGCCCCTACGCCGCGCTGGTCGACTTCTACGACGACCGCTACCAGGGCACCCCGGTGCGCGTGGCGGTGCTGCTGCAACCGGTGACCTGGGCCACCGGCCAGGGCATGGCGACGATCCAGGTGGCCGAGACCTTGGAGCTGCGCGAAACGCTCGCCCGCAGCCTGCTGCTGGACACGCTGTGGCGCCAGGCGGTGATGCTGGTGCTGATTGCCGGCGTGGTGGTGTTCGTCGTGCAGCGCGCGACGCGCCCGGTGCGCGAGCTGAGCCTGCGCCTGCGCTCGCGCGCCGAGGGCGACCTGGCGCCGCTCGAAGACGACGGCGTGCCACGCGAACTGCAGCCGCTGGTGGCCGCCACCAACCACCTGATGGGCCGCCTGAGCCACCTGCTGGACCACCAGAAGCGCTTCGTGCGCGACGCCTCACACCAGCTGCGCACACCGCTGGCGGTGCTGAAGGCGCAGGTCCAATCGGCCCAGCGCGGTGACGTGGCGCCGCAGCAGGCCCTGAGCGAGATCGGCGACACGGTCGACCGCGCCACGCTGCTGGCCAACCAGATGCTCGCGCTGGCCAAGGTCGAGCAGATCCGCCAGCAGGCCGATGCCAAGGCGCTGGACTGGGCCGAGATCGTGCGCGCCGTCGCGCTCGACCTGTCGGCGCTGATCGTCGAGCACCAGCTCGACTTCGACATCGAGACGCAAGCCGCCCCGGTGCACGCCCACGAATGGGCGCTGCGCGAACTGTCGCGCAACCTGATCCACAACGCGATCAAGCACGGCCCGGTCGGTGGCCGGCTGTCCATCCACCTGCTGGCCGACCGCCACCACGCGGCACTGACCGTGTCCGACAGCGGCGCCGGCATCAGCGCCGAGCAGCGCCAACGCCTGTTCCAGCCCTTTGCGGCCGGCAGCGCGCGCAGCGGCTCGGGCCTCGGGCTGGCGATCTGCCATGAGATCGTTACCACGCTGGGTGGCCAAATCGAGCTGGAGAACCGGGTCAACCACGGCACGGTGGAAGGCCTGGACGCCACCGTGCGCTTGCCGCTGGCAAGGGCCGCGCGTTGAGAGAAAATCCCGCCCGTGAAGGAACCCAAGCTCAGCGCAGCGCCGGTCCGGCTGGACAAATGGCTCTGGGCGGCGCGCTTCTACAAGACCCGCGCCCTGGCCGTCGAGGCGATCGGCAAGAACCGTGTCGACGTCAACGGCCAACCCGCCAAACCCTCGCGCGACGTGCGCGTGGGCGATGCGCTGACCGTGCGCGAGCCGGGCCTGCCGCCACGCACGGTCGAGGTGCTGGGCCTGAGCGAACTGCGCGGCCCGGCCCCGATCGCCCAGCAGCTGTATGCCGAGACGGCCGCCAGCCTGGCTGCGCGCGAGGCGGCCCGCGAGGCGCGGCGCCAGGGCGTGGAGCCGGCCCAGACGATCGAGCACGGGCGGCCCACCAAGCGTGACCGGCGCCAACTGGCCGACTGGGACCGCTGGAGCGCCTCGGCCGACGAGTGACGCCGCCGTGCCCACGGGCACAGCATATGCCGCCATTTTTTGTGACCGCGGCGGGCAGAAACCCTCTTGAACCCGGGGAAAGCGGCCCCAAATGGCCGCAGAACCCGAAAACTGACCTCTGACGAACTTCGACATGAGCAGCCAAGAACCGAACCTCGAGACCCCCCACTCCATGGCCGACGCTCCCGACACCCCAACCCCCGCGGCCGCCCCCGACGCCGGCGACCTGGCGGCCCAACTGGCCCTGGCCCAGGCCCAGCTGGCCGAAGCCCAGGACGGCCACCTGCGCGCCAAGGCCGAGGCCGAGAACGTGCGCCGCCGGTCTGAAGAAGAGATCAGCAAGGCACGCAAGTACGCCGTCGAATCGTTCGCCGACAGCCTGCTGCCGGTGCGAGACAGCCTCGAAGCGGCGATCGCCATGCCCGACGCGCCGCTCGAGAAAGTGCTCGAAGGCGTGCACGCCACATTGCGCCAGCTGAGCGCCGCGCTCGAGCGCAACAAGGTGCTGCAGATCAACCCGCCCGCCGGCACCAAGTTCGACCCGCACCAGCACCAGGCCATCAGCATGGTGCCCGCCGAGCAGGACGCGAACACCGTGGTCGCCGTGCTGCAAAAAGGCTACCTGATCACCGACCGGGTGCTGCGCCCGGCGCTGGTCACCGTGGCCGCCCCGAAGTAAGCACCCCGAGGCGGTTTTTCACAGGCCCCGGCCCTTGAAGACGCCTGAGTTATCCACAAATCCAGAACAACACGCCCTAACGCATCAGGAGCACGAATCATGGGAAAGATCATCGGCATTGACCTCGGCACGACCAACTCGTGTGTCTCCGTCATGGAAGGCAACACCACGCGAGTGATCGAGAACTCGGAAGGCGCCCGCACGACGCCTTCGATCGTCGCCTACCAGGAAGACGGCGAAGTGCTGGTCGGCGCAGCCGCCAAGCGCCAGGCCGTGACCAACCCGCGCAACACGATCTACGCCGTCAAGCGCCTGATCGGCCGCAAGTTCACCGAGAAGGAAGTGCAGAAGGACATCGACCTGATGCCCTACTCGATCGTCGCGGCCGACAACGGCGACGCCTGGGTCGAAGTGCGCGGCAAGAAACTCGCGCCGCCCCAGGTCAGCGCCGAGATCCTGCGCAAGATGAAGAAGACCGCCGAGGACTACCTCGGTGAAGAGGTGACCGAAGCCGTGATCACGGTGCCGGCCTACTTCAACGACAGCCAGCGCCAGGCCACCAAGGACGCCGGCCGCATCGCCGGCCTGGACGTCAAGCGCATCATCAACGAGCCCACCGCCGCGGCCCTGGCCTTCGGCCTGGACAAGCACGGCAAGGGTGACCGCAAGATCGCCGTGTTCGACTTGGGCGGCGGCACCTTCGACATCTCGATCATCGAGATCGCCGATGTCGATGGCGAAAAGCAGTTCGAAGTGCTGTCGACCAACGGCGACACCTTCTTGGGCGGCGAAGACTTCGACCAGCGCATCATCGACTACATCGTCACCGAGTTCAAAAAGGAACAAGGCGTCGACCTGACGAAGGACGTGCTGGCCCTGCAGCGCCTGAAGGAAGCCGCCGAGAAGGCCAAGATCGAGCTGTCCAACAGCACCCAGACCGACGTCAACCTGCCCTACATCACGGCCGACGCGTCGGGCCCGAAGCACCTGAACATCAAGCTGACCCGCGCCAAGCTGGAAAGCCTGGTCGACGAGTTGATCGAGCGCACGATCGAGCCCTGCCGCATCGCGGTGAAAGACGCCGGCGTCAAGCTGGCCGACATCGACGACGTGATCCTGGTCGGCGGCATGACCCGCATGCCCAAGGTGCAGGAGAAGGTCAAGGAGTTCTTCGGCAAGGAGCCGCGCAAGGACGTCAACCCTGACGAAGCCGTCGCCGTGGGCGCGGCCGTGCAAGGCCAGGTGCTGGGCGGCGAGCGCAAGGACGTGCTGCTGCTCGACGTCACCCCGCTGAGCCTGGGCATCGAGACCCTGGGCGGCGTGATGACCAAGATGATCAAGAAGAACACGACCATCCCGACCAAGTTCGCGCAGACCTTCTCGACCGCCGACGACAACCAGCCGGCCGTGACGATCAAGGTCTACCAGGGCGAGCGCGAGATGGCCTCGGGCAACAAGAGCCTGGGCGAGTTCAACCTCGAGGGCATCCCGCCGGCGCCGCGAGGCCTGCCGCAGATCGAGGTGACCTTCGACATCGACGCCAACGGCATCCTGCACGTAAGCGCGAAGGACAAGGGCACCGGCAAGGAAAACAAGATCACCATCAAGGCGAACTCGGGCCTGTCCGAGGACGAGATCGAGAAGATGGTGAAGGACGCCGAGCTGAACGCGGCCGAAGACGCGAAGAAGCTCGAGCTGGTGCAGGCCCGCAACCAGGCCGACGCGATGATCCACTCGGTCAAGAAGAGCCTGGCCGAGCATGGCGAGAAGCTGGACGCTGGCGAGAAGGAGAAGATCGAGTCCGCGCTGAAGGACGCCGAGGAAGCGCTGAAGAGCGACGACAAGGCCACCATCGACGCCAAGACCGAAGCCCTGATGACCGCCAGCCAGAAGCTGGGCGAAAAGATGTACGCCGACCAGCAGGCGGCCCAGGCCGCGGCAGGTGCAGCGGCCGGTGGCGGCGAGCATGCCGAGCACGCCCAAGCCCAGGCCAAGCCGGCCGACGACGACAACGTGGTCGACGCGGAGTTCAAGGAAGTCAAGAAGTGATAAACCGTCGGGCCCGGTCGGCCCGACGTTTTATCTCGCCGCGTTCGAACGGCAGGCCACACGCCTGCCGCTCAACGCGGCGGTTTCGCTTGAGCACCCTCGTTGGATCCATTCATGGCAAAGCGTGACTATTACGAAATCCTGGGCGTCGCCAAGAACGCCTCGGACGACGACATCAAGAAGGCCTACCGCAAGCTGGCCATGAAGCATCACCCTGACCGCAACCAGGGTGACGAGGCCAAGGCCGCGGAAGAGAAGTTCAAGGAGGCCAAAGAGGCCTACGAGATGCTCTCGGACCCGCAAAAGCGCGCGGCCTACGACCAATACGGCCATGCCGGCGTCGACCCGAATGCCGGCGGGTTCCGCGGCGGGCCGGGGGCTGAAGGCTTCGGCGGCTTCGCCGAGGCCTTTGGCGACATCTTCGGCGACATCTTCGGTGGCCAGGGCGGCGGCGGTGGCCGGCGCGGCGGCGGTGGCGGCGGTGGGCAAAAGGTCTACCGCGGCAACGACCTGTCGTACGCGATGGAGATCACGCTCGAAGAAGCCGCGCTCGGCAAGGACAGCCAGATCCGCATCCCCAGCTGGGAGCATTGCGAGACCTGCAACGGCACCGGCGCCAAGCCCGGCACCAAGGCCAAGACCTGCAGCACCTGCAACGGCGCCGGCACGGTGCACATGCGCCAGGGCTTCTTCAGCATCCAGCAGACCTGCCCGCACTGCCACGGCACCGGCAAGATCATTCCCGAGCCCTGCACGGTGTGTGATGGCGCGGGCAAGACCAAGAAGCAGAAGACGCTGGAGGTCAAGATCCCTGCCGGCATCAACGAAGGCATGCGCATCCGCTCGGCCGGCAACGGCGAGCCGGGCACCAACGGCGGCCCGCCGGGCGACCTGTACATCGAGATCCGGATCAAGCAGCACGACATCTTCGAGCGCGACGGCGACGACCTGCACTGCACCGTGCCGGTCAGCCTGACCACGGCCGCGCTGGGCGGCGCCATCGAGGTGCCGACGCTGGGCGGCAAGGCCGAGATCGAGCTGCCCGAGGGCACCCAGCACGGCAAGACCTTCCGCCTGCGCGGCAAGGGCATCAAGGGCATCCGCTCCAGCTACCCGGGCGATCTGTACTGCCACGTCACCGTGGAAACGCCGGTCAAGCTGACCGAGCACCAGCGCAAATTGCTCAAGGAGCTGGACGAGTCGCTGAAGAAAGGCGGCGAGCGCCACTCGCCGAACGCCAAGAGCTGGACCGACCGGGTGAAGGATCTGTTCAAGTAGTGCGGCCGGCGGCCGATATGCTCAGACAAGGCCAAGGGGATCCTCCCGCGGCCGCCTCCGTCTGGCTTCTGCCGCATGCCCCACAGCTTGTTCCACACCCCTGCTGAAGTCACCGCAGCGCGTCCAGGAGACGGGCGGTGACCCGCGCCGACCACGATTTCAGCAGCTGCAAGGCGCTCATCATCGATGGTCATCCGACCTCGCGCAGCATCCTGGCGTCGCAGCTGCGCGACCTCGGCGTGGGCACGGTCATCCAATGCAATCGCATTGCCGATGCCCGCAAGCAGCTGGAGGCGCGCGAATTCGACCTGGTGCTGTGCGAGCAGCACTTCCAGGACGGCAATTCGTCCGGCCAGTCGCTGCTGGACGATCTTCGCCGCGCGCAGCTGCTGCCGTTTTCCACCGTCTTCGTGATGGTGACGGGCGAGGCCAGCTACACGGCCGTCGCCGAAGCCGCCGAATCGGCGCTCGACAGCTACCTGCTCAAGCCCTTTGCCGCTGCGTCGCTGGCCGACCGCCTGCTGCAGGCGCGCAAGCGCAAGCGGGTGCTGCGCGACATCTTCGTGGCGATCGAGTCGGGTGACTTCGACCAGGCGGCGCGGCTGTGCCTGGTGCGCTTTCAGGCCAAGGCGCCGTACTGGCTGTACGCCGCGCGCATCGGCGCCGAGCTGTTGCTGCGGATCGGCCAGCACGACGCGGCGCAGAAGCTCTTCCAGGCCGTCATCGACGCCCAGGCCCTGCCCTGGGCCCGGCTGGGCATCGCACGCTCGCAGCTCGAAGGCGGCAAGGTGCAGCAGGCCCGCCGCACGCTGGAGGTGCTGATCGCCGACGACCCCAGCCATGCCGATGCCTACGACGTGATGGGCCGCGTGCATGTGGAGCAAGGCGCGTTGACCGAGGCGCTGGAAACCTACCGCATGGCCACCCAGCTGACGCCCGGCTCGATCGAGCGGCTGCAGCGCCAGGGCATGCTGGCCTTCTACTGCGGCGAACAGGCCGAGGCGCGGCGGGCGCTGGAGCGCGCCGCCAGCATCGGCATCACGTCGAAGATGTTCGACCTGCAATCGATGGTGCTGCTGGCCTTCGCGCGCTTTCGCGACAAGGACGGCAAGGGCCTGCAGCGCTGCGCAGAAAACGTGCGCCACGTGCTCGAGAAGAACCCGCAAAGCTCGCGCCTGCGCCGCTTTGCCACGCTGATCGGCACCTTGTGCCTGATGCAGAACCGCCAGCTGGCCCGCGTGCTCGAAGAGCTGCGCGAGCTGGCGCGCGAGATCAGGCAGCCGGGCTTCGACATCGAAGCCGCGCTGAACATGGCCACCTTGATGTCTGAGCTGGCCGCCGCCGAGTTGCAGCTGGACGCGGCCAACGAGTGGATCGAAACCATCGCGATGCGCTTTTGCGTGTCGAAGAGCCTGTCCGAGCTGCTGGCCAAGGCCTGCGGCGTCTACCCGCCCTACGCCGAGCAGGTGCGCGCCGCCCACGCCAAGGTGCTGGCGCTGGCCGAGGCGGCGATGAACCACAGCCTGAACGGCGAGCCTCGGGCCGCCGCCATGGCCTTGCTCAGCCACGGCAGCAAGACGCTGAACACCAAGCTGATCGACATGGCGCGCATGGTGCTGCAACGCCACGCCGAGAAGATCCCCGACGCCGGCGCGCTGCAGGCCCAGGCCGACGAGCTGTATGCCAAGCTGGCCTCGGCCACGATGCCCGGCGTGGGCGGCGGTGCGGGCCGCCAATCGGGCGGGCTGGCCCTGCGCGCCACGGCCGCGCCCGCGGCGCCCACGGCCGAACCCACGCCGCCCGCCGCCCCTGCGGGCGACGCCGCCCCGAGCAGCCCGGGCGGCCCGGCAAGTGCGGACCCAGCCGACCTGGCCGACCTCGCCGAGGCCGGCGCGGCCGAGCAGCCAGCCGCCGCGCTGGCCATCGAGCCCAGCAACGCCGCCTGACCTGCAGTCGCTAGAACAGGCTTTGCTGTGCCGGCGGTTCGGCTGGCGGCGCGCTCGCAGGCTTGGCCGGCTTCTTCGCCTTGGCAGTGCGCACGAAGCGCGTCATGTCCAGCGCAGCCCGGTTGTTGAGCAGGCCCAGCCGCGAAGCCGCCTTGTCGAAACGTTGGCGGATCAACTCGGCCCACAGGCCCTGGCCTGACATGCGGCTGCCGAAGCGCGCGTCGTAGTCTTTGCCGCCGCGCATGTCGCGGATGCGCGCCATCACGCGCTTGGCACGCTCGGGAAAGTGCGCCTGGAGCCACTGCTGGAACAGCGGGTTCACCTCCCACGGCAGGCGGATCACGATGCTGAAGGCGCTGGTGGCCCCGGCCTGCGCGGCCGCCTCGAGGATGCGCTCGAGCTCGGGCTCGTTGATGAACGGGATCATCGGCGACGCGCTCACGCCCACCGGAATGCCCGCCTTGGCCAGGCGCTCGATGGTCTTCAAACGCCGCTCGGGCTGGGCCGCCCGCGGCTCGAGGATGCGGGCCAGCCCGCCGTCCAGCGTGGTCAGCGAGATGTAGGCGGCGGCCATGTGCTCGGCGGCCATCGGCGCGATCAGGTCGATGTCGCGCTCGATGCCCGACGACTTGGTGATGACCGAAAACGGGTGCTTGAATTCGCTCAGCACCTCGATCACCGAGCGGGTGATGCCGAGCTTGCGCTCGGCCGGCTGGTAGGCGTCGGTCGCGGAGCCGATGTTCAGCAGCATCGGCTCGTAGCCGGGGCTTTGCAGCGTGGCGCGCACACGCTCGGCCGCATTGACCTTGGCAAAGATCTTGGTCTCGAAATCGAGCCCAGGCGACAGGTTGAAGTAGCTGTGCGTCGGCCGCGCGAAGCAGTAGATGCAGCCGTGCTCGCAGCCGCGGTAGGGGTTGATCGACAGGTCGAAGCTGATGTCCGGCGAGTCGTTGCCGGTCAGGATGCTCTTGACGCGCTGCTCGATGATTTCGGTGGTTTGCGGCAGCCTTTCCTCGGCGGCGTCCTGGTCGAGCGTGCCCCAGCCATCGTCGAAGCGCTCGTGGTGGTCTTTGGTGAACCGGTGCTCGATCGCCCAGGCCGTGCCGCGCCCCTTCACGGCCACCGGTTCGGCGGGCGATTTCCTGGCGGGCACGAAGACGACGGGCACCGCCTGGGTCGCCCGGTCGGCGCGGCTGGGTGGCGGGCTGGGGTGGCTGCTTGGCATACTGTAAATATATACAGTATCACCGCGGCAGCCAAGCCGGCGAGGCCACTTTTCAGTGCCAGCCCATTGCCGCCGATGACACCCCGTCCTGCGGCCGCGAAGGCAGCAGCCGGCGCAAATCAGCCAGCAGGTGCTCGACCTCGAACGGCTTGGTCCAGTAGTCGTTGGCGCCGGCGGCCCGCGCCTCGGCCACCTCTTCGGGCATCGCGCTGGCCGACAAGGCCACCACGGTGAAACCGCGCGTGGCCGGGTCGGCACGCAGGCGCCGCAAGACCTCGGCGCCGTCCAGGTCCGGCAGGTGCATGTCCAGCAGCACCACGTCGGGCCTCAGGGTGCGCGCCAGGTCGAGCCCGGTTCGGCCGTTTTCGGCCTGCACCACCCGCACGGCCGGCCAGCGCGCCAGCATCTGCTCGACCAGCAGCAGGTTGACCGGGTTGTCTTCGATGTACAGCACCACGCCGGTGGGTGCGCCGGTTGCCGCCGGCGCCGCGGTGGCGGCCTGTTGCGCGGCCATCGACAAGGCCTGCTGCGCGCTCGCCGCCGGCAGCCCCAGCCGCACCTGGGTGCCCTGGTCGGGCAGGCTCATCACCTCGAGCTGCCCGTGCATCAAGCGCACCAGCTGGCGCGTCAGCACCATGCCGATGCCGGTGCCCTCGACGGCGCCCCGCTCGCGCCCGAGGCGGTTGAAAGGCTCGTACAGATGCGCCAGCTGCTCGGCGCTCATGCCGATGCCGTTGTCCCGCACGCTGAGCCACAGCTGATCGGCGTCGCGAGCCAGCTCCACCCGCACCCAGCCGCCGGGGCGGTTGTACTTGACGGCGTTCGACATCAGGTTGATCAGCACCTGGCGCAACCGGATCGGGTCGGCCTCCACCCAGGCCGTGTCGATGCCGGGCGGCGCGGGGTCGATGCGCACCGCCTGCGCTTCGGCCAGGGGCGCCAGCATGCGGCAGGCGTCGGCCACCACCGGCCCCAGCAAGACGGCCTGTGTCGCCACCTTGAGCCGGCCCTCCTCGATGCGGGCGACGTCGAGCACGTCGTTGATCAATGCCAGCAGGTGTTGGCCGGCCTGGTGGATGTGGCCCAGTTGGGCCTGCTGGTCGGCGGCGAACCGCAAGTCGCCGCGCAGCAGCTGCGAGAAGCCGAGCACCGCGTTCAGCGGCGTGCGCAGCTCGTGGCTCATGCGCGAGAGGAACTCGGTCTTGGCACGGCTGGCCGCTTCGGCCTCTTGCTGGGCTCGGCGCGCCTGCTCGGCGGCGCGCAAGGCGGTCACGTCCAGGCTCATGGCCAGCAGGCAGGGTTCACCGAGGTAGTCGATGGGCTCGGCGCTGGTCAACACCTCGCGCAGCTGCCCTTGGACCCCCCTCACCTGCGCGGGCATCTGCTCGACCCGCCCGTCGCGTGCGAGCAGCGCATAGAAGCGCTCGCGGTCCTTGTCCACCAGCCCCACGCCCAGCTCGCGCATCGTGCGGCCGATCATGTCCGCGCGGGTCAGGCCATAGCGCTCGCTGGCGAAGTCGTTGATGTCGCGCACGTGGCCGCTGTCTCGCGCCAGGATGATGATCGACATCGGCGCCTTGTAGAACAGCTGGCGAAAGCGCACCAAGCCAGCCTCGACCTCGCGCTGCGCCGCCTGATGCGCCACGTTGCCGTCGATCGTGTCGAGCGCGAACGAAACGTCGCCGACCATCTCGACCAGCAACTGCACCAGCGGTGCGTCGAAGAAGCCCGGCTCCTCGGCGTACAGCACCAGCACCCCGGCCACGGCGCCACCGCGGCGCAGCGGAAAGGCCGCTGCCGAGCGGACGCCGTGGTGGCGCGCGCGCTCTTGCCACGGCGCGGTTCGCGGGTCGGTCGCCACGTGGTCACTGACCGCGGGCACGCCCCGGTCCATCGCCTCGCAGCTCAGCGAGATGCGCACCCGCGGCTCGGTCAGGTCGACCACGCTCGGCACGCCGGCGAACAGCTCGGCGGCCGGCCCGGCGCTGACCACCCGGCGGGCCCGGTCGCCGTCACGCAGCAGCACGCTGGCCAGCAAAGCGTGGCCGGTGTCGACACAGATGCGGCACAGGCCTTCGAGCAGCTTCTGCGCATCGCCCTCGCGCACGATCAGCTGGTTGGTCCGCGACAGGGCGCGGTGGAAGCGGCTGATCCGTGCGGTGCGGGCATCGGCCGCGCGCTTTTCGCGCAGATGGCGTGACAGCACCGACGCGGTGAGAAGGCCACCGGCCGTCAAGGCCAGCGCGACCAGCGCCCCGGCACTGATCAACGTGCGCCGGTAGGTGGCACGTGCGCTCTCGGACTCGACATGCGCGACCTCGGGCTGCACCGCGATCAAGCGGCCCAGCACCTCGATCACCGGGGCGATGGCCGGGAACATGTCGGTCGCCGCAAAACGCGCCAAGCCCGGTCGGTCCGACGTCAACAGCAGGCCCTTGGCCTGCTGCACGGCCAAGTCGGCGCGCTGCATCAGCGGGGTGGTTTCAGCGATCAGCTGAACCTCTTGCGCGACCAGGTAGGTCTGGCGATAGGCATGCCACTGCTGGTCGATGCGGGCCTGCGCCGCATCGATGCTGGCCAGCGCCTGCGAGGCCGGGATGGCGCCGTCGCGCGCACGCTCGACCGCCGCCACGATGCCCACGCCATAGGCTTCGGAAATCGCCGCCAGTTGCTGCAACGGCAACACGCGGTCACGGTAGACGGTATCGAGCGACGAGGCGGCCTGCCCCAGGCCACGCAACGCCAGTGCACCTGCCGTGCCCAGCAGGGCCACCAGCGCCAGCAGCAGCACTGCCAGCCGAGCTTGCAGGCTCCAGCCTTTCATGGCGAGCATCCTGCACCCAGCCGGCCCCTCACGGCAACCCGTGTGGGCCCGGCAGCGGCGGCGCTCAGTATTCCTGGTGCGTGTAGGCGTCGGGCGCCAGGTTGTCGAACTTGGTGTTCTGCTTCAGGAACGCCAGCTTCAAGGTGCCCACCGGGCCGTTACGCTGCTTGCCGATGATGATCTCGGCCACGCCCGGTTCTTTCGACTCTTTGTTGTAGTACTCGTCGCGGTAGATGAACATGATCACGTCCGCGTCCTGCTCGATGGCGCCCGATTCGCGCAGGTCGCTCATCATCGGCCGCTTGTCGGTTCGCGTTTCGACCGATCGGTTCAGCTGCGACAGCGCGATCACCGGGCAGTGCAGCTCCTTGGCCAGGGCTTTCAGGCCCCGCGAGATCTCGCTGATCTCGGTCGCGCGGTTTTCGCCGCTGGAGCTGTTGGTGCCGCTCATCAGCTGCAGGTAGTCGATGACGATCAGGCCGAGCTTGCCGCACTGGCGGGCCTGGCGGCGTGCGCGGGCACGCAACTCGGCCGGGTTCAGCGCCGGCGTTTCGTCGATGAAGATCGAGGCCTTGGACAGCTTGTCGACCGCCTCGGTCAGGCGGCCCCAGTCGTCGTCGCGCAGCCGCCCGGTGCGCAGGCCCGACTGGTCGATGCGCCCGAGCGAGCCGACCATCCGCAAGGCGAGCTGCGCCGCGCCCATTTCCATCGAGAAGATGACGACCGGCAAGCCCTCGTTCACGGCCACGCTCTCGGCGATGTTCAGCGCGAACGCGGTCTTGCCCATCGACGGCCGCGCGGCCAGGATGATCAGGTCGCCGCCCTGCAGGCCCGCGGTCATGCGGTCCATGTCGTAGAAGCCGGTGCGCACGCCGGTCACTTCCTCGGCGCCGTTCTCGGCCAGCTCGGTGACGCGGTCGATCAGTTGCATCACCAGCTGGTCCATGCTCTGGAAGCCCTGCTTGGTGCGCTGGCCTTCTTCGCCGATCTTGAAGATCTTGCCTTCGGCCTCGTCCAGGATCTGCGAGACCTGCCGCCCTTGCGGGTTGAAGGCCTGCGTCGCGATCTCGTCGCTCGCCGCGATCAGCTTGCGCAGGATCGCCCGCTCACGAACGATCTCGGCGTAGCGGCGCAGGTTGGCGGCGCTGGGCACGCTCTGCGCGAGCGCATTCAGGTAGGCCAGCCCACCGCACTCCTCGGCCTTGCCGAGCGACTGCAACTGCTCGAAGACGGTGATCACGTCGGCCGGCTTGGTCGCGTTGATCAGGCCGCCGACGGCACCGAAGATCAGCCGATGCTCATAACGGTAGAAATCGGTCTCGTTGAGCACGTCGGCGGCCCGGTCCCAGGCGCCGTTGTCCAGCAACAGGCCACCGAGCACGCTCTGCTCGGCTTCGATCGAGTGCGGCGGCACGCGCAGCTTCGCGACCTCTTCGTCGCGCGGGGCGGAGCGGGGGTCGTGCGATTCGAAGATCGTGGTCATCGGTCGATCCTATGAAGCAGAAGCCCGGCCGGGCTAGTAGGGGCATTCGATAGGGGCAGAAAACTCGTTTCTGGCACGCTGTGCGTAACCCTGTGCAAATCCCGTGCGCACGCCGCCTGAACCAGTGGATAACGTGCCGCCCAAATGAAAGAAGCCGGCAAAAGCCGGCCTCTGCTTCAGCGCGAACGCTGATCAGTCGGTCTCGCCAACCACCTTGACGGTGATCTCAACCACCACATCGGTGTGGGCGGCAACGCTGACCGGGAACTCGCCCACGGCCTTCAGCGGGCCGTTCGGCAGGCGAACCTGCGACTTGACGACCTGGAAGCCGGCCTTGATCAGCGCTTCGGCGATGTCACCGTTGGTGACCGAGCCGAACAGGCGGCCATCGACGCCAGCCTTCTGGCTGATCGTGACGGTCAGGCCAGCCAGCTTCTCGCCCACGGCGGTGGCAGCGGCCAGCTTGTCAGCAGCGACCTTTTCCAGTTCGGCACGGCGGGCTTCGAATTCCTTGATCGCGGCCTCGGTGGCGCGGCGGGCGCGCTTGGTCGGGATCAGGAAGTTGCGGGCGAAGCCGTCCTTGACCTTGACGATGTCGCCCAGGTTGCCCAGGTTGGCCACTTTGTCCAGCAGGATGATTTGCATGGTGGTGGCTCCTTAGACGCGGTGTTGGTCGCTGTACGGCAGCATGGCCAGGAAGCGCGAGCGCTTGATGGCGGTGGTCAGCTGGCGTTGGAAGAAAGCGCGCGTGCCGGTCAGGCGGGCCGGCGTGATCTTGCCGTTTTCGCCGATGAAATCACGCAGCAGGTCGACGTCCTTGTAGTCGATCGACTCGACGCCGGTGACGGTGAAGCGGCAGAACTTCTTGCGGCGGAACAGCAGCGATTGCTGGTTGCGCTTGGGACGACGGTCCTTGGAAAAGCGGCTCTTCGGTGGGGGCATGATGACCTCTGAAAATGTCTATCCGGTGTTCAAACAGGTACGTTGGGCTCGTCAGGCGTCGATCTCGGTCACGTGGAACACGAGGCCTTTGCCGTTGCGCGAGGCGGCCAGGAAACCGGCGAACTGAGCCGGGGTTCCAAGCGCCAGGGCCGCGGCGGGCCGCGTGATCGCCCCGATCGCCACCGCTTTCAGTTGCATCGCAACTTGGCGGGGTTGGCCGTCTTCACTGACCGTGGACTGGTGCCTGAGCTGCAGGTCCAGGGCCGGCAAACCGGCGGGGGTGTAACGCATCGCGCCTCGCTCGACCACCTCAGCCGCCAGAACCAACCGGTTCATCGCGCAGCCTCGGCACGCCGTGGCGAGCCAACGGGCTTCAGGTGGTGGACTCCTGGGCGGCCTTGCGGGCCTCTTCCTTCTCGACCGACTTCATCATCACTGACGGGGCCGTTTCGGCCTTGGCGGTGGCGACGGTCAGGTGGCGCAGCACGGCGTCGTTGAAGCGGAAGCCGGTTTCGAGCTCGGCCAGCACTTCCTTCGAGCACTCGATGTTGATGCACAGGTAGTGCGCCTTGGCGAGCTTCTGGATCATGTAGGCCAGCTGACGGCGGCCCCAGTCTTCCACGCGGTGCACCTTGCCACCACCATTGGTGACCAGGGCCTTGTAGCGTTCCAGCATGGCCGGAACCTGTTCGCTTTGATCCGGATGGATCAGCAGAATGATCTCGTAGTGACGCATAACACTCCTTGTGGATTCCGTGGATGGAAGCCGCCCTGCGCGTCAAAGCAAGTGCGGCAAAGGGAAAGCCCGCGATCATAACAGAAAGGCCCGGGTTCTCCCGAGCCTGTGTTTGGCGGTTTGGCGCGGATCAGCGGATGGCCGCCAGCCGCGTCCAGGTCTCGATCACCGAATCGGGGTTCAGCGAGATCGAGACGATGCCCTCGGCGGCCAGCCAGTCGGCGAAGTCGGGGTGGTCGCTGGGGCCCTGGCCGCAGATGCCCACGTACTTGCCGGTGGCCCGGCAGGCCGCGATGGCGCGTGAAATCATCGCCTTGACGGCCGGGTCGCGCTCGTCGAAATCGTCGGCGAGCTGTTCCAGGCCGGAGTCGCGGTCCAGGCCCAGCGTCAGCTGGGTCAGGTCGTTCGAGCCGATCGACATACCGTCGAAGTGCTGCAGGAACTGCTCGGCCAGGATCGCGTTGCTCGGCACCTCGCACATCATGATCAGGCGCAGGCCGTTCTGGCCACGCTTCAGGCCCCGCCCGGCCAGCAGCTCGGCCACGCGCTCGGCCTGGCGCACGGTGCGCACGAAGGGCACCATGATCTCGACGTTGGTCAGGCCCATGTCGTTGCGCACGCGCTTGAGCGCTTCGCACTCCATGCCGAAGGCATCGGTGAACTCGCCGCTGATGTAGCGCGAGGCGCCGCGGAAGCCCAGCATCGGGTTCTCTTCGTCGGGCTCGTAGCGCGAGCCGCCGATCAGCTTCTTGTACTCGTTGGACTTGAAGTCGGACAGGCGCACGATCACCGGCTTGGGCCAGAAGGCCGCCGCAATGGTGGCCACGCCTTCGGCCAGCTTGTCGACGTAGAAAGCCCGCGGCGACGCGTGGCCACGCGCCACCGACTCGACCGCCTTCTTCAGGTCGGGGTCGACGTTCGGGTAGTCGAGGATCGCCTTCGGGTGGACGCCGATGTTGTTGTTGATGATGAACTCGAGCCGCGCCAGGCCCACGCCGGAGTTGGGCACCTGCGCGAAGTTGAACGCCAGCGTCGGGTTGCCGACGTTCATCATGATCTTGATCGGGCAGTACGGCATTTCGCCGCGCGTGACCTCGGTCACCTCGGTCTCCAACAGCCCGTCATAGACGTGGCCGGTGTCGCCCTCGGAGCAGGCCACCGTGACCAGCGCGCCGTCGTGCAGCGTCTCGGTCGCGTCGCCGCAACCCACCACCGCCGGGATGCCCAGCTCGCGGGCAATGATCGCCGCGTGGCAGGTGCGGCCACCGCGGTTGGTGACGATGGCACTGGCGCGCTTCATCACCGGCTCCCAGTTCGGATCGGTCATGTCGGTGACCAGCACGTCGCCGGGCTGCACCCGCTCCATCTCGGCGATCGAGCTGACCAGGCGGACCGGGCCGGTGCCGATCTTCTGGCCGATCGCGCGGCCTTCAGCCAACACGGTCGAGTGGCCCTTGAGCTTGTAGCGGTGCTCGACCTGGCCTTCGGCCTGGCTGCGAACGGTTTCCGGCCGGGCCTGCAGGATGTAGAGCTTGCCGTCGACGCCGTCCTTGCCCCACTCGATGTCCATCGGGCGGCCGTAGTGCTTTTCGATCACCAGCGCGTACTTGGCCAGCTCGGTCACATCGGCATCGGTCAGCGAGTAGCGGTTGCGCTGCTCGGGCGGCGTATCCACCGTCTTCACCAGCTTGCCGGTGGCGGCCTTTTCGGCCGGCGTCGCGAATTCCATGCGAACCAGCTTCGAACCCAGGCCGCGGCGGATGACGGCCAGCTTGCCGGCTTCGAGCGCCGGCTTGTGGACGTAGAACTCGTCCGGGTTGACGGCGCCCTGCACCACCGTCTCGCCCAGGCCGTAGCTGGAGGTGATGAACACCACGTCCTTGAAACCGGACTCGGTGTCGATCGTGAACATCACGCCGGCCGAGCCCAGGTCCGAGCGAACCATGCGCTGCACGCCGGCCGACAGAGCCACGTCCGAATGGGCAAAGCCCTTGTGGACGCGGTAGCTGATCGCGCGGTCGTTGTAGAGCGACGCGAAGACCTCTTTCATCTTGTGCAGCACATCATCGATGCCGTGCACGTTGAGGAAAGTCTCTTGCTGGCCGGCGAACGAGGCGTCGGGCAGGTCTTCAGCGGTGGCGGACGAGCGCACGGCCCAGGTCGCGTCGGGCGCACCGGCCACCACGCGGTCGTACTCGGCGCGCACCGCCGCCTCGAAAGCGGGCGGGAACGGCGCGTCGATCACCCATTGGCGGATCTCGGCGCCTGCTTCGGCCAGCGCCCGCACGTCGTCGGTGTCCAGGGCCGACAGCCGGGCGTTGATGCGCTCGGTCAGGCCACCGTGCTTGAGAAACTCGCGGAACGCGTGGGCGGTGGTGGCAAAGCCGCCCGGCACGCGCACGCCGGACGCCGCCAACTGGCTGATCATCTCGCCGAGGCTGGCGTTCTTGCCGCCAACCGCCTCGACGTCGGTCATTCTCAGGTGTTCGAACGGGGCGACCAGGGCGGTCGCCAGGTGGGTTGATGACATGGGGAAGCTCCTTGATGACAAAAAACCTGGCGCCATGCCACCCCTGCTGCCACGCCGGGGGCCCACGCTGCAGCGCGTGTGGTTCGATTTGTCTGGCTGCAGGGGCTCATCCGCGGTGTGTGCCGGCCCGCTCAAGCGGCCCGTCCAAGGAGCACGTCAATTGGGGCGTCATTCTACGGAGGGATTGCCTATCATCGCTGAACCTCCGCTGAAACCTCCGCGTGCAATATGACTCGACCCCCGCATCGCCCGCAGCCCCCGCAAGGGGTTCGACCGCAGCCCGGAATGGCTCGCCGGAACTGAACATGCCCAATCGCACCGTCTTTTTCGTCTCCGACGGCACCGGCATCACCGCCGAGACCTTCGGCAACTCGATCCTGGCTCAGTTTTCGGCCAAGCCCCGGCACATCCGCCGGCCCTTCATCGACAGCCAGGACAAGGCCGACAAGGTCGTCTCGGAGATCAACGCCACCGCCGACGCCGAGGGCAAGCGGCCGATCGTCTTCATCACGCTGGCCAACGAGTCGATCCGCTCGATCCTGACCAGCGAGCGCTGCAAGGGCATGGTGATGGACATGTTCGCGTCCTTCGTCGAGCCACTGGAGCGCGAGTTCGGCATCAAGTCCAACCACCGGGTCGGCCGGTTTTCAGACGCCGCCAAGAGCGAGGAATACAACGACCGCATCGAGGCGATCAACTTCTCGCTGGCGCACGACGACGGGCAGTCGGCCAAGAACCTGGAGCAGGCCGACGTGATCCTGGTCGGCGTCAGCCGCAGCGGCAAGACGCCGACCTCGCTGTACCTGGCGATGCAGCACGGCATCAAGGCGGCCAACTACCCGCTGATCCCGGAAGACTTCGAGCGCGGCCACCTGCCGTCGTCGCTCGCCCCGCACAAGCGCAAATGCTTCGGCCTGACGATCGACCCCGACCGGCTCGCCCACATCCGCCACGAGCGGCGCCCGGGCAGCAAGTATGCGGCGATCGAGAACTGCCGCTACGAGGTGCGCGAAGCCGAGATGATGATGAAGCGCAGCGGCATCTCGTGGCTCAGCTCGACCCACAAGTCGATCGAGGAGATCGCCACCACCATCCTGCGCGACATCCGGCCCGACCGGCTGATTTATTGACGGCCCCAAGGTCCGGGCCGTGCCCGGACCGTCCCCCAAGGGGATCAAGAAACTCGGGAGCGGCCCTTCGTTTCTTGAGACCCGCCTCAGTTCAAACTTGAGGCGAAGAGGCACACCGCGGCGGCCGCCGCCACATTGAGCGACTCTTCGCCGCCCGGCTGCGGGATACGCACGGTGTGGGTGCAGCGCGCCATCAGCGCGGTGTCGACGCCCTGCCCCTCGTGCCCCAGTACCCAGGCGCAGGGCTGCGGCAACGCGGCCTGGCCGAGCCACAGCCCGCCGTGCGAGCTGGTGGCCAGCAGCGGCACCTGCAGCGCGTCCAGATCGTCCGGCGACAAGCCCTCGATCAGGTGCAGCCCGAAATGCGCCCCCATGCCGGCCCGCAGCACCTTGGGCGACCACAGCGCCGCCGTGCCCTTGATCGCCAGCACCTGGCGCGCGCCGAAAGCAGCGGCGCTGCGCAGGATGCTGCCGACGTTGCCGGCGTCCTGCAGCCGGTCCAGCACGACACTGGCCGCAACCGGGTCGATGGCCGGTGCTGGCGGCGTGACGAGCAAGGCGCCCAACCGCGCCGGTGATTCCAGCCCGCTCAGTGTCTTGAACAGGGGGTCGGGCACGCGCAACACGCGCCGGGCCTTGGTGGCCCAAGCGCGCCAGTCGACACGCTCGGCCCAGGCCGATTCGGCAAAGATCAGCTCATCCAGCGCGACACCGCGCTGCAGCGCGGCACCGACCAGGTGGTCACCTTCGAGCCAGACCTGGCCCTGCTTGCGGTAGGCGCCCGGGTCGCCGGCCAGCTTGCGAATGCGCTGCAACAACGGGTTGTCGCGCGCCGTGATCAGCAGGGGCTCGTTCACCGGCTCATTCCAGCTGGCCGAGCGCGGCGCGCACCGGCCCGAAGCTGCGGCGGTGCACCACGCAGGCGCCATGCGTGCGCAAGGCGGCCAGGTGGTCCGGCGTCGGGTAGCCCTTGTGCGTGGCAAAGCCGTACTGCGGGTGGGCTTCGTCCAGCGCCGTGCACAGGCGGTCGCGGTGCACCTTGGCCAGGATCGACGCGGCCGAGATCGACTTGACCTTGGCATCGCCCTTGACGATCGCCTCGGCCGGCACGCGCAGCACCGGCAGCCGGTTGCCGTCCACCAGCACCTTGGCCGGCAGCAGGCGCAAGCCCTCGACGGCACGGCGCATCGCCAGCATCGTCGCGTGCAGGATGTTGAGCGTGTCGATCTCGTCGACGCTGGCTTCGGCGATGCTGCAGCACAGCGCCTTGGCGCGGATCTCGTCGAACAGGGCCTCGCGCCGCTTCTCGGTCAAGACCTTCGAATCCTTCAGCCCGCGGATCGGCTTCAGCTCGTCCAGGATCACCGCCGCGGCCACGACCGGCCCGGCCAGCGGCCCGCGGCCGGCCTCGTCCACGCCCGCCACCAGGCCGGGCGCGTCGAAGACGAGCGAAATCTGTTCAGGCTTCGAGAATTTGCGCGATCGCATCGCCGGCCTTGCGCGCCGTGTCCTGGCGCAATGTCAGGTGGAGTTCGGTCAATCGGTCGTTCAACAACGCGCGCCGCGGCGCATCGTCCAGCCAGGCCAGGGCCTCGCGGGCCAGCGCCTCGGGCGTGGCCGCATCTTGCATCAACTCGGGCACGATGAACTTGCGGCTGAGGATGTTCGGCAGCCCGAACCAGCGCTGGTAGGCGCGGCGCTTCATGTACTGCCAGTTCAGCCAGTGCATGCGGTAGGTGATGACCATTGGCCGCTTGAACAGCGCCGCCTCCAGCGTGGCGGTGCCGCTGGCGATCAGCGTCACGTCGCAAGCTGCCAGCGCTTCGTGCGATCGGCCTTCCAGCAGCTCGACCTCGGCGCCACCCGCCAGCTCGTTGACCAGCGGCCAGACCATGTCCCGCAGGCCCGGCGCCACCGGCAGCACAAAGCGCAGGCCGGGCCGCTGCCGAGCCAGCAGCGCCGCGGCCCGCAGCAGCGCCGGCGCGATGTAGCGGATCTCGCTGCGCCGGCTGCCGGGCAACAGCGCCACCACCGTGTCGTCGTGGGCCAGCTTCAGCGCATTGCGGGCCGCTTCGCGCGGCGGCTCCAGCGGGATCGTGTCGGCCAGCGGGTGGCCGACGAAACTGGCCTTGACGCCATGCTGCTCGAGCAACGCGGGCTCGAACGGGAACAGACACAGCACGTGGTCGGCCGCTGCGGCGAGCTTCTTGACCCGCTCGCCGCGCCAGGCCCAGATCGACGGGCAGACGAAGTGCACCGTGCGGATGCCGGCTTCGCGCAACGGCGTTTCGAGGCCGAAGTTGAAGTCAGGCGCGTCGACACCGATGAACAGATCGGGCCGCTCGGCGATCAGGCGCTTGCGCAGCGCGGTGCGAATGCCAACCAGCTCGCGGTAGTGGCGCAGCGCGTCGACATAACCGAAGACCGACAGCTTGCTGCTCGGCCACCAGGCCTCGAAGCCCTGGGCGAGCATCTTCGGCCCGCCGATGCCTGCGGCTAGGGCGCCAGGCCAACGCTCACGCAGGCCCTGCAGCAACAGGCCGGCCAGCAAATCGCCGGAGGCCTCGCCGGCCACCATGCCCAGGCGGGGATTCGACACCTTCACGCCGGCCTTCAGCGAACAATGCCGCGCTTGGCGCCGGCCAGGAAATCGAGCATCGCCGCCACGTCGGCGTCGGCATCGGGCTGGCTGCCCTTCAGCGCGCCGATCGCGGCGACGGCTTGATCCAGCGTCAGCGAATCGCGATAGATCAGCTTGTGCATCTGGCGGATCACGCCCATGCGCTCATTGCTGAAGCCGCGGCGCTTCAGCCCGGTGAGGTTGACCGCGCGCACGGCCAGCGGATTGCCATCGACCGTCATGTAGGGCGGCACGTCCTGTGCCACGTGGCCCTGGAAGCCGATCATCGCGTGGGCGCCGATGTGCACGAACTGGTGCACCCCGGTCAGCCCGCCGATCACCGCCCAGTCGCCCACGTGCACGTGGCCGGCCAGCGTGGCGTTGTTGGCCATCACGATGTGGTTGCCGACGCGGCAATCGTGCGCGACGTGCACGTAGGCCATGATCCAGTTGTCCGAGCCGATGCGCGTGACGCCCTCTTCCTTCATCGTGCCCAGGTTGAGGGTGCAGAACTCGCGGATCGTGTTGCGGTCGCCGATCACCAGCTGCGTCGGCTCGCCGCCGTAGCTCATGTCTTGCGAGATCGCGCCGATCGAGGCGAACTGGAAGATGCGGTTGTCGCAGCCGATCGTCGTGCGGCCCTCGATCACCGTGTGCGGGCCCACGCTGGTGCCGGCGCCGATGCGCACATCCGGGCCGATCACGGCGTAGGGGCCGACGGTGACCGTCGCGTCCAGCTCGGCCGCGGGGTCGATGATCGCAGTGGCGTGGATCTTGGCCATGTCCCGCGTCAGGACACCTTGCGCATCGTGCACATCAGCTCGGCCTCGGCGGCCATTTCGCCGTTCACCGTGGCCTTGGCCTTGTACTTGTAGATGCCGCCGCGCACGCGGTCGATCAGCGCCTCGAGCATCAACTGGTCACCCGGCTCGACCGGGCGCTTGAAGCGCGCGGCGTCGATGCCGGCAAAGTAGACCACCATGTCGTCGCCCGGGTCCACGTCCATCGACGCGAACGACAGCAACGCGGCCGACTGGGCCATCGCCTCGAGGATCAGCACACCCGGCATCACCGGGCGATGCGGGAAGTGGCCGGTGAAAAACGGCTCGTTGATCGTGACGTTCTTCAGCGCCAGGATGCGGACGTTCTTGTCCAGCTCGACCACCCGGTCCACCAGCAGCAGCGGGTAGCGGTGGGGCAGGCGTTTGAGGATCTGGTGGATGTCCATCACGGTGTTCATGGTGAGCTCTTCTTCTCAAGCGCGCGCAGCCGCGTGCGCAAGGTGTGCAACTGGCGCAGTGTCGCTGCGTTCTTCTCCCAGTTGCCATTTTCATCGATTGGAAATACGCCGCTGTACTGACCCGGCTTCATGATGGAGCTCATCACCACACTGGCGGCCGAAATGTGCACGTGGTCGGCGATTTGCAGGTGCCCAAGAATCATCGCCGCGCCGCCGAATGTGCAGTGCTTGCCGATGCGGGCACTGCCCGCGACGCCAACGCAGCCGGCCATCGCGGTGTGCGCACCAATGTGCACGTTGTGCGCGATCTGAATCAGGTTGTCCAGCTTCACGCCGTCCTCGATCACGGTGTCGTCCAGCGCGCCGCGGTCGACACAGGTGTTGGCGCCGATCTCGACATCGTCACCGATGCGCACGGCGCCCAACTGCTCGATCTTTTCCCAGCGGCCTTCGTGCGGTGCGAAGCCAAAGCCGTCGGCACCGATCACAGCGCCGCTGTGCACGATGCCGCGGGCGCCAATGCGGCAGGCCTGGCCGAAGGTCGACCGCGCGCGCAACTGCGTGCCCGGGCCCACCTCGGCGCCCTCGCCCACCACCGCATGCGCACCGACGACCACATGCTCGGCCAGCACCGCGTGCGCCTCGATCACCGCGAACGGCCCAATGCTGGCCAAGGCGTGCACCTGCGCGCCGGGGGCCACGTAGGCGCTCGGGTGAACCCCGGGCGCCGGCAGCGGCCGCGTGCGCGCCGCCCACCAGCGCGTCAGGCGGGCAAAGGCCAGGTAAGGGTCTGCCACCACGACGGCCGATGCGCCGCGCGCCAGCACGACCGGCGCGACATCGTCACGCACGATCACCGCGCCGGCGGCGGTGGTGGCCAGCAGCGGCTTCAGGCGCGCCTGCGCCAGAAAGCTGATCGTGGTGGGGGTGGCGGCCTCCAGAGGGCCGATGCGTTCGACGAGGCGCTCGCCGTCGCCACGCAATTCGCCGCCCAGTGCGGCGGCGATATCGGCCAGGCGGACAGCAAGGGTCTCGCCCGGCCGCGAAGGCATGGTCAGGCCGCCATTCACTTGCCGGCGTTCAGCGCGTCCACCACCTTCTTGGTGATGTCGACGCGCGGGCCGGCGAAGATGACTTCCTGCAGGATCAGGTCGTACTTCTCTTGCTCGAAGATCTGCTTGATGACCTTGTTGGCGCGCTCGACGACGGCCGACAGCTCTTCGTTCTTGCGCTGGTTCAGGTCTTCGAGCAGTTCGCGGCGCTTGCGCTGGAAATCGCGGTCCTGGTCGGCCAAGTCGCGCTGGCGGCGGGTGCGCTCGGATTCAGGCAGCGTCGGGCCTTCTTTTTCGAGCTTTTCCATCGCGCCGCGCAGGCGGTTGCCCTGGTCGGCCAATTCGGTTTCGCGCTTCTTGAACTCGGCTTCCAGCTTGGCCTGGGCGGCCTTGGCCGGTGCAGCTTCGCGCAGAACGCGCTCGCTGTTGACGTAGCCGATCTTCAGCTCTTCGGCATAGACGCCGCCGGCCAGAGACAGGGCCGCCGCAGCGACGAGGGTTTTGCTAAGCGACTTGATCATCAAAAGGCCGTTCCGACTTGAAACTGGAAACGTTGGATTTTATCGCCTGTGAAGGCGCGCAATGGGGTGCCGTAGCTCAGCTTGAGCGGACCGACCGGCGAAATCCAGCTCAGGCCCAGGCCGGCCGAGACGCGCAGGTCGCTCAGCGTGCCGGTCTGACCGCGGTCGCGGTCTCGCTGGTTCACCGCGCCGTCGTGGTCGCGCCAGACGTTGCCGGCATCGGTGAAGGCGAAGATGCGCAACGACTTGTCGTTGCCCGAGCCCGGCACCGGGAAGTACAGCTCGGCGTTCAGGTTCATCTTCTTCGCGCCGCCGTCGTAGGCGCCGGTGATGTCGACACCGCCGAACGAGCCCTGCTCGAACACGCGCACCGAGCCCAGGCCACCGCCATAGAAGTTCTTGAACAGCGGGTACGGCTTGCCGTCCAGGCCGTAACCCGCGCCGACTTCACCGTTGACGCCCAGCGTCAGCTTGTTGGTGACCGAGAAGTACTGCTGGTACTGCGCGTTCAGGCGCGCGTAGTGCACGTCGCCGGCGATCGAGAAATCGAGGTTGACGCGCTGGTAACGGCCCTTGGTCGGGACCAGCGGGTTGTCGCGCTCTTCACGCGCCCAGCCCACCGTCAGCGGCACGCTCAGCGCATGATTGCCGAAGTTCTCGACGAAGGTGAAGTAACTGTTGGGCACACCGGCCGAGGTGCCGATGATGGTTTGCTCCAGGCCGACGCCGAAGAACACCGTGTCGTATTCGGTGAACGGCACACCGAAGCGGACCGACGCGCCGGGCGTGGCCAGCTGGTAGGCATCGCCCTGGCTGTTCAGCGGCTTGGAGGTGCGGTAGTACAGGTCCAGCGCCCGCGACACGCCGTCGTCGGTGAAGTACGGATCGACCGTGCTGATCACCAGGTTGCGGCTGAGCTTGCTGGTGTTGACCTCCAGGCCCAGGTAGTTGCCGGTGCCGAAGACGTTTTCCTTCTTGATCGAGCCGGAGAACGACAGGCCCGCGGTCGAGTAGCCGGCCGCCAGCTGCAAGCTGCCGGTCTGCTTTTCTTTCACGTTCAGCACCAGGTCGACCTGGTCGGGCGAGCCGGGCACTTCCTGGGTGTCGACGGTCACGTCTTCGAAGTAACCCAGGCGTTCGACGCGGTCGCGCGAGAGCTTGATCTTCGCGCCGTCGTACCAGGCCGACTCGAACTGGCGGAACTCGCGGCGCAGCACCTCGTCGCGGGTGATGGCGTTGCCGGCGATGTTGACACGGCGCACGTTCACGCGCACGCCGGGGCTGCCCTGCAGCACGATCACGACCTGGCCGGTCTTGCGATCGATGTCTTGCCGCGGCTCGATGCGCGCGAAGGCGTAGCCGTAGGTGCCATACAGCTCGGAGAACGCGCGCGTCGTCGCTGTCACCTCGTCGCCGCGGTAGGGCTCGCCCGGCGTGATCACCACGCGTTTCTTGAAATCTTCCTCGCGGCCCAGGTACTCGCCTTCGAGCTTGACGCCGGCCACGGTGTACGGCTGGCCTTCTTCGATGCCGATGGTGATGCTGATCTCTTGCTTGTCGGGCGAGATCGTCACCTGCGTGGTCTTGACGTCGAACTCGAGGTAGCCCTTGTTCAGGTAGTAGGCGCGGATCTTTTCCAGGTCGGCATTCAGCTTGGCGCGTGAATAACGGTCCGACTTGGTGTACCAGCTGAGCCAGCCGCCGGTCGTCAGGTCCATCAGGTCGAGCAGCGTCGATTCGCTGAAGGCCTTGGTGCCCTCGATGTGGATGTCCTTGATCTTGGCCACATCGCCTTCGACCACCGTGAAGGTGATGTTGACGCGGTTGCGCTCGATCGGGGTGGCGGTCGTCACCACCTCGGCGCCGTACAGGCTGCGCGTCAGGTATTGGCGCTTGATTTCCTGCTCGGCACGGTCGACCACCGCCTTGTCATAGGGCTGGCCTTCAGAGATGCCGTTTTCCTTCAGCGCCTTGGCCAGCGTGTCCTTGTCGAACTCGCGCAGGCCGATGAAGTTCACCGACGCGATGACGGCACGCTCTTCGACGACGACGACCACCACCTGGCCCTCGATGTCGACGCGCACGTCCTTGAACAGGCCGGTCGCGAACAGCGCACGCAGCGCCGCAGCGCCCTTGTCATCGTTGTACTCGTCGCCGACCCGGAACGGCAACGCACCGAACACGCTGCCGGGGTCACCCCGCTGCAGGCCCTCGATACGGATGTCGGCGATCTTGAAGGGTTCGACGGCCCGAGCGGATGTTGCGACCGTGGCGGCAGCCAACAGAGCCACGTACGCGGGGACCGGACGCAGCGAGGTCAAGGCAAAGGGAAATGGCATCGGGAGGGTGTCACTGCAGGCCCAGGATGCGGGCCACGTCGTTGGAGAGGGCGATGGTCATCATCAGCAGGAGCACGAAGGCCCCACTGCGCTGCAGCCACTTGAGCCACAGATCCGAGACCGGTCGACCGGTCACGCCCTCGAAAAGATAATACATCAGGTGCCCACCATCGAGCATCGGCAGAGGCAGCAAGTTCAATATGCCGAGGCTGACGCTGACCATCGCGAGGAATTCGAGGTAGTCGCTCAGGCCATGCTGGATCGACTGGCCCGCGTAGTCGGCGATCGTCAGCGGGCCGCTGAGGTTGCGCAGCGAGGCCTGCCCGATCAGCATGCGGCCCAGCATCTTCAGGCTCATGCCTGCCATCTCCCAGGTGCGCTCTGCACCGCGGACCAGGCCGTCCCACACGCCCAGGCGAACATTGGCCAGCCGCAATGCGCCGCCGACCGGTGCATCGATGCGGCCGAAGGTCTTGCCACCCTCGGTCACCGCGCGCGACGAGACATCGAGCTCGACCCGCTGGCCACCCCGCTCGACCACCCAGCGCATCGGTACCACGTCACCCGTCGGGTGTGCGCGGATGCGGTCGATCAGGCCCTGCGCATCGACCACCGGTGCGCCGTCGATGCTCAGCACCAGGTCACCGGCGCGCACGTCGGCCTTTTCGGCCGGCCCACCAGCCATCGGCCGGCCCATCACCGGCGGGCGGAAAGGCGTGCCGATGCCGATGCGCTGGAACGTGGTCGCGTCGATCTCCTGCCCCGCCAGGGTGGACAGGCGCAAGGTCAGCTGGCGGCGATGGTTGCCGTCCGAGTCGCTGACCTGCAGCGGCAGGTCTTCACCGCGCAGCGCAGCCTGGGTCACCTGCCGCAGCAGGTCGTTCATCGAGGCGATGTCGTCCCATTCACCGGCCTGGGTCGACGTGGCCTGGACCCAGTCGCCCGCGACCAGCCCGGCCTCGGCCGCCAGCGTGCGGGCCGGCGGGGTCGACACGATGGCCATCGGCACGTCGCTGCCCCACCAGTTGGCACCGGCGTACAGCAGCACCGCCAACACGAGGTTGGCCACCGGGCCGGCGGCGATGACCGCCGCCCTGCGGCGCAGGGGTTGGGCATCGAAGGCTTCGTGCGCCTGCTCGGGCGGGAACGGCTCGCCGTGACCCAGCATCCGCACATAACCACCCAGCGGGATGGCAGAGAGGGTGAACTCGGTGGCGCCCGGGTGGGCCTGACGGCGCCAGATCACCTGGCCGAAGCCGATCGAGAACCGCAGCACCTTGACGCCGCACCAGCGCGCCACCTTGTAGTGGCCGTACTCGTGCACGACGATCAGGATGCCGAGCGTGAGCAGGAAGCCGAGCACCATGTTCATCGTCGGCGGCCCTCAGCGCAGCAAGGCCTGCACCCGTTGGCGGGCGCAATCGCGGGCCTGGCGGTCCAGGTCGAGCAGGTCTTCGACCGGGGCGTCGAGCGACAGGCGCGGCGGCAGCGCCTCCAGGGTCTCGGCGTTGATGCGGTGGATCGCATCGAAACCGATGCGCCGGTCCAGGAAAGCGGCCACCGCTTCTTCGTTGGCTGCGTTGAGCACCGCGGTGCTGCCGTGCGGGCCGTGCAGTGCGTCCCACGCCAGAAACAAGCCCGGGAAGCGCGCACGCTCAGGCGGCTCGAAGGTCAAGGCCCCCAGCGACAGGAAGTCGAGCGCGTCGGCGCCCGATTCGATGCGCTCGGGGAAAGCCAGGCCGTAGGCGATCGGCACCCGCATGTCGGGCGTGCCCAGCTGCGCCAGCACCGACTGGTCGCGGCACACCACCATCGAATGGATGATGCTCTGCGGGTGGATGACGACCTTCACCTGCTCCGGCGCTAGGTCGAACAGCCAGCGCGCCTCGATCACCTCGAGCGCCTTGTTCATCATCGTGGCCGAGTCGACCGAGATCTTGCGGCCCATCACCCAGTTCGGGTGAGCGCAGGCTTCCTCGGGCGTCACGCCGGCCAACGAAGCCGGGTCGCGCTGGCGGAACGGGCCGCCCGACGCGGTCAGCACGATGTGGTCGATGCGCTGCTTCCACTGCGACCGGTCTTCGGGCAGGCATTGGAAGATCGCCGAGTGCTCGCTGTCGATCGGCAGCAGCGTGGCGCCGCCCTCGACCACCGCCGCCATGAACTGGGCGCCGCCGACGACCAGCGCCTCTTTGTTGGCCAGCAGCAGCCGCTTGCCGGCCCGCGCGGCGGCCATGCACGGCGGCAGGCCCGCGGCGCCGACGATGGCGGCCATCACGGTGTCGACGTCGGGGTGGGCAGCCAGCTGCACCAATGCGCCGGGGCCGTCCAGCACCTCGGTGCTGCAGCCCGCTTCGCGCAGACGCTCGCGCAACTCCTTGGCCGCCGACGGCAGCACCATCGCCGCGAAACGGGGCTTCCATTGCAGGCACTGCGCGAGCAACTCGTCCACGCGTTGTTGGCCGGTCAGCGCGACGACCTCGAAACGCTCGGGGTGGCGGCTGACCACATCGAGCGTGTTGCTGCCCACCGAACCGGTGGAACCCAGAACGCACAGGCGCTGTCGCATCGGTACCGTTTCTTCCGTCAATCGTGAAGGTGCGGATCAGACCGCGGTCAATGCCATCACGGCGGGCAGCACCGGCAGCAAGGCGTCGATGCGATCGAGCACGCCGCCGTGGCCGGGCAGCAGGCGGCTGGAGTCTTTCGCCCCGGCCGCGCGCTTGGCCATCGATTCGACCAGGTCGCCGACCACGCTCAAGCCGCACAGCGCGATCAGGCCCACGACCAACAGCACGAGGCCGCGCTGCGCCAGCAGCGCCGAGAACACACTGGGCCCTGCGACCGACCAGACCTTCTCGGCGGCCATCCAACCCCACGCCAGCAGGCCCACGCCGACCATGCCCGACCAGACGCCCTCCCAGCTCTTGCCCGGGCTGATCGACGGTGCGAGCTTGCGCCGGCCCAGCGCGCGGCCGCCGAAGTAAGCCGCGATGTCTGCTGCCCAGACGATGCACATGGCTGAAAGAATGAACCCGAGGCCACGCTGCTTGGCCGCCGTCAGCGCCAACCAGGCCACCGACAGCATCAGCCAGCCGAGCACCAAGCGCGCCACCTGTGGCAAATGCGGCCAGGCCGGCGGGCCCGCGCGCAGCGCCAGGCCACCACCGATCACCCAGCCGGCGCTGGCCAGCCACCAGACGATCGCCGGCACCGCGAGCGCCCAGCCGGTCCACCAGGCCGCACCGCAGGTCAACGCCACGGCAATGCCCAGCGCAACGGCACCGGCGGCGCCAAGGCCGTTGAGCCGGCCCCATTCCCAGCCCGCGGCGCCGACCATCAACAACGACAGCGCCGCAAACGGCAGCAGGCTGTCGGCCAGCAGGGCCGGCATCAGCAGCGCCATCAACACCAACGCCGTGATCACCCGTTGCAGCAGCATGGTGGGGTCAGGCCGACGAGGCCTCGTTCAGGGGCGCCGCAGCGGGAACACCACCAAAGCGGCGCTCGCGCCCCGCAAAGGCGGCGATGGCCTTGTCCATCTCGGCCGCGTCGAAATCGGGCCACAGACAGTCGGTGAAATAGAACTCGGCGTAGGCCAGTTGCCACAGCAGGAAGTTGCTGATGCGCACTTCGCCGCCGGTGCGGATGAACAGGTCCGGGTCTGGCGCATGGGCCAGGGCCATGTAGCGGCTCAAGGAATCCTCGGTCAGGGCTTCGGGCGCGACGCCATCGGCCAAGGCGCGCTTGCAAGCCTGGACGATGTCCCACCGGCCGCCATAGTTGAAGGCCACGGTCAAGGTCAGACCGCGGTTGTCCTTGGTCAGTTCCTCGGCTTCGTTCCAGGCCTGGCGAACTTTCTCGGACACGGCCGAGCGATCACCCATCACCTTGATGCGGATGCCGTCCTTCGCCAGGCGCTTGAGGTATTTCGACACCCCCACCAGCACCAGGTTCATCAGGCCCGAGACCTCTTCGTCGGGGCGCTTCCAGTTCTCGGACGAGAACGCGTAGACGGTGAGGTAGTCGATGCCGCGGCGCGCGCAATCGTCAATCACGCGCACCACGGTTTCCATGCCGAACTTGTGGCCGAACACGCGCGGCATGAAGCGGCGATTGGCCCAGCGGCCGTTGCCGTCCATCACGATGGCGACGTGGCGCGGCACGCTGGGGTCGCGGCCCACGGCCGCGGTTGACGCGGTGGCCATCAGGCTCAAACCGCCAAGACGTCGGCTTCCTTCGCTTGGACCAGCCTGTCGATCTCGCTGACAGTGCGGTCGGTGAGCTTCTGCACGTCGTCCTGTGCACGGCGCTCGTCGTCTTCGGAGATGTCCTTGTCCTTGAGCAGCTTCTTCAGGTGCTCGTTGGCGTCGCGGCGCAGGTTGCGCACGGCCACCTTGGCGTTCTCGCCTTCGTGGCGCACGACCTTGGTCAGCTCCTTGCGGCGCTCTTCGGTCAGCGCGGGCATCGGCACGCGCAGCAGGTCGCCCTGGGCCGACGGGTTCAAGCCCAGGTCGGACTCACGGATGGCCTTTTCGATCTTCGCCGACATGCCCTTTTCCCAGGCCTGCACGCTGATCGTGCGGGCATCGAGCAGGCTCACGTTGGCGACTTGGCTGATCGGCACCATCGAGCCGTAGTAGTCCACGTGCACCTGGTCCAGGATGCCGGGGTGGGCGCGGCCGGTGCGCACCTTCTGCAGGTCGTTCTTCAGCGCCTCGATGGACTTGGCCATCTTGGTCTCGGCGTTCTTCTTGATGTCGGCAATGGTCATGGTCAGCTCTCCTCAGACGTGCACCAGCGTGCCTTCGTCTTCGCCTTGCACGATGCGCTTCAGGGCACCGGTCTTGAAGATCGAAAACACCTTGATCGGCAGCTTCTGGTCGCGGCACAGCGCGAAGGCGGTCGCGTCCATCACCTGCAGGTTCTTCGCGATGGCTTCGTCGAACGTGATGTTCGTGTAGCGGGTGGCTTCGGGGTCTTTCTTCGGGTCGGCGGTGTAGACGCCATCGACCTTGGTGGCCTTCAGCACGATCTCGGCACCGATCTCGGCGCCACGCAGCGCAGCAGCGGTGTCGGTGGTGAAGAAGGGGTTGCCGGTGCCGGCGGCGAAGACAACGATCTTGCCTTCTTCGAGGTACTGCAGCGCCTTGGGCCGCACATACGGCTCGACGACTTGCTCGATGCTGATGGCCGACATCACGCGGGCCGTCATGCCCTCTTGGCGCATCGTGTCGGCCAGGGCCAGCGAGTTCATCACCGTGGCCAGCATGCCCATGTAGTCGGCGGTCGCGCGGTCCATGCCGACCGAGCCGCCGGCCACGCCGCGGAAGATGTTGCCGCCGCCGATCACCACCGCGACTTCGCAGCCCAGCTGCGTGACCTCCTGCACCTCGCGCACCATGCGCACGATGGTGGCCCGGTTGATGCCATAGGCGTCGTCGCCCATCAGGGCCTCACCGGACAATTTCAGCAGGATGCGTCGGTACGCCGGCATGCGGGGCTCTCCCAAGAGTCGAAGTTGCAGCGGAATCAGTCGGGGCGCGATCTCTTGGACCGGCTGGAAGTGTACGCGGCGGCCTGGATCGCAAGCCACCGCGCGAGCCCGCCGGAGCGGGCTTTGCAGGTCTTTACTGACCCTTGGCGGCGGCCACCTGGGCGGCCACTTCGGCAGCGAAGTCGTCGACCTTCTTCTCGATGCCTTCGCCGACCACGTACAGGGTGAAGCTCTTCACCGTGGTGGCCTTTTCCTTCAGCATCTGGGCGACGGTCTGCTTGCCATCGGCGGCCTTCACGAAGACCTGGTCGAGCAGCGAGACTTCCTTCAGGAACTTCTGCACCGAGCCCTCGACCATCTTGGCGACGATCTCGGCCGGCTTGCCCGACTCGGCGGCCTTCTCGGCGGCGATCTTGCGTTCCTTCTCCACCAGCTCGACCGGCACTTCAGCCGACGACAGCGCGGCAGGCTTCATCGCCGCCACGTGCATCGCGACGTCCTTGGCGGCCACGTCGTCACCGTCGTACTCGACGATCACGCCGATGCGGGTGCCGTGCAGGTAGCTGGCGAGCTTGGCGCCGCCGGCGTAACGCTTGAAGCGGCGGATGGCCATGTTCTCACCGATCTTGCCGATCAGGCCCTTGCGCACGTCTTCGACCGTCGGGCCGAAACCGTCTTGCGACAGCGGCAGCGCCGACAGCGCCGCGGCGTCGGCCGGGTTGTTGGCGGCGATCAGCTCGGCACACGACTTGGTAAAAGCCAGGAACGAGTCGTTCTTCGACACGAAGTCGGTCTCGCAGTTGACTTCGAGCAGCGCACCGGTGCTGCCGTTCACTGCGGCGCTGATGACGCCTTCGGCGGTCACGCGCGAAGCGGCCTTGCCAGCCTTGCTGCCCAGCTTGACGCGCAGGATTTCCTCGGCGCGTTCAGCGTCGCCGTCGGCTTCGGTCAGCGCCTTCTTGCATTCCATCATCGGCGCGTCGGTCTTGGCGCGCAGTTCGGCAACCATGCTGGCGGTAATTGCAGGCATCTTCATCTCTCCGTTGCTGTGGCGTCAGGGCGTGGCCCGGCGCCGAAAGTTCCGTCCAGACCTTGTGTCTGGGGCATCACTGGGTACGAAAAAGGGGCTGTGACAGCCCCTCTTTCGACAAGGCGCTTGCGCGCTGAGGGGATCAGGCGTTGTCGCTGACTTCGACGAACTCGTCGCCGTCGGCGGCCACGGCCTGCACCAGGTCGGTGGCGGCGTTGGCCTTGCCTTCGAGCACCGCGTCAGCCACGGCACGGGCGTACAGCGCCACGGCCTTGGCCGAGTCGTCGTTGCCGGGGATCACGTAGTCCACGCCTTCGGGCGAGTGGTTGGTATCGACCACGCCGATGACCGGGATGCCCAGCTTCTTGGCTTCGGCAACGGCGATCTTGTGGAAGCCGACGTCGATCACGAACAGCGCATCGGGCAGCGCGTTCATGTCCTGGATGCCGCCGATGTCCTTCTCGAGCTTGGCCAGTTCGCGGTCGAACATCAGGGCTTCCTTCTTGATGCGCATTTCAGCGCCAGAATCCTTGGTGGCCTGCATGTCCTTCAGCTTCTTCAGCGAGCCCTTGACCGTCTTGAAGTTGGTCAGCATGCCGCCCAGCCAGCGCTGGTCGACGAAGGGCATGCCGGCGCGCTGGGCTTCCATCGCGACGACTTCACGCGCCTGGCGCTTGGTGCCCACCATCAGGATCGTGCCGCGCTTGCTCGACAGCTGGCGCACGAACTTCATCGCTTCCTCGAACTTGGGCAGCGTCTTTTCGAGGTTGATGATGTGGATCTTGTTCCGATGGCCGTAAATGAACGGGGCCATCTTGGGGTTCCAGAAGCGGGTTTGGTGGCCAAAGTGCACACCGGCTTCCAGCATTTCACGCATCGAAACGGACATAGGTACTCCGAAGGTTGGGTCTAGAATCCCGGCACACATCGCTACAGCGTTTGCCCTTTGTGACAAGGGGCTGGCACTGCACGCGACACCTTGAATAAGCCGGGTTCGCGAACTTCGGAAAGCCTCGTGATCGAGCCGTTGCCCTGAGAAAACGCGGGCTTTCCGGTTTGACTGACGCCCGCGACACCAATAAGAACCATGGGCAACCAGCAAAACCCAAAGATTATAGCAGCCCAACTCGCGGCCGCCCAATGCCTGGGCGCCGCTCATACCGTGCGGGCCCTCGCCCGGCCCCGCCTCACGACGGGGCAGGCCTGACACGATGCGAGTTGCCGTGATCGGCGCCGGCCTGGCCGGCGTCACGACCGCCTATGAACTGGCCCGCGATGGCCATGAGGTCACCGTCTACGAGCGCCGCAGCAGCATTGCAGCCGAAGGCAGCTTTGCGCCGGCAAGCGTGCTGGCCCCTGGCCTGTGGCTTGCGCATGCCGCCGTGGGCGGCGCCGGCGGGCTCGAGCGGATGCTCGCACGCCCGGCCGCGTGGCCTTGGCTGTGGCGCCGCTGGCGCGCCGCACGCCAGCCCGCCCACGCGGCGCGGCTGGCCTGCCTGCGCGACCTGGCCGTGTTCAGCCTGGAGCGGCTGCAGGCCATCGAAGCGGCCCACCAACTGGAGCATGAGCACCACGCCGGCGTGATGGCGCTGATGCGAACACCTCGGCACGCCAGCCGCGCCCAGGCGCTGCTCACCAAGCATGCACCGCTGAACCTGCCGGCGCGCTGGCTCAACGCCGACGAAGCGCGCGCCGCCGAGCCGGGCATCAGCCCCAAGCTGCCGCTGTACGGCGCGCTGTACTGGCCTGCCGGCCAAACCGCCAACGGCCGCCAGTTTGCCCATGCGCTGCGCGCCGAGGCTGTGCGCCTGGGCGTCAGGTTCCAGTTCCAGCAAGACGTCGTCCGGCTCACGCCAGCCGGCGGAACCAGGCCTCAGGTCGAGCTTCAAGCCGAGCGCCGCCGCGACCTCGGCGAAAGCAGCCACAGCGCCAGCTCGACCGGCAGCACCACGATCGCCGACGAAGGCCCGCAGACCTTCGACGCCGTGGTGCTGTGCAGCGCCGAGGCGGCGTCCAGGCTGATGGCCGGCGCCGCCCGACCGCGCGTTGCCTGGGGCCATGTCCATTCGGTCACCGCCCCGCGCCACGTGGCTGCCGACGCCGGCGAGACATTCGGCCCCAGCGGTGCCGTGCTGGACCCGGCGGCGGGCGTCACGATCGGCCGCATGGGCGACCGCCTGCGAGTGGCCGGCTGCGCGTCGCTCGGCGCCCCCCCATCGCGCCCCGCACCCGCTGCTCTGGCGCACCTCTACGCGACGCTGGAAGCCACCTTTCCCGGCGCCACCCGCACTGCGCGCGCCCAGCCCTGGGTCGGTCGCCAGGACCATCTGGCCGACGGACTGCCGGCGGTCGGCCGCAGCCCGGAAAAGGGTCTGTGGCTCAACATCGGACACGGCGCCCAGGCCTGGGCCCAGGCCGCGGCCTGCGGCCGCTTGCTGGCCGACCAGTTGGCCGGCCGCCCGGCGCCTTTCGACTGCGGCGCCCTCGACCCAGCGCGGCTGCGCTAAGCTGGCCGCCCAGCCACTCCAGGAAAGCCCAGCCGATGAACGGGCTGCTCCGCTTGTCGCCCGGTGATGCCGGCGCACCGCTGTTCGACAGCGACGCCAGCCGAGCCATCGAACACGCCGCACTGGCCCAGGCCCCCGCCCATGCGCTGATGGAGCGCGCGGGCTTCGCGGTGGCGCGGCTGGCGCTGTCGCTTGCGCCGCATGCCCAGCGCATCTGGGTTGCCGCCGGCCCCGGCAACAACGGCGGGGACGGGCTGGTCGCCGCACGCTGGCTGCACGCCGCCGGCAGAAGCGTGCACGTGACTTGCATCGGCGACACCGATCGCCTGCCGCCCGACGCCGCCCACGCCCGACAGCAGGCCTTGGTCGCCGGCGTGGCGCTGCACAGCGAAGCCGCGTTGCCGGCCGCCGACGGGCAAGACCCCGGCCTCGTCATCGACGCCTTGCTCGGCCTGGGCCAACGCCGCGCGCCCGAAGGCGCCATGGCGGCAACGATCCACGTGCTCAATGCGTGCCGGCGACGAGGCGCCTTCGCACTCGCCGTCGACCTGCCCACCGGCTTGTGTGCAAACACCGGCCGAGCGCTGGGCGAGGCCCTGGTGCAGGCCGATGCGACGCTCGCGCTGCTGACCGCCAAGCCCGGCCTGTTCACCGGTCACGGCCGTGACGCCGCCGGCGCCGTGTGGTGGGACGATCTCGGCGTGGCGCTCGGCGCCTGGCCCGCCACCGCTCGGCTGTCGAGCCGCGCCGATGCGCAGGCCGCCATGGCGCCCAGGCTCGCTGCACCCCACGCATCGCACAAAGGCCGTTTCGGCGACGTCTGGGTCGTCGGCGGCGCCGCAGGCATGCAGGGCGCGGCGCAGCTGGCGGCGCGCGCGAGCCTGCGCGCAGGCGCCGGCCGCGTCTACGTGAGCTGGCTGGCGGGCGATGCCGGCGCACCGCCGTCGCCCACCAGCCCAGAGCTGATGCAGCGCCCATGGTCGGACGCCCGCACCGCCAGCTGGGTAGACCAAGCGACCGTGGTCTGCGGCTGCGGCGGCGGCGAGGCCGTGCGCCAAGTGTTGCCCGAGCTGATCAGCCGGGCCCACCGCCTGGTGCTGGACGCCGATGCGTTGAACTGCATCGCCACCGACAGCGCCCTGGCCCAGCAGCTGCAGGCGCGCGGGCGCCGCGGTGCCGCGACGACCCTGACCCCTCACCCCCTGGAAGCCGCGCGCCTGCTGGGCACCGACACCGCCGCGCTGCAGGCCAACCGCATTCAGGCCGCGCAAACGCTGGCGGATCGCTTCGGCGCCACGGTGGTGCTGAAAGGCTCGGGCAGCGTCGTGGCCGCGCCGGGTCAGCCGCCCGTCATCAACGCCAGCGGCAATGCGCGCCTGGCCACGGCCGGCACTGGCGACGTGCTGGCCGGCTGGATCGGCGGGTGCTGGAGCACGCACGCAGACGAAGCCGCGCGCTCGACCGCCACGCCCCTGGCGGCCCAGGTCGCCGCGGGCAGTGCCTGGCTGCACGGCCGTGCAGTGGAAGCCCCCGGCACTGCCCTGCCGATGCCCGCCAGCCAGCTGATCGAGGCCATGGCCGCTGCGGCCGACACGCTGCGCTGAACGCGCGCGTGACGCCCTCGGCGGCCCTCAGCGACCCTCAGCGCTTGCTGCGCGGCTTGCTGGCGCTGCGCGGCGACGCGGCATCCGCCGCCTTGCCACCCTTGCCTTCGGCTGAGGCCTTGGCTCGCGCCGAACTGGCGCGCGGGGTGCCCCCGCTGGCGCGCTTGCCCTTGGTTGCGCCCTTGCTCGCCTTGGCAGCCTTGGTCGCCCGCTTGTGCGCGCGGTCGGCCGATTCGACACCGGCCAACGCTTCGCTCGCGCTGCCCGATTCGCCGCGCGAAGACGGCCGCCCCCGTGAGAGCAGGCGGTCGCCCTCGCCTTCGTGGACCATGCGGAAATCAATCTTGCGGCCGTCCAGGTCGACCCGGCTGACCTGCACCCGCACCCGCGCACCGATCGTGTAGCGGATGCCGGTGCGTTCACCGCGCAGCTCCTGCCGCATCTCGTCGAAGCGGTAGTACTCGCCGCCCAGCTCGGTGATGTGGACCAGGCCGTCGACATACAGCGCGTCCAGCGTCACGAACAGGCCGAAGCTCGTCACCGCACTGACCGTGCCGGCGAACTCTTCGCCCAGGTGTTCGCGCATGTAGCGGCACTTGAGCCAGGCCTCGACGTCGCGTGAGGCTTCGTCGGCGCGCCGCTCGTTGGCGCTGCAATGTGCGCCGGCGCCTTCCCAGTGCTCTTGCTCGCTGATGTGCGGCTTGGCGGCCTTGCTGCCCTTGCGCAGCTTGGTGGCGCGGGCGCCGGCATCGGCCAGCTCGCCCGTGGCCAGGTGATAGCGCTTCTTCGCCAGCACCGCCTTGATGACGCGGTGCACCAGCAGGTCGGGGTAACGCCGGATCGGGCTGGTGAAGTGGGTGTAGGCGCCGTAGGCCAGGCCGAAGTGGCCGCTGTTGGCGGGCGTGTAGATCGCCTGCTGCATCGAGCGCAGCAGCATCATGTGGATCTGGCTCGCGTCGATGCGGTCTTTGGTCGCCTCGGCAATCGCCTGGAACTCGCCGGGCGTCGGCTCCTCGCTGATCGCAAGGCCCAGACCCAGGCTCTTCAGGTAGTTCTGCAGCGTCGTGCGCTTCTCAGGCGTCGGCCCTTCGTGCACGCGGAACAGCGACGGGTGCTCGGCCCCGGCGATGAACTCGGCCGCGCAGACGTTGGCCGCCAGCATCGCCTCTTCGATCAGCCGGTGCGCGTCGGTGCGCGTGCGCGGCACGATCTTTTCGATGCGGCCGTTCTCGTCGCAGACGATCTGCGTCTCGGTGGTCTCGAAGTCGATCGCGCCGCGGCGGTGGCGCGCCTTCAGCAGCGCGCGATAGACCTCATGCAGGTTCAGCAGCTGCGGCATGATGTCACGCCGCTTCGCGGCCTCGGGGCCGCGGGTGTTGGCCAGCGCCGCGGCCACCTCGGTGTAGGTCAGCCGCGCGTGCGAGCAGATGACCGCCGGGTAGAACTGGTACGCATGCATCTCGCCGTCGCTGTTGATCAGCATGTCGCAGACCATGCTCAGGCGATCGACCTCGGGGTTCAGCGAGCACAGCCCGTTCGACAGCTTCTCGGGCAGCATCGGAATGACGCGGCGCGGGAAATAGACCGAGGTGGCGCGCTCGTACGCGTCTTCGTCCAGCGGCTCGCCGGGCTTGACGTAGTGGCTGACATCGGCAATCGCGACCAGCAGGCGCCAGCCCTCGAACGCCGTCTTGCCACGCCCGCTCTTGTGCGGCTCGCAGTAAACCGCATCGTCGAAGTCGCGCGCGTCTTCGCCGTCGATCGTCACCAGCGGCACGTCGGTCAGGTCGATGCGGTGCTTCATGTCGACTGCGCGCAGCTTGTCCGGCAGCGCCGCGGCCTGGGCCAGCGTTTCGGGCGAGAAGCGGTGCGGCACCTCGTATTTGCGCACCGCGATCTCGATCTCCATGCCCGGGTCGTCGATCTGCCCTAACACCTCAGTCACACGCCCCACCGGCTGCGAGTACATCGACGGTGGCTCGGTCAGCTCGACCGCGACCACCTGCCCTGCCGCCGCGCTCGCCGTGGCGTTCTTCGGGATCAGGATGTCCTGCCCATAACGCCGATCTTCAGGGGCCACGAGCCACATGCCGTTCTCGTGCAGCAGGCGGCCGATGATCGGCACCTTGCGGCGATCGAGGATCTCGATGATGCGGCCCTCGGGCCGGCCTTTGCGGTCGTAGCGGATGACGCGGACGCGAACGCGATCCTTGTGCAGCACCGCGCGCATTTCCTGCTGTGCAAGGTAGATGTCGGGCTCGCCGTCATCGCGCTGCAAGAAGCCATGGCCGTCACGGTGGCCGAGGACGATGCCCTCGACTTCGCTCATCAAAGCACCACCCAACGCGGGGGTACTTGCATTCGTTTTTGTTTTGATGGTATAGTCCTATCTTTCGTTGCAACGCGATCGCGAAACAACGTTAAGCCCAGGTGGCGGAATTGGTAGACGCACTAGTTTCAGGTACTAGCGGGTAACTCCGTGGAGGTTCGAGTCCTCTCCTGGGCACCAAAGTTAAGAGCAATAAGAACAGAAGAACAACAAGACATACAAGAGGGCCAGCGCGAAAGTGCTGGCCCTTTTTTCTTGCCCGTTGCGCCGATCAAACTGCTCGTGCGTGCGAGGTGAAGAAGACCGACCACGTGGCGGTTGATGCTCGTGGTCGTGGCCAAAAGAGAAAGCCCGCTCAAACAGCGAACTTGCGCGCCAGGCCGTCCGGGCGCAGATTGTCGTAGTCTTCGAAAGGCTGGTGGATCCACGGGCTCGTGGCCAGCATCTCGACGTAGTAGTCGGGCGTATAGCTCGACACCGCCTTGGTCCAGATCACCGCCGAGCGCAGCTCGGTGATCGACGGGATGCCGCGCAGGCGGTCGACCACCGCCTTCAGCGTCACGCCCGAATCTGCCAGGTCATCCACCAGCAGCACCCTGCCCGCCAGCTCGCCCTTGGGCATGGTGATGTACTTGGCCAGGTCGAGCCGGCCCTGGATGGTGCCGGCCTCGGCGCGGTACGAGCTGGTCGACATGATGGCCAGCGGCTTGTCGAACACACGCGACAGCACATCGCCCGGGCGCATGCCGCCGCGGGCCAGGCACAGGATCTGGTCGAACTCCCAACCCGAGTTGTGCACCTTGAGCGCCAGGCGCTCGATCAGCAGGTGGTATTCGTCCCAAGAGACGTACAGGTGTTTGCCGTCGTCGGTCAGCATCGTTGTCCCTCGATTCTTGTGTGAGTGTCAGGCCGCCTTGTAGGGGTGGCGCAGCAGGATGGTGTGGTCGCGGTCCGGGCCGGTCGACACCATGTCGATCGGCGCACCGATGAACGACTGCACACGCTCCATGTAGCGGCGCGCGTTCAGCGGCAGTTGGTCCCACTGGGTCAGGCCGGCGGTCGAGCCTTCCCAGCCCGGGAAAGTTTCGTAGACCGGCTGGCAGGCGGCGATGTCGTCGGCATCCAGCGGCAGGATGTCGACCGCCTGGCCGCCCAGTGTGTAGCCCACGCAGACCTTGATCTCCTTCAAGCCGTCGAGCACGTCGAGCTTGGTGAAGCACAGGCCCGAGATGCCGTTGATGATGATGGAGCGCTTCAGCGCCGCAGCATCGAGCCAGCCGCAGCGGCGCGGGCGGCCCGTCACCGTGCCGCGCTCCTGGCCGACAGTCGACAGGTGGTGACCGACCGTGCCTGGCACATCCATCGGCAGCTCGGTCGGGAACGGGCCCGAACCGACACGCGTGGTGTACGCCTTGGTGATGCCCAGGATGTAGTGCAGCATGTCCGGCCCGACGCCGGCGCCTGCCGCCGCGTTGCCGGCGACGCAGTTGCTGGAGGTGACGTACGGGTAGGTGCCGTGGTCGATGTCCAGCAGCGTGCCTTGCGCGCCTTCGAACAGCAGGTTGGCGCCCGCGCGGTTGGCGATGTAGATGCGGTAGCCCACGTCGGCCATCATCGGCCGCAGCGCCTCGCCCATCTTCATCGCCTGATCGAAGATGGGCTGGAATTCGAGCGGCGTGCTCTTCAGGTAGCCGCCGAGCGCAAAGTTGTGCAGCTCCAGCAGCTCACGCAGCTTGGCGGCGAAGCGCTCGGGGTGCTTCAGGTCTTGCACCCGCAGCGCGCGGCGCGCCACCTTGTCTTCGTAGGCCGGGCCGATGCCCTTGCCGGTGGTGCCGATCTTGCCGGCGCCGCTGGTCTCGCGCAGCGCCTCGCGCGCCTTGTCGACTTCGACATGGAACGGCAGGATCAGCGGGCACGACTCGCTGAGGTACAGCCGCGAGCGCACGTCCAGGCCGATCTTCTCGAGTCGCTCGATTTCGCCGAGCAGGTGAGACGGATCGACCACCACGCCGTTGCCGATGTAGCAGGCGACGCCGTCGCGCATGATGCCCGAAGGGATCAGCTGCAGCGCCGTCTTGACGCCCTTGATCACCAGCGTGTGGCCGGCGTTGTGGCCGCCCTGGAAGCGGACCACGCCCTGCGCATGGTCGGTCAACCAGTCAACAACCTTGCCCTTGCCCTCGTCGCCCCACTGGGTGCCGACGACGACGACGTTGTGGCCGCGCGCGACGGCCGAGGGAGTGCTCTGTTGCATCGATGTCATCAAGTCAAAGGATTCGGAAGTGGGCCGCGTGCCCGCTGGTCACAGCGCGCGCACAACCCATTGGCCGTCGACCGCAGCCAACTCGCGGTCGCAATCAAATTCCTGGGTCTCATGCTCGTGGCCCGGCAAGATGCAGACCACCGTCTCGCCCTGGGCGCGCAGTTGGCGCACCGCGGCTCGCAGGCCGGCGTCTTCGCCCCAGGGCGCTCGCACGGCAGCCCGCGGCGGCGCGATCGGCGTCACCGCGGTCAGGCCCTTCAGGTCCAGGCTGCAGCCCACGGCGGGGCGGTTGCGGCCAAACACGGCACCGACTTCGTCGTAGCGGCCGCCCCGCACCAACGCGTTGGTCGAGCCCGCGCCATAGACGGCGAAGCGCACGCCGCTGTAGTAGGCGTAGCCGCTCATGTCGGACAAATCGAAGCCGATGCGCACCTCGGGGTTGGACTGGCGCAGGTGACGCGCCAGCCAGGCCAGGTCGTCCAGCGCCGCGGCGATCGGCGCGCGGGCCGGCAGGCGGTGGCGCGCCTGATCGAGCACCTCGTCGCCGCCGTAAAGCTCGAGCAGCGTGGCCAGCCCGGCCCGCGTTTCCGCCGGGCATTGGCGAGCCAGTGCGTTCACGGTGCTGCCGTCTTTCGCGGTCAGTGCGGCCACCAGTTCGGTCAGCGCCGCGGCGTCCAACGGCACGCCAGCCAGCACCGAGCGCACCACGCGGGCGTCGCCCAGGTCGATCGTCAGCTCGCGTGCGCCGATGGCGGCCAAGCCGTCCAGCGCCAGCTCTTGCACTTCGAGGTCGGCCTCGAGGCCAGCATGGCCGAAGATTTCGGCGCCGAACTGCAGCGGCTCGCGCGTCATGTGCAAGCCCGAGGGCTTGGTGTGCAGCACCGGGCCGCAGTAGCACAGGCGCGTCACGCCTTCGCGGTTCAGCAGGTGGGCGTCGACACGGGCGACCTGCGGCGTGGTGTCGGCGCGCAGACCGAGCGTGCGGCCGGAGAGCTGGTCGACCAGCTTGAAGGTCTTCAGGTCCAGTTCGCGGCCGGTACCGGACAGCAGCGAGTCCAGGTATTCCAGCAGCGGCGGCATCACCAGCTCAAAGCCGTAGCCGCGGGCGCGGTCCAGCCATTGGCGCCGCAGTTCCTCGATGCGCCTGGCCTCTGCGGGCAGGACGTCAGCAATGTGCTCTGGCAGCAGCCAAGCAGAGGACATGAAAAAGCACCGGGGTTAAAACCGGCATTGTACAGGTGGGGTATCGCCAGGCAGAGGCCTGGCGCGTCGCCTTCAGTTGCCCAAAAGCAGCAATACCGCCAGCCCGATCAGCATGCTGGTCAGGCCGATGAAACGGATCTGCCCGTCGCTGAGCTGCGTGGCGCGCAGAAAGATCTCGCGCCAGCGCCCAGGGCTGAAAAAGGGCAGCAGGCCCTCGAACACCAGCATCAGCGCCAGCGCCGGCAGCAGCAGGTCACCCATGATGGCGGCCCCCTTCGAAGCGGATTGCGCCTTGGCTCACTTCTTGGCGGCCGGGGCGCCGCCGCCACCGCTGCCACGCATTGCCTTGAAGAAGTCCGACGAGGGGTCGACGACCATCACGTCGCTCTTGTTGCGAAAACTCTGCTTGTAGGCCTCGAGGCTGCGGTAGAACTGGGCGAACTGCGGGTCGCGGCCAAAGGCGCTGGCGTAGATGGCCGAGGCTTTGGCATCGCCTTCGCCCTTGATCTTCTGGGCGTCGCGGTAGGCCTCGGCGATGATCACTTCACGCTGGCGATCGGCATCGGCGCGAATGCGTTCACCTTCGGCCTGGCCTTTGGAACGCAACTCGTTGGCCACCTGCTGACGCTCGGACTGCATGCGACGGTAGACCGACTCGGTGATGCTGGCCACGAAGTCGACGCGCTTGATCCGCACGTCGATGATCTCGACCCCGAACGACTTGGCCGGCTCAGCCAGGCGCGCTTTCACGTCGATCATGATCTTGTCACGCTCGGTGGCGAGCACTTCGCCGACGGTGCGCTTGGTCACCACTTCGTTGAATGCCGCCTGCACCACCGGGCTCAGCCGGTTCTCGAGGTTGCGCAGGTCGACGCCGTTGTTGCGGATGAACTGGCGCGAGTCGGCGATGCGCCACTTGACCAGCCAGTCGATGGCCAGCGTCTTCTTCTCGGCGGTGAAGATCGACTTGGTTTCGGGGCTGTCCAGCGTCTGGATGCGGCGATCGAGAAAGACGACGTTCTGCAGCGGCGGCGGCAGCTTGACCTTCAGGCCAGGCTCGGTGACCACGTCCTTGATCTCGCCCAGGGCGTAGACGACGGCGATCTGGCGCTGGTCGACGATGAACAGCGTCGAGGCGGCCAGCACGAGCAGCACCAGCACGCTGCCGACGATGACGGCGAATCGGTTCATGAGGTTTCCAAATGGTTTCGGCGCAAGTGGGGCGTCAGCGGCAATCAGCGGCTGTCGCGGTCACGGCTGCGGATGTCGCGCGTGCGGTCGGCGTTCGCGTCGATCGCGGGCGCCGGTGTCGGGGTGGACACAGCCGCCGGCGCGGTGGCGCCGGCCTGCTGCAGCAGCTTGTCCAGCGGCAGGTACAGCAGGTTCGAGCCACTGCGGCTGTCCACCATCACCTTGCTGACGTTGCTGTAGACCTCGCGCATCGTGTCGATGTACAGGCGGTCACGCGTCACAGCCGGCGCCTTCTGGTACTCGGCGAAGACCGAGTTGAAGCGTTCGGCATCCCCCTCGGCGGTCGCGATGATGCGCGAACGATAGCCATCGGCCTCGGCACGCAGGCGCGACGCGGTACCCTGGGCCTTCGGAATCACATCACTGGCGTAGGCCTGGCCTTCGTTCTTGAAACGGTCGCGGTCGGCCCCCGCCTTCACGGCGTCGTCGAACGAGGACTGCACCTGCTCCGGCACCGCCACGTTCTGCAGGTTCACATTCTTGATCGTGACGCCTGCGTTGAGCCGGTCCAGCTGCTGCTGAATCGACGCTGCGAGCTTGGCGGCGATCGCATCGCGCTGTTCGTACAGCACCGAATCGACCTTGCTGCTGCCGACGATCTCGCGCACCGCCGATTCGCTGGCCTGCACGACCGCCTGGTCGGTGTCGCGGTTCTCGAACAGGAAGGCGCGCGCGTCCTTCAACACGTACTGCACGATGAAGCGGATGTCGACGATGTTCTCGTCCTGCGTCAGCATCGACGAATCGCGCAGGCCGGTGGCCTGGCCAATCGTGTTGCGACCGACCTCGACCGAGCGCAGTTGCGTGACCGGCACCGTCTCATGGGCCTGGAACGGGTAAGGCAGGCGGTACTGCATGCCCGCGGCCACCGTGCTGGTGTACTTGCCGAAGGTGGTGACAACCGCCTGGTTGCCTTCCTGGACGATGAACAGGCCGCTGCCGGCCCAGATCAGCACCACCAGACCGACGACCAGGCCCAGGCCGATGCTGGCGCTCTTCATGTCCGGCTGAAAACCCGGATCCTCCGGGCCGCTGCTGCGCGGGCCGCCGCCCTTGCCGCCGAACAGGCCCGACAGCTTGCGGTTGAAATCGCGCCACAGCTCGTCCAGGTCGGGCGGGCCATCGTTGCGGCCGTTGTTCATCACGAGGTCGCGCGCCGCACGTGCCAGCGCGCCAAGGCGGGCGCCGAAGCCGGGTGCGTCAGGGTGGAGGGTTCGCATGCTCATGCCATGGGGCCCGGTATGTAAGGGGGAAATGTCGAAATCAGTGGCGCGGCGGCGGCGGCGCGACACTGCCATCAGGCAAGGTGAAGGCGTCAGGCTCGGAACTCAAGGCCGCCGGCGCCGCATGTGCCGCAATCAGCTCGCGCAGCGTGCCCAGGCCCTCGCCGGTCAGCGCGCTGACGAACACGCGCTGGACACGCACGTTCGGTGCGACCTCGAGCTCGTCGTGCGCCACGCGCGGCCGCAGGGCCGGCTCGATCCGGTCGATCTTGTTGAACACCAGGATCTGCGGGACACCCTGGGCGCCGATTTCTTCCAGCACCCGCTCGACCTCGGCCTGCTGCTCCTGCAGCACCGGGCTGCTGGCGTCGATGACATGCAGCAGCAGGTCCGCATCGGCGGCCTCTTGCAAGGTGGCCTGGAAAGCCTCGACCAGCTTGTGCGGCAGGTCGCGGATGAAGCCCACGGTGTCCGACAGCGAAACCGAGCGCCCTGCTTCACCGAGGTAAAGCGATCGGGTCGTGGTGTCCAGCGTCGCGAACAACTGGTCGGCCGCATAGGCGCGGGCCTTGACCATTGAATTGAACAAGGTCGACTTGCCGGCGTTGGTGTAGCCCACCAGCGAAACCTTGTAGGTGCCGCTGCGCTCGCGAGCGCGCCGCTGGGTGCCACGCTGGCGCTTGACCTTTTCCAGCCGTTCTTTGACCGACTTGATGCGGTCGCCGATCATCCGGCGGTCCAGCTCGATCTGCGCCTCACCCGGGCCGCCGCGGTGACCGACACCGCCGCGCTGCCGCTCCAGGTGGCTCCAGCGCCGAACGAGCCGGGTCGACAGGTACTGCAGCCGGGCCAGCTCTACCTGCAGCTTGCCTTCGTGGCTTTTCGCGCGGGCCGCGAAGATCTCGAGGATCAGCGCAGTGCGGTCGGCCACCGGCACGCCGAGGTGGCGCTCCAGGTTGCGTTGCTGGGCGGGTGACAAGGCCTGGTCGAAGATCACGCCATGGGCCCCGTGGGCCTGCACCATCAGCTTGATCTCGTCGGCCTTGCCCGAGCCGACGAACAGCGCCGGATCCGGCGCCTTGCGTTTGGCAATGACGCGCGCAACCGGTTCGTCACCGGCCGATTCGGCCAGCAACGCCAGTTCGTCGAGGGTCGGGTCGAATGAAGAGCCCGGCCCCAGGTCCACGCCGACAAGAACTGCCCGCGCCGCTTCGTTGTCGGAGCGCGCGGGCGGGTAAGCGTCGGAGCTCAAGGTCGGTGGGGAAGCCAAGTCGCCTGCTGCAGCGACAGCGTGCGCGCGGCGGCGCTCAGGCGGTGTCGCCAGCGTCGGCGGCGTGGAAGTTGACCGCACGGCCCGGCACGACGGTGGAGATCGCGTGCTTGTAGACCATCTGCGTCACGGTGTTGCGCAACAGCACAACATACTGGTCGAAAGATTCGATATGGCCCTGAAGTTTGATGCCGTTGACCAGGTAAATCGAAACCGGAACGTGCTCCTTGCGCAGCAGGTTCAGGAAGGGGTCTTGTAGGAGTTGCCCTTTGTTGCTCACGATATGCTCCGTGTTGGAAGAAGTGTTGGAGTTGTCACGTTAACACAGCGGGCCGGAAATCCGGCCCCTTTGGTGCGTTCGGCACCGTCGCCTAAGGTGATTGAGCCGGCCGCAGCGGCCCACCTTGAGTTCGGGCCCGCTATTCTCAGTGCTCTCCCTCGGCAAAAGGGTTCCGAGAGAGTTTCATTTCGATGCGCATCGGCGTGCCCACGAGCTTGAAATGCTCGCGGAATCGCCCTTCGAGATAGCGCTTATACGAATCGGTCACGTGCTCCAGCGAATTGCCATGGATCACGATGATCGGCGGGTTCATCCCGCCTTGGTGCGCATAACGCAGCTTGGGCCGGAAAGCCCCGGCCCGCTTGGGCGCCTGGTGCTCCACCGCTTCGTGCAGCAAACGCGTCAGCACCGGCGTCGGCATCTTCTTGGTGGCCGACGCGTGGGCATCGGCAATCGCCTTCCACAGCGGACCCAGGCCCTGCCGCTTCAACGCCGAAATGTGCAGCAGCGGTGCAAACTTCAGGAACGCCAGGCGCTGCTCGATCGAGCGCTCGAGCATCTGGCGTTGGTAGTTGTCAATCGCGTCCCACTTGTTGATGGCGATCACCACGGCGCGACCCGAATCGAGGATGTAGCCGGCGATGTGCGCATCCTGGTCGCTCACTCCCTGCGTGGCGTCGACCATCAGCACCACCACGTTGGCATCGGCGATCGCCTGCAGCGTCTTGACGACCGAGAACTTCTCGATCGCTTCGAAGACCTTGCCTTTGCGGCGCAAGCCGGCGGTGTCGATCAGCTCGAAGCGTTTGCCGTCGCGCTCGAACGGCACATGGATCGCGTCGCGCGTGGTGCCGGGCATGTCGAAGGCGATCAGGCGCTCTTCACCCAGCCAGGTGTTGATGAGCGTCGACTTGCCCACGTTCGGCCGGCCCGCCACGGCCAGGCGGATGGGCCCGTTCTCGTCGGCTTCAGCGGCTTCTTCGTCTTCTTCAGGGAAGTCGATCAATGCCGCTTCGAGCAGGCTGCGAATACCCTGCCCGTGCGCCGCCGACACCGGGTGCGGCTCGCCCATGCCGAGCTCGTGAAACTCGGCCAGCAGCGGCGATTCGGACATGCCCTCGGCCTTGTTGACCGCCAGCAGCACCCGCTTGTTGGCTTGGCGCAGGTAGCGGGCGATGTCCTGGTCTTGCCCGGACAGGCCGGTGCGCACGTCGACGACGAAGATCACGACATCCGCCTCGGCCACCGCCTGGCGCGTCTGGCGCGCCATTTCCTTGACGATGCCGGTCGTGCTGTCGGGCTCGAAGCCGCCGGTGTCGACGACGATGAATTCGCGGCTGCCCAGGCGGCCGTCGCCGTAGTGGCGATCGCGCGTCAGGCCGGCGAAGTCGGCCACGATCGCGTCGCGGCTCTTCGTCATCCGGTTGAAGAGGGTCGATTTGCCGACGTTGGGACGCCCCACCAGGGCGATAACGGGTTTCAAGGCGGGGCCTTCAGCTCAAGAGGAAAACTATTCCGGTCGGAATGCGAACACCCCGCCGGCACGGGTGACGATCAGCAGGTTGTTGTCGGACAGCACCGGCGGTGCGGCCACGCGCGAGCCGTCGGTCGGCAGGCGCAGCAACGGCTTGCCCGCGTCTTGCGACAGGAAGTGCACCTGGCCTTCGAAGTCGCCGAAGACCACGGTCGTGCCCATCGCCACCGGCGCGCTGACGGCGCGGTTCAGCAGCATCTCGCTGGTCCAGGCCAGCTCGCCGCTGGCGCGCTTGCGGGCGGTGATGCGGTCGCTGCCGTCGGCCATGAACACGTACTCGTCGTTGCCACCCACGGCCTCGACACCACCGCCGTTCTGCGCCCACTTCAGCGTGCCGCGCTCGGCGTCGATGCAGCCCACGGCGTTCTGGAACGAGCGCATGCAAAAGACGCTGCCGGTGCGCGACGGCGGGCCGACCAGATCGGCCAGGCGCTCGACCTCGTTGGTGCCGCGCGGCGTGGTCAACGCGGTGTCCCAGCGCACGGTGCCCTTGAGCGGATCCAGCCCCAGCAGGCGGGCGCCCTGCCCGACCAGCAAGGTGTCTTTGTAGGCAGCCAGCACACCGGCTTGCGACAGCGTCAACGCGTCGCCCGGGCGCTTGAGCGTCCACAGGCGGCGGCCGTCGATCGCGTCGAACGCATGCACGATGCGATCGACGCCGACGATGAAGACACGTTCGCCGGCGACCAGCGGCGCGGTCACGACCGGCGACTCGAGCTTCTTGCGCCAGGTGACGGCACCACCGTCCATCACGACCAGTTCGTTGCTGCGCGTGACCACAGCGGCGTAGCGGCCGTCGCTGCCAACACCGGCAGACAAGCGCCCGCCCGCGTCACCCCGCCACAGTTCGCGGCCGGTGGCAGCCTCGAGCGCCACCACGGTACCGTCGTCCGCGGCCACGTGGAAGCGGCCTGCGCGCACCGCCACGGACAGCGGGAAGGTCACCCCATTCAACCGCGTGTTCCAGACCTGGCGACCGGCGATCTGCGATTCGAGTGACTCGAGCTTGGCAGGCTTCGGCTTGTCGGCAGCGCAGCCGGCCAGCACGGCCAAGGCCACCAGGCCGGCAGCGGCAAGACGGCCAGGCATGCGGCCCGCCATCACTTGGCCACCCCGCTGGCCGCGGCCGCCGGCTCGGGCGCTGCACCCAGGCTGGCCAGCTTCGACTCGACGATGCGGCGGTAGTCCAGCTGGTCGCTCATCGCCTTGTAGGAGGCCAGGTAGGCCTTGACGGCGTCGTCCTTCTTGCCCGAGGCCAGCAAGATGTCGCCGCGACGGTCATCGGCCAGGGCCGCGAATTCGGGCGACTTGATGGCATCGACCTGCTTCAGCGCGTCGTCGTAGGCCTTCTTGTCCAGCAACAGGGCCGACAGGCGCAGGTGCGCCAGCGCCTTGTACTCGTCATCGGTGGCCTGCTCCGCAACCCAGGTCAGGCTGGCCTGGGCCGCCTCGTCCTTGCCCTTGTCGGCCTGCAGCTTGGCGGCCTGCAAGCCGGCCTGCTGTGCGTAGGCGGTGCGGGCATAACGCTCCTTCAGGTCGGAAAACACCCGCCCTGCCTGGTCGGCGTCGCCGGCCTGGACCGCCTTGTCGAATTCCTCGTACATCACGGCGGCCTTGGTGCCCTGGTCGCGCTGCCAATAGTTCCAGCCATTGAAGGCGGCGAAACCGCCCAGCACCAGCGTCAGGCCCCAGGTGATCAGGTTGCCGTATTGCTTCCAGAACGCCTTCAGCTCGTCGAGCTGTTCCTGTTCTTGCAGATCGAGATTGCTTGCCATGAACTGATCAAACCAATGGGCCCGCTCGGTACGAGCGGGCCGTGAGTGCGAGAAGCCCACTGCCGTGGGCGAAAGCCGGGATTATGCGTCCCGCGAAGGGGCCAGCAGCGTGCCGGCCCAGGTGGCCGCCGCATCGAGGCGCTGCTCGACCTGCGCAATGCCCGCGTCGCGCAGCGCCTTCACGCTGACCGTGCCGCGCGCCAGCTCGTCGCCGCCGAAGACCAATGCAAAGCGGGCACCGCTGGCGTCGGCCTTCTTGAACTGCGCCTTCATGCTGCCGCCGCCGGCATGCATCTGCACGGCCACGCCTTCGGCACGCAGCGCTTCGATCGTCACCATCGCCGCAGGCAAGGCACTGGGGTCCAGCACGACCGCGTAGGCGTCTGCGGCGCCGTCGGGCACCGGCAACTGCAGCTCCTGGATCAGCAGCAGCAGCCGTTCGATGCCCAGGCCGAACCCGACCGCCGGCGCGCTCTTGCCGCCCAGTTGCTCGATCAGCCCGTCGTAGCGGCCGCCACCGCAAACGGTGCCCTGCGAGCCGAGGTGGTCGGTGACCCACTCGAACACGGTCAGGTTGTAGTAGTCCATGCCGCGCACGAGGCGCGTGTTGACGCGGTACTCGAGCCCGGCCGCATCGAGGATCGCCCGCACCGCGTTGAAGTGCGCGAGTGTCTGCTCGCCGAGAAAATCCATCAGCTTCGGCGCAGCTTCGACCAGCGCCTGCATCGCCGGGTTCTTGGTGTCCAGGATGCGGAGCGGGTTGGTGTGCAGGCGGCGCTTGGCGTCTTCGTCCAGCAGCTCGACGTGGGCCTCGAAGTGCGCGATCAACGCCGCGCGGTGCGCCGCGCGCTCGGCCGGCTGGCCCAGGCTGTTCAGCTCCAGCCGCACATGCTGGCCTTCGACCAGGCCGAGCTCCTTCCACAGCCGGCGCACCAGCAGGATCAATTCGGCGTCGACGTCCGGCCCGGCGAAGCCCAGTGCCTCCACGTCGAGCTGGTGAAACTGGCGGTAGCGGCCCTTCTGCGGCCGCTCGTGGCGGAACATCGCCCCCATCGTCCACAGCCGCAGCGGGCCGTTGTAGAGCGCGTTGTGCTCGACCATCGCCCGCACGATGCCGGCAGTGGCCTCGGGGCGCAGCGTCAGCTGGTCACCGTTCATCGAATCGGTGAACGAGTACATCTCCTTCTCGACGATGTCGGTCACCTCGCCCAGCCCGCGCACGAACAGCGCGGTGGGTTCGACGATCGGCGTCAGGATGTACTGGTAGCCATAGCGGGCAAGCACCGAGCGAACGGTGGACTCGAACCAGTGCCACAGCGCCGAGTCGGGCAGTTTGTCCTTGCGCGGGACGCCGCCCGGCAGGATGTCGTTCATGCCTTTGACGGCTTTGAGAGTTTCGGCCATGAGAGCTCGCAAGAGAGGTGTCGATGCCCTCACAGGGGCACCGACGACAGACAGCAGACGCAGGGTGCGCGCAGCGCCCCCACCAAACGGACCGGGGTGGCGGGCCGCGTCAATGCGCGGCGGTCACCGTGCCGTAGCGGCGCTCGATGTATTGCTCGACGATGGTCTGGAACTCGCGCGCGATGCCCTCGCCGCGCAGCGTCATCGCCTTCTCGCCGTCGATGAACACCGGCGCCGCCGGGGCCTCGCCGGTGCCCGGCAGGCTGATGCCGATGTTGGCGTGCTTGCTTTCGCCCGGGCCGTTGACGATGCAGCCCATCACGGCAACCTTCATTTCCTCGACGCCGGGGTAGCGGGCACGCCAGACGGGCATCTGCGCCCGCAGGAAATCGTCGATCTGCTTGGCCAGCTCCTGGAAGGTGGTGCTGGTCGTGCGGCCACAACCGGGGCAGGCGGTGACGCTGGGGTTGAAGCTGCGCAGGCCCAGCGCCTGCAGGATCTCGAGCGCGACCACCACCTCTTGGGTGCGGGCCTCGCCGGGTTGCGGCGTGAGTGAAACGCGGATCGTGTCGCCGATGCCTTGCTGCAGCAGCACCGACAGCGCGACAGCCGACGCCACCGTGCCCTTGGTGCCCATGCCGGCTTCGGTCAGGCCCAGGTGCAGTGGGTAGTCGCAGCGCTGGCCAAGGGCCTGATAGACCGAGACCAGGTCCTGCACACCGCTGACCTTGCAGCTGATGATGATCTGGTTCGGATCGAGCCCCACGTCGCGCGCGGCCTGGGCCGATTGCAGCGCCGATTGCACCAGCGCCTGGTACATCACCTGCTTCGCGTCCCAGGGCTCGGCGCGGCCGTGGTTCTCGTCCATCAGCGAGGCCAGCAGCTCCTGGTCGAGCGAGCCCCAGTTGACGCCGATGCGCACTGCCTTGTCATACCTGCAGGCGGCCTCGACCATCTGCGCGAACTGTTTGTCGCGCTTGTCGCCCTTGCCCACGTTGCCGGGGTTGATGCGGTACTTCGACAGTGCCTCGGCGCAGGCCGGGTGCTCGGTCAGCAACCGATGGCCGTTGTAGTGGAAGTCGCCGATCAGCGGCACATCGATGCCCATGCGGTCGAGCTGGTCGCGGATGTGTGGCACCGCCGCCGCCGCCTCGGGCGTGTTGACGGTGATGCGCACCATCTCGGAGCCGGCGATCGCCAGCTCCTTGACCTGGATCGCCGTGCCGATCACGTCGACCGTGTCGGTGTTGGTCATCGACTGCACGCGCACCGGCGCGTCGCCGCCGACGGTGACGACCCGGCTGCCCCAGGTCACGCGGGCCTGGCGGCTGCGCCGCGCCGCGGGGGCCGCCGGCACGATCGGTTGTTCGTCGTCCAGGGCTTGGGAGGGATCCAGCTGTGCAGTCATTCGCCCACTCGTCATTTCAATTCCAGCCGCGCCACGTTGTCGCGGGTTTGCGGGGCCAGATCCACCGGGCGGCCCCGGAAGCTCACGTCGGTGCCCGACACGTTGCCGATCTTGACACGCAGCGGCAAGACCCCATCGAAGCCCACGGCTTCGCCGGCGGCCAGCGTGCGCGCCAGCAGCACCTGCGAGCGGCCGTCGACCACCTCGATCCACGACGGTTTGTTGGCGCGCAACTGCAGCAGCGTGCCACCCGGCACGGCCGCCGCCACCGCAGGCGCGGCGGGCACCGTCAAGGCGCCGGCGGCGGGTGCCGACGCGACGGCGCGGGCACCGGGCACCGATGCCGGCTGCGGGGCCGAAGGCTGCGCCGCGCTCGGCACGGGCGCGCGGGGCGGCAGCTGAGTGGTTGGCAACTGAGTGGTCGGCAATCCGGCCGTGGGCAACGCCGGCGCCGGGAAGGCCGGCTCGCTGGTGGCGACCGCACTGGCCGGCACGCCTGGCACGCTGAGCGGCGCGCTGGCCTCGACCGGGGTGTCCGTGCTGCTCGACACCGGCAACGACGACGTGAGCGCGGTCAGGTTCGGCAGGTGCCAGTTCGCAGGCCAGAACAGGAAGGCCAAGGTGCCCAGCACCAGCACCACCACCACCAGCAGCGCGGCGCGGCTGGCGATTGGCATCTCGGCGGATTCGCGGCGCGCGCCCCGCTCGCGGAACGGCGCATTCAAGCCCCGCTCCAGCTGGCTGAGGGCGCCGCTGTCGAGCTCGGGCAGGCGCTCGAGCACCGGCGCCGGGTCGATCTTCAGGGCCCGGCAGGCAGCCTGCGCCAGCGCGCGCACGAAGGTCGCGCCCTGGAACTCTTCGTAGCGGTCGTTCTCGAGCGCCTCGAGCTTGCGCGGCGGCACCTTCAGCGCGGTGGCCAGGGCCGCCACATGCAGGCCCTGCGCCTGGCGCGCGGCGCGCAGCAGCGCCCCGGCGGTATCGGCGCTCCCCGCAGGCGGCGTCGTATCGCCAGACTCACTCATCGAACCGACCCTTTTCGTACAGCAGGGCTTCGGGGGATTGGGGGAACCGGTTGCTCAGCTGGGTGCCCAGGATCTGCACCTGCGACTGCTGGCCGAGCTTTTTCTCGATGCGCGCGGCCAACCACAGCGTCTGCGCGTTCACCAGTTCGTCGACGGCGTTGACGCGGCGCACGTAGAAACGCGCGCGCTCGAACTCGCCGCGCCGGTACAGCACCTCGGACAGGTTCAGCGCGGTGGTGGGGTTGGCAGGGTCCAGCTCGTAGGCCCGTTGCAGCGAGCGCTCGGCCTCGGCCAGCTGGTTGTTGCGCGCGTGGCACACGCCCTGCGCCAGGTTCGTGCGAATCAGGTCACGGTAGCCCGGCACCGCCAGCGCGGCGTTGAACTGGGCCTCGGCGTCGGCATAGCGGCGCTGCTGGCACAGGAACCAGCCGAAGTTGTGCATCGTGTCCGCATCGCGCGGGTTGATCTGCAGCGCGTGGCGGAAGCTGTCTTCGGCCAGCGCGAACTCGCCCATGTTGGCGTAGATCAGGCCGCGCAGGTTGTAGGCGTCGGCCATGTCGGGCTTGGACTGCAGCGCGAGCTTGACCTCGTCGAGCGCGGTATTCGATTGGCCGCGGCTGAAGTAGGCCGCCGCCAGCTCCATGCGCACGCGTGCGCGCCGGTCCGCCTCGGGCGTGTCCGATTCGGTTTGCACGTCGGCGGTGGGCGTGCTGCTCCGGCCGCCTCCGGCGGGTGCCGCACAACCCTGCAGCAAGCCCACCGTGGCCCACAGGCCGAGGCTCGCCACCAGCCACCATGCGCGGGCGGGCCCGCAATGCTTGGACGTCAATGCAGTGTCTCCTTCGGCGGCGAGGGCCTTGTGGTCAATGGGTCTTGGGGGTGCCGTCCGGGCGGGCGGCCACCACCTGGATCGGCAGGCGCTTCATGCGCTGCGCGGCACGGGTACGGTCTTGTACCTCACCGGCGAGCTGACCACAGGCGGCGTCGATGTCGTCGCCGCGGGTCTTGCGGATCGTCGTCACCACGCCGCCGTCCTGCAGCACCTTGCCGAAGGCCATCACGCGCTCGCGCGGCGAGCGCAACAGCCCGGATTCGGGGAACGGGTTGAACGGGATCAGGTTGAACTTGCAGGGCACGCGCTCGGTGCCGCCGGCGCCGCGGCCGTTGACCAGGGCCAGCAGTTGGCGCGCCTGGTCGTCGCTGTCGTTGACGCCGTCGAGCATACAGTACTCGAAGGTGATGAAGTCACGCGGCGCGGCTTCGAGGTAGCGACGGCAGGCCGCCATCAACTCGGCCAGCGGGTATTTCTTGTTCAGCGGCACGAGGTCGTCGCGCAGTGCGTCGGTTGGCGCGTGCAGCGACACGGCCAGCGCCACCGGGCAGTCTTCGCGCAGCCGGTCCATCATCGGCACGACGCCCGAGGTCGAGACGGTGACACGCCGGCGCGACAGGCCGTAGCCGTGGTCGTCCAGCATCGCCTTCAGCGCCGGCACCAGCGCGCTGTAGTTCTGCAGCGGCTCACCCATGCCCATCATCACCACGTTGGTGATCGCCCGTTCACCGGGCGCGAGCTTCAGGCGCTGGCGCAGGTGGTGCTCGGCATACCAGAGCTGGGCCAGGATCTCGCCCGTTGTCAGGTTGCGCGAAAAGCCCTGGTGGCCCGTGGAGCAGAAGCGGCAGCCGACCGCACAGCCTGCCTGCGACGAGATGCACAAGGTGCCACGATCGTCTTCGGGGATGAAGACCGATTCGACCGCGTTGCCGCCGCCAACGTCGAACAGCCACTTGATCGTGCCGTCTGCCGAGGCCTGCTCGGTGGCCACCGGCAGCGGCCTGACCTCGGCCACGCCGGCGAGCTTGTCGCGCAGCGATTTGGCCAGGTCGGTCATGGCGCCGAAATCGGCGGCGCCTTTTTGGTGAATCCAGCGAAAGAGCTGGGTGGCGCGAAAGCGCTTCTCGCCCAGCCCCTCGCAATAAGCGGCCAGCCCGTCGAGATCGAAGTCCAGCAGATTGACTGGAGCCCCTCGGCCGGCGGGTACGCCCGCCGATCCCCCGAGGGGATTCGGACCGGCTTGGGAGCGGCCCTGCGCTCGGTCCGACTGACTCATCGCTCGACGACCACTGGTGCGCCTATCAGCGCGAGTGGATGTTCATGCTCGGGAAGAAGAACGCGATCTCGACCGCGGCGGTCTCGGCAGCGTCAGAGCCGTGCACGGCGTTGGCGTCGATCGAGTCGGCGAAGTCGGCGCGGATGGTGCCCTTCTCGGCCTTCTTCGGGTCGGTGGCGCCCATCAGGTCGCGGTTCTTCAGGATCGCGCCTTCGCCTTCCAGCGCCTGCACCATCACGGGGCCGGAGATCATGAAGTTGACCAGGTCGTTGAAGAACGGGCGGGCCTTGTGCACGGCGTAGAAGGCTTCGGCTTCGGCACGCGACAGGTGCATCATGCGGGCGGCGATGATCTTCAGGCCGGCGCCTTCGAAGCGGGCGTAGATCTGGCCGATCACGTTCTTCGCGACGGCGTCGGGCTTGATGATCGAGAGGGTGCGTTCGATGGCCATGAGAGCTTCCTTGAGTTGAATCTTTGACCGGCCTTTTTGGCTATTTCGGGCCGGTGGTTGCGTGAGCAAAGCCTTGAATTCTAGCCTTGCCGGTTATCAGAGCCTGCGGGGCAAACAGGCTGTTGCGCCTCAGCGCCGGCCGCCGCCGCCGCGGCGCCCACCCTTGCCATGGGCCTTGCGGGTGAACGCGTCGGCGCCGATGTAGCCCACCGAGGTCTGCATTGGATCGGGTTCGCGCTGGGCCCCGCCGCCACCGCCCTTGTGGCCACCCTTGCCGCCGCCGCCCTTGCCACCACCGGTGCCAAAGCCACGCTGCGGTTGCACGAAGCGCTTGTCGTAGGTTTGTTGCAGCGGGTTCGGGATCGGGCCGTTCTCGAAATCGTCCTCGCGGCGGGTCGAGCGCTCACGCTGGATGGCACGCTTGTCGAAGGTCTGCTGCAGCGGGTTCGGGATCCGTGTCGGATCGCCCGGCTCGCGCAATTCGCCGGGCAGGCGGTCGGAATCGACACGCTCCATCCGCTCGCGGCGCGGCTGGTTCTGAGGCTGGTTGTGCGGCTTCTTCTTGCTGCTGCGATCGGCCTGGCGCGACTCATGGCCACCGCCATCGGGCCCGCGCTTGCCGGGGCCCCGGTCACCACGATCACCACCTCGGTCGCCGCCACGATCGTTGCGGTCATTGCGGTTGTCGCGCCGGTCGTTGCGGTGGTCCGGGCGCTGTTCGGGCCGGCCACCATCGGTCATCTGGCGCAGTGCGCGCAGGTCGCCCTCGCCCAGGTCGACCCAGACGCCACGCTTGAGACCACGCGGCAGCACCACGCAGCCGTAGCGGATGCGGATCAGCCTGCTGACCGTCAGGCCGACCGCGTCGAACAGCTTACGCACTTCGCGGTTGCGGCCTTCGGTGATGACGACGCGGTACCAGTGGTTCACGCCCTCGCCGCCGCCGTCCTCGATCGACTTGAAGGCCGCACTCTGGCCCTCGATCTCGACACCGGCGAGCAGGCGCTCCTTGGCCTCTTTCTCGAGCGTGCCGAGCACGCGCACCGCGTACTCGCGCTCGACGCCGAAGCGCGGGTGCATCAGCTTGTTGGCCAGGTCACCCGAGTTGGTGAACAGCAGCAGGCCTTCGGTGTTGATGTCCAGCCGGCCCACCGACTGCCACTTGCCTTGCGGCAAGCGCGGCAACTTGCGGAAGACGGTCGGGCGCTGCTGCGGGTCGTCGTGCGACACCACCTCACCAACCGGCTTGTGGTAGGCGATCACGCGCGCCGGCGGCGGCGCGATGCGCACGCGCACCGGCTTGCCGTCCAGCGTCACACGGTCGCCGAAAGAGATGCGCATGCCGGTATGGGCCGTTTCGCCGTTGACGGCCACACGGCCGTCGATGATGGCCTGTTCCATGTCGCGGCGCGAGCCGATGCCGGACTGGGCCAGCACCTTGTGCAGCTTGGGCGCATCGGGGTCGGGCAGCAGCACCCGCTTGTCGGCCCCCTCTTCTTGAGCTTCTTCGGCCCCGGCCGCTTCGGGCGCCTCGCCGGCTCCGGCGGCGGAGCCCGATTCGTCTTCTGCGGGGGCGGGCGTGGCCTCGGGCGCGGCGGCAGCCTCTGCCTCGACCGGCTCGGCGTCGCCGCCATCGAACTCGCCCGCGATCACCGCGGCAAACAAGTCGCCGGTGTCGGGCGCCGGCACGGCGGCGGCCGGCTGCGGGCGGGGTGCACCACCGCCCTGCTCGTCGCGCTCACCCCGGTCGCCACCACGGCGGCGACGGCGGTTGCGGCCACGGCGCGATTCGCCGCCCGGGCCACCCTCACCAGCGTCACCCGATTCGCCCGCCTCGGCGGCCGGCGCTGCGGCGTCGAAGCCGCCTTCTGCCGCACCACCTGCATCACCCGCACCACGCACATCAGCGCGATCGGCCATCGGCGCAGCCGGCGCCTGGGCGGCGTGCGACGGGGCGTCAGCCGCCACTGCCACAGCGGCCGGCGCATCGGCCGAACCGCCACCGGATTCTTCGATGTCTTTCTTCGCGGCACGGGTGCGCGGCTTGCGTGCCGGCTTCTGCGCAGCGGCTTCGCCCTCAACCACCGGAGCAGCGCCGGCTTCGGCCTGGCCAGCTTCCGCTGCCTCTGCGGTATCCGCCTTGCGCGTGCGCGTGCGGCGCTTGGGCGCAGCGGGCGCAGCGGGCGCCCCGTCGACGGCAGCATCGGGTGCCGGCGCCGTCTCGGCGGGCAACGACGGGTCGGACTTGGATTCGGTGTTCATGCTTGGGGCGCGTTGGTGGAGGTGGCAAGAGGGTCGGCCGAGTCATCGGCCGGTGCTTGTTCTGGGTCGGCCGGCGAAGCTGGCTCGACGGACAAGGGGATTTCGGTGGCCGCGATGTCCGCGTCGCCGGCCTCGGCGCTGTCGACAGCGTCATCTTCAGTGGCGGGGGGCTCGTCGGCGAGCAGCGGTTCGACCACCGGCTCGGCGGCGGCAGCGGCCGGCTCGGTGGCCTCGACGGGCTCGGCTTCGGCTTCGGCTTCGGCTTCGGCTTCGGCTTCGGCTTCGGCTTCGGCTTCGGCGGCAGGCTCGTCGCCCGAGTCGATCGCATCGACCGGATCGGTCGGCGCCGCCTCGGCATCTGTGTCGGTCGGCAGGTCGCCGGCAGCGATGTCGCTGGGGGAGGTCGCGCCGGCATCGACCGACCCCGCCTCGATCGCCACCGGGTCTGCAGCGGGGGCACCCGTCGCATCAGCACCCTGCTCCGCCGGCACAAGCTCGCCCTCGACCAGCGCCTCATCGAGGGGCAACTCGCCTTGGTCGTTCAACAGCCCGGCCTGCTCGGCGCTGAGCGCCTTCAGCGCCTCGGCGCCGGGCGGGCCGTCCAGCAACGGCAAACGGTCCAGGCTTTCGAGGCCGAGGTCGTCGAGGAATTGGCGCGTGGTGGCATACAGCGCCGGTCGGCCCGGGGCGTCGCGGTGGCCGATGGCTTCGATCCAGTTGCGGTCTTCCAGCTGCTTGATGATCTGGCTGGAGACGACGACACCGCGGATGTCTTCGATGTCGCCGCGCGTCACCGGCTGGCGGTAGGCGATGATGGCCAGCGTTTCGAGCACCGCACGCGAATAGCGCGGCGGCTTTTCGGGGTTCAGCCGGTCGAGAAACTCGCGCATCTCGGGCCGGCTCTGGAAGCGCCAGCCGGTGGCCAACGCCACCAGTTCGACGCCGCGGCCGGCCCAGTCACGCCCGAGCTCGTCGAGCAGCGAGCGCAGCGTGTCGGAGCCCAGTTGGTCTGCAAACAGCGCACGCATGTCGCGCAGCGGCATCGGCTGGCTGGCGCAGATGAGCGCGGTTTCGAGCACGCGCTTGGCGTCCTGGGTATTCATCGATCAGGTATCGACACGGGTCACAAGCTGCGGTCAGGCAGCGGTTGTCTTCAACAAGCCCTTCGACGGGGGCAATTGCCGGGCGCGGGCTGGGCCTGCGCGGGCGATCGCACGGACGGCGTCGACGGTGCGGTTCGTTGGCGATGGTCGGCGGCGCGGCTGCGGCTTGTCTGATGGGCCCTCTGAGGGCTTCGGGCAGACGGCGGCGGCAACGGCCCGACACCAGTGGCTCGACTTGCGCCCCGCACAGTGGCTCGCGCCTGATGCGGTGGGATTACTCGGCGGATCCCGCTGGATCTGTCGGCCTGGAACCGCATTGTAAACCCGCGCCACCGCCCCCGCATAAGGGCCGCCCCTTGGCTGTCAAGCCGGCACCACAGCGGCCCAGGCCGCCGCGAAATCTTCGGGCGGCGGCGCCTCGAACCGCAGCGGCTCGCGGGTGATCGGGTGCGCCAGTTCGAGCTCGGCCGCATGCAGGGCCTGCCGCTGCATGCCCAGCGCCGGCTTGCCGCCGTACACCGTGTCGGCCACCAGCACATGGCCGCGCGAGGCCAGGTGCACGCGGATCTGGTGGGTGCGCCCGGTGTGCAGCTCGCAGCGCACCGCGCTGATGCCGCCCTGGTAGGCGACCGGGTACACGTCGGTACGCGCCGGCTTGCCGCCCGGCACCACCGCCATGCGCACGCGCGCCACCGGGTCGCGCCCGATCGGCGCATCGATCGTGAATGGCACCCGGCCGACGTCGCCATGCGCCAGCGCGAGGTAGCGGCGGCGGATGTCGCGTGCCGCCATGTCGCGGATCAGCGCGGTCACCGCCTCCAGGCTGCGGCCGACCACCATCAGGCCCGAGGTGTCCTTGTCCAGCCGGTGCACGATGCCGGCGCGCGGCAATCGAGCGGCGTTCGCATCGCGGGCCAGCAACCCGTTGAGCAAGGTGCCCGACCAGTTGCCCGCCGCCGGATGCACCACCAGGCCGGCCGGTTTGTGCAGCACCAGCAAGTGGGCGTCCTCGTACAGCACGTCCAGCGCCATCGCCTGCGGCGTGAAGGCGCGCGCCTCGGCCGGCAGCACCAGGGTGATCGTCAACTGCTGGCCGACCTTGACCTTGCGCGAGGCCACCGTCGCCGGCGCCCCGTCGAGCGTCACCTCGCCTGCCGCAAGCAGCGTCTGCAGGTGGCTGCGCGAGAACTCGAGCACCAGGCCGGCGAGCACCTTGTCCAGCCGCTGGCCATGGGCTTCGGCGTCGAGGCGCCAACTGCGCGTTTCGGGGCCGCTGTCGACCTCGTTGTCGTCGGGCAAGCCTTCGGACGACCCGCTCGGCGGTGGCGTCCGAGGCTGTGGAAGGCCCCCCATATAATCCTTCGCGTTTGCTTGGCAAGACCACTTTCGCGGCGCGTTCGTTCGCTGCGTGACCCCACCGATGATCCAAGACTTGTTCCGCCGGCCGCTGGCGCGCGCCGCGATGTTGTCCCTGGCTGTGCTGCTGGCCGGCTGCAGTTCGTTCTTCAACAAGGACGACGGCGACATCCAGGGTTCTGCAGAGAAATTGTATGCAGACGCCAAAGAGGACATGGCGGCGGGCGGCTGGCTCAACGCGATCAAGCTGCTCGAGCGGGTCGAAGGCCGCGCCGGCGGCACGCTGCTGGCCCAGCAGGCCCAGCTCGACCTGGCCTACGCGAACTGGAAGGCCGGCGAAAAGGCTGCCGCCCTGTCCACACTCGACCGCTTCATCAAGCTGAACCCGTCCAGCCCCGGGCTGGACTACGCGCTGTACCTGCGCGGCCTGGTGAACTTCAACGACAACATCGGCTTCCTCGCCGCGCTGTCGCAGCAGAAGCTGTCCGAGCGCGACCAGCAGGCCGCCCGCGACGCCTACCAGTCGTTCAAGCAACTGGTCGAGCAGTTCCCCGATTCCAAGTACACGCCTGACGCCAAGCTGCGCATGGACTTCACGGTCAATGCCCTGGCCGACTACGAAGTGCACGTGGCGCGCTACTACCTGCGCCGCGGCGCCTACATCGCCGCGGCCAACCGCGCGCAGCAGGCGATCACCACCTACCCGCAGACCCCGGCGATCGAAGAAGCGCTCTACATCATGAGCCGCTCGTACGACAAGCTGGGCCTGGTCGAGCTGCGCGACGACGCAGACCGCGTGCTGAAGGGCAACTTCCCGAAGAGCCGCTTCCTGGCCGACGGCAAGGCGCGCGAAGACAAGGCTTGGTGGCAGCTTTGGTAAGCCGCCCCTCACGGCACTGAACAAAATCGCAGGCGGCCCTCGGGCCGCCTTCTTTTTTGGGCGCTACCGCAGCGACCGCAACCAGGCCAGCGCCTGCTCGCCGGTCTCCAGCGGTTGCATCGGTGGCAACGCCTTGAGCAGCCGAGCCCCATAGCGCGCCTGGCGCAGCCGGGTGTCGCAGATCACCAGCAGGCCCTGGTCGGTCTCGGTGCGAATCAGGCGCCCGGCGCCTTGCTTGAGCGAGATCGCCGCTTCGGCGACGAAGTAGTCGTTGAACGCATCGCGGCCCTGCTCTTTCAGCTGCCGCACACGCGCCTCGACCAGCGGGTCGTTCGGCGGCGGGAACGGCAGCTTGTCGATCAGCACGCACTGCAGCGCGTCGCCGGGCACGTCGATGCCCTCCCAGAAGCTTTGCGAGCCGACCAGCACGCTGCCGCCTTGCTGAAAACGCGAGAGCAGCGCGCGCTTGGCCGCAGTGCCCTGCACCAGCACCTCCAGCGGCTGGCCCAGATCGGCCAGTTCGTTGGTCAGCGCTTCAGCCACCACCTTCATCGCGCGCAGCGTGGTGGTCAGCACAAAGGTGCGCCCACCCAAGGCCGCGGCGCAGTGGGCGGCCGCGCGACCGACCATCGTGTTGTGTGGCGCCTCGTTGGGCGCGGGAAACCGCGGCGGCACATAGACGCGCGCATGCGCCGCGTAGTCGAACGGGCTGCCCACCCGCAGGTGGCGAGCGTCCTCCAGGCCGGCAGCCTCGCTGAACCAGCTCAAGGCATCGTCGTCGCCCAGCGTCGCCGAGGTGAAGACCCAGGCCCGGCTGGCCGCCGCGCGCTGCTGGGTCATCATCGCGCGGATGTCCAGCGGCGACTCGATCAGCCGCGCCTGGTGAGGCGTCAGGTCGACCCAGCGCACCTGGTCGGCCGGGCTGGGTTTTTGAAAGCGTGCCGCCTGCGCCGCCAGCTCTTTGGCGCGCCCATGCAGCCGGGTGAAATCGGGCGCCGACTCGACCACGCCTTGCGCCGCTTCGGCGGCCGCCATCAACGCGCCCACCAGCGTGTCCAGCGCCATGGTCAGGCCATCGCCGCGCGCGGCTTCGTCCCAGCGCCGTTTGACGATGCTGCGCACGTCGTGCAGTTCGCCAGCCGCCGCCAAACGCAGATCGCGCGCCGCCTTTTCGCACGCGCCTGTCAATTCGGCCCAGGGCAGCAGCCCCCGGGCATGCTGCAGGCCGGCGGCGAGCAGGTCACGCGAGAAATCGATCACCTGCCCCGTGCCCAGCGTCTGACCGAGGAACTGGATGCCGGCCTCGACCATCTGGTGCGCTTCGTCGAACACCGCCACGTCGACGGTCGGCAACAGCTCGGCCACGCCGCTGTCGCGCAGCGCCAGGTCGGCAAAGAACAAGTGGTGGTTGACGACCACGATGTCGGCAGCCATCGCATCGCGCCGTGCCTTCATCACGTGGCAGGCGTGGTACTCGGGGCATTCGCTGCCCAGGCAGTTCTCGCGCGTCGAGGTGACGATCGGGATCACCTCGGAGCGCTCGTCGAGCCCTTCGAGCTCGCCGATATCGCCGGTGGTGGTCGCCTGGGCCCAAGTCTCGATGCGTGCCAGTGCCCGCACGGCCATGCGATCGGGCAGCACGGCGCCTTCGCGAGCCTGCGCCAGCCGATGCCGACAGAGATAGCTACCACGCCCTTTCAGCAGCGCCACCGTCGCCGGCAGGCCCAGCGCATCGCGCAGGCGCGGCAGGTCGCGGAAGAACAGCTGGTCCTGCAGGTTCTTGGTCGCCGTGCTCACCAACGTGCGTTTGCCCGACACCAACACCGGCACAAGGTAAGCAAAGGTTTTGCCCACCCCAGTGCCCGCTTCGACAACCAGCGCCTCATTGGCATCGATCGCCCCCGCCACCGCCTCGGCCATCTGCAGCTGCGCGTCACGCACCGAATAGGCACTGTCCACGCGCCCCAATGGCCCGTCGGAAGCAAAGCTTTGCGCCACCGCGAGTCGCAACTCGCCGGTCACTTCGGCATGTTCGGTCATAGCACCGGCGCTGCCGCATTGGCGGCGCGCCGCAGGCGCCGCCGCCCTTCAAGTGGCGTGCGCGGATCCGGCTTAGCCGGTCCGCTGCGCGAGCCCCCCTGGGGGGCAGCCCCCGGAAGGGGGCGTGGGGGCGTCATCATGCGGGTTCAGGGGGTTCAAGCTGCGCTTCGAGCTGCGCAATCTGGTCGCGCAACAGCAAACGCCGCTTCTTCAGCCGCCGCAGCGTCAGCTCGTCGCCGGTGCCCTGCAGGTCGACCTGGTCGATCAGGCTGTCCAGATCGGCATGTTCCATCCGCAATTCGATCAGGCGGCGCTGCGGAGAATGCAGGTTATCGGGGGGTTCTACGGCGTCGGTCACAGCGGCGGCAGTTTATATTGCCGGTCATGATCACCGCCCCCCAAGGTTTCCGCCTCTCCGCCGCCACCGGCCTTCACAAAGGCGACCGCGCCTACCAACAAGACCAGGTCGAAGTACTGCCGCATGGCCGCGTGCCCGGTTGCGCGTTGGCGCTGGTGGCCGACGGCATGGGCGGCAAGAGCGGCGGCCGCACCGCCGCCGACCAGGTGGTGATGATTGCGCGCCAGGTCTTCGAGCGCTTCGCCCCCAACGCAGACGACCCCGCCACGATGCTGCGCCAGCTGGTCGTCGAGGCGCACCTGATGATCAAGCTGACCGCGATCACCGCCGACGAAGAACCGCACAGCACCCTGGCCGCCTTCCTGGTGCTGCCCGACCTGACCGGCTGGACGGTGCATGCCGGCGACTCGCGCGTCTACCACTTCCGCGGCTCCGAACTGGTCCGCCGAACGATCGACCATTCGTACGTCCAGCGCCTGATCGACGAAGGCAAGATCAGCGAGGCCCAGGCCAACACCCACCCGCAGTCCAACCTGCTGACGGGCTGCCTGGGCACGCAGCAAGACCCGCCGGTCGAGGTGACCCAGATCGAACGGCTGGAAGTCGGCGACACGCTGCTCGCCTGCTCGGACGGCCTGTGGCACTACCTGAGCCAGAAGGAGCTCGGCGCCATCGTCAATGCGCTGAGCCCCCGGGAAGCCAGCGAGATGCTGATCAGCAAGGCGCGCCAGCGTGCGCGAGGCACCGGCGACAACCTGTCGCTGGCGATGATTCGCGTCGAAGCATTGAAATAGGCCCCCACGGACCCTTCCGGGCCCTGCCCCCCGAGGGGGCTCGCGCAGCGGACCGGCGGAGCCGGATCCGCGCACGCCACTTGAAAGGGGCGACCCTGCGGGCGCCCCCGAATACTAGGTCAGTGAAGTGTCAACTTCGCGGCGTTCGAGGGCCAGGAATTCGGCGGATTGCATTTCGTTCAGGCGCGACACGGTGCGCGGAAACTCGTGGGCCAACGGGCCTTCGTTGTAGAGCTGCTCGGCCGGCACTTCGGCTGACATGATCAGCTTGACGCGGCGGTCGTAAAGCACGTCGACCAGCCAGGTGAAGCGGCGCGCCTCCGAGGCCAGGCGCGGCGGCATTTGGGGCACGTCGGACAGCAGCACGGTGTGAAACTGCGTGGCCAGCTCGAGGTAGTCGTTCTGCGAACGAGGCCCGCCGCACAGGGTGGCGAAATCGAACCACACCACGCCGCCGGCACGGCGGCGGGCGCGGATCTCACGCTGCTCGATGTGCAGCAGCGGTGATTCGTCGCGCGCTTCGGCCAACTCGTTGAAGGCCTGCTCCATCGCCGCGTCGGCGTCGGGGCCCAGCGGTGTGTGGTACAGCTTCACATGCTCCAGCGTGCGGCGGCGGTAGTCGGTGCCGGCGTCGACGTTGATGACCTCGAGCTTGGCTTTCAGCAGCGCAATGGCAGGCAGGATGCGGTCGCGGTGCAGACCGTTCGGGTACAGCGCATCGGGGTGGAAGTTCGAGGTCGTCACGATGCTGACGCGGTGCTCGAACATCGACTCCAGCAGCCGGTGCAGGATCATCGCGTCGGTCACGTCGGCGACGTGAAACTCGTCGAAGCAGATCAGGCGGTGCCGCCGCGCGATGCGCTCACCAAGCACGTTCAGCGGGTTCTGGATGCCCTTCAGGTCTTGCAGCTCGCGGTGCACCTCGCGCATGAACTCGTGAAAGTGCAGGCGCGTCTTGCGCGTGAGTGGCACGGACTGGAAGAAGCAGTCCATCAGGAAGCTCTTGCCGCGCCCCACCCCACCGTACATGTAGACGCCACGCGGGATCGGCGGCCGCACGATCCAGTCGCCCAGGCGGCGCAGCACCGGCTCGCTCTCGCCGGCCGGGATGTCAGCGGGCGACGATGGCGTCGGCCGCAGCAGCTGAGTGACCGCGTTCGAGCGCCGCGCCTTGTAGTCGGCCCATTCGTTCTCGCAACGCTCCAGCGCGGCGATCGCACGCAGCTGCGCCTCGTCGGCCTTGTAGCCGCGCTCGGCGAGGATGGCTTGGTAAAGCTGGCGGACAGCCATGTGAACCGCAGACGTTGGGCGTGCGACCTTTGCTCGCCTCCGGCACTACCCCGTCAAGGGATTTGCACGGATCTGGCGCTGCCAGTCCGATGCAAAAGCCCCCTCGGGGGGCAGTGGCCGGAGGGGGCGTTGGGGGCTCAGAAGTTCAGCGTGCGCTTGTCGACGGCCAGCGCGGCTTCCTTCGTCGCCTCAGACAGCGACGGGTGCGCGTGGCAGATGCGGGCGATGTCTTCCGACGAGGCCTTGAACTCCATCGCCACCACCGCTTCGGAGATCAACTCCGACGCGAACGGCCCGATGATGTGCACGCCGAGGATCTCGTCGGTCTTCGCATCCGCGATCATCTTGACGAAACCGGTGGTGTCGCCCAGCGCGCGTGCCCGGCCGTTGGCCAGGAACGGGAACTGGCCCGTCTTGTAGGCGCGGCCTTCGGCCTTGAGCTGCTGTTCGGTCTGGCCGACCCAGGCGATCTCGGGGCTGGTGTAGATGACCCACGGGATGGTGTTGAAGTTGACGTGCCCATGCTGGCCTGCAATGCGCTCGGCCACCGCCACGCCCTCTTCTTCGGCCTTGTGCGCGAGCATCGGGCCCCGCACCACATCGCCCACCGCCCACACGCCCGGCAGGTTGGTCTTGCACTCGGCATCGACCACGATCATGCCGCGCTCGTCCAGCTTCAGGCCCACCGCTTCGCCATTCAGGCCGATGGTGTTGGCCACACGGCCGATCGAGACGATCAGGCGATCGCAGGCCAGCGTCTGCTCGGCACCCTTGGCGTCGGTGTACTTCACCGTGACGCCGTCCTTGGCCTTCTCGACACCGCTGATCTTCACGCCCAGCTCGATCTTCAGGCCCTGCTTCTTGAAGACCTTGGCGGCTTCCTTGGCCACGGCTTCGTCGGCCGCGCCCAGGAAGGCCGGCAAGGCCTCGAGAATGGTCACCTCAGCACCCAGGCGGCGCCAGACCGAGCCCATCTCCAGGCCGATGACGCCCGAGCCGACCACGCCGAGCTTCTTCGGCACGCTGGGGATGCGCAGCGCCCCGTCGTTCGACAGGATCAGGTCTTCGTCGAACTCGGCGCCCGGCAGCTGGCGCGGGTTGGAGCCGGTGGCCAGGATGACCTGCTTGGCGAACAGCGTTTCTTCTGCCGCGCCGGCGACCTTGATCTCGTAGCCGCCGTCCTTGGCTGCCACAAACGAACCGCGGCCGTGGAAGAAGCTGACCTTGTTCTTCTTGAAAAGGTAGAGGATGCCGTCGTTGTTCTGCTTCACGACGGCGTCCTTGCGGCCCACCATCTTCGCCACGTCGATCTTCAGGTCCGACAGGCTGATGCCGTGGTCGCCGAAGTGGTGGCCGGCATGCTCGAAATGCTCGCTGGACTGCAGCAACGCCTTCGACGGGATGCAGCCCACATTCGTGCAGGTGCCGCCCGGCGCGGGCCCACCGGCCGCGTTCTTCCACTCGTCGATGCAAGCGGTATTGAAGCCCAGCTGCGCGGCGCGGATGGCGGCGATGTAGCCACCCGGGCCACCGCCGATGACGATGACGTCGAATTGTTTGGACACTTGATCTCTCCAGTCTCGACCCGCGAACCGCCAGCCGAATCAATAGGGTGGCTGAACGTGCGCAGGAACCGTAGCGAGCGGCCCGAGGTAGCGTCGAGTAGCGCAGCCGTACTCCCGTACGGCGAGCAACACAGGCGCTAGATCGGGTCGCGCAGCAGGTTCATGCGTGCGTTCAGATGTCGAACAGCAGGCGGGCCGGGTCTTCCAGCGCTTCCTTCATCGCCACCAAGCCCAGCACGGCTTCGCGGCCGTCGATGATGCGGTGGTCGTAGCTCATCGCCAGGTAGTTCATCGGGCGAACGACGACCTGGCCGTTCTCGACCACCGCGCGGTCCTTGGTGGCGTGCACGCCCAGGATGGCCGATTGCGGCGGGTTGATGATGGGCGTGGACAGCATCGAGCCGAAGGTGCCGCCGTTGCTGATGGAGAACGTGCCGCCGGTCAGCTCTTCGATGCCCAGCTTGCCGTCCTTGGCCTTCTGGCCGAACTCGGCGATCTTCTTCTCGATCTCGGCAAACGTCATCTGGTCGGCGTTGCGGATGATGGGCACCACCAGGCCGCGCGGCGAGCCGACGGCGATGCCGATGTCGAAGTAGCCGTGGTAGACGATGTCGTTGCCGTCGACCGAGGCGTTCAGCACCGGGTACTTCTTCAGCGCATGCACCGCCGCCTTGACGAAGAAGCTCATGAAGCCGAGCTTGACGCCGTGCTCCTTCTCGAACTTCTCCTGGAACTTCTTGCGCATCTCCATCACCGGGGCCATGTTGACCTCGTTGAAGGTGGTCAGGATGGCGTTGGTCGACTGCGATTGCACCAGGCGCTCGGCGATGCGCGCGCGCAGGCGCGACATGGCCACGCGCTGCTCGGGGCGGTCGCCCAGGTTGGGGCCGACCGGTGCGGCCACGGCGGGCAGCGCCGCCTTGGCTGCGGCCGGTGCGGGCGACGGGGCCGGCGGCGGCGGGGCCACCGTCTTCGCGGCGCCACCGCCAGCGATCGTGCCGAGCACGTCGCCCTTGGTCACGCGGCCATCCTTGCCGGTGCCGGCCACCGAGCCGGCGGCCAGGTTGTTGTCGGCCATCAGCTTGGCTGCGGCAGGCATCGCCACGTCGGACTTGCTGCCGCCGGCGGCCTGCGCCGGGGCTGCCGCGGGCGGCGGCGGCGCAACGGTGGCCGCCGCTGCGGGAGCGCTGGCCGCGCCCGCCTTGCCTTCGGTGTCGATCTTGGCGATGACCTGATCGCTGACCACGGTGCCGCCATCGGCGACCACATGCTCGGCCAGCACGCCATCGGCCGGCGCCGGCACTTCGAGCACGACCTTGTCGGTTTCGATCTCGATCAGGATCTCATCCATCGCCACGGCCTCGCCGGGCTTCTTCTTCCACTGCAGCAACGTGGCTTCGGCCACCGATTCGGAGAGCTGCGGAACCTTGACTTCTACGATTGCCATGTTCAAACCATTTGATGTGCTGTAACCGAGCCCAGCAGACGCCGCGGATCCGGCTCTGCCGGTCCGCCAGCGGCGCCCCTCGAAGGGAGGCGCCGCAGGCGCTTCGGGGTGGTCTTATTTAGAGAGGACGAAGCCCTTGAGCTTGCCGAAGGCCTGGTCCAGCAGAGCCTTCTGCTGGTCCTGGTGCAGGTGGGCATAACCCACCGCCGGCGAGGCCGAGGCCGGGCGGCCGGCGTAGCCGAGCTTCTGGCCGTCGAGCATGTTCTCGTGGATGTAGTGCTGCACGAAGAACCAGGCGCCCTGGTTCTGCGGCTCGTCCTGGCACCACACGATCTCGGTCGCACTCGCGTACTTCTTGATCTCGGCGGCAAACGCCTTGTGCGGGAACGGGTAGAGCTGCTCGACGCGGATGATCGCGACGTCGCCCGACTTCTTCTCTTCGCGCTTCTTGACCAGGTCGTAGTAGACCTTGCCCGAGCAGGCGATCACGCGCTTGACCTTCGAAGCGTCGATGTCGGCGCTCTGTTCGCCGATCACCGTCTTGAATTCGCCCTTGGTGAACTCGACCAGCGGCGAGGTCGCGTCCTTGTTCCGCAGCAGCGACTTCGGGGTCATGATGACCAGCGGCTTGCGGAACATGCGCACCATCTGCCGGCGCAGCAGGTGGAAGATCTGGCTCGCCGACGTCGGCTGCACGACCTGCATGTTGTTGTCCGCGGCGAGCTGCATGAAGCGCTCCAGGCGCGCCGAGCTGTGCTCGGGGCCCTGGCCTTCGTAGCCGTGCGGCAGCATCATCGTCAGGCCGTTGACACGGCCCCACTTCACTTCGCCCGACGCGATGAACTGGTCGATCACGACCTGTGCACCGTTGACGAAGTCGCCGAACTGGGCTTCCCAGATCACCAGCGTGTTGGGGTCGGCCGAGGCGTAGCCGTACTCGAAGCCGAGCACCGCTTCTTCGGACAGGATCGAGTCGATCACGACGTACGGGGCCTGGTTCTCGGCCACGTGCTCCAACGGCGTGTAGATGCCCTCGTCGAACTTCTCGCGGTTCTGGTCGTGCAGCACGGCATGGCGGTGCGTGAACGTGCCACGGCCGCAGTCTTCGCCCGACAGGCGCACCGGGTAACCCGACGCCACCAGCGACGCGTAGGCCAGGTGCTCACCCATGCCCCAGTCGACGTTGATCTCGCCCCGGCCCATGGCCGCGCGGTCGGCGATCACCTTCTCGACCAGCGGGTGGACCTTGAAGTTGGCCGGGATCGTGGTGATGCGCTCGGCCAGGCGCTTGACCTCGGCCAGCGGCAGCGCGGTGTCGGCGGCGTCCGTCCACTTCTTGCCAAGGAACGGCTGCCAGTCGACCGCATACTTGCTCTTGAAGTTGGTCAGCACCGGGTCGTAGTGGTGCTTGCCCGCGTCCATCGCCGCGCGGAAGGTCTTGACCATCTCTTCCGGCCCACCTTGCGGCAGCACGCCCTGGGCGACCAGCTTGTCGCCATAGAGCTTGCGCGTGCCGGGGTGCTGCGCGATCTTCTTGTACATCAGCGGCTGCGTCAGCGCCGGGGTGTCCTGCTCGTTGTGGCCGAGCTTGCGGAAGCAGATGATGTCGACGACGACATCCTTGTTGAACTCCTGGCGGTAGTCGAGCGCGAGCTGGGTGCACCAGACGACCGCATCGGGGTCGTCGCCGTTCACGTGCAGCACCGGCGCTTCGATCATCTTGACGACGTCGGAGCAGTACAGCGTCGAGCGGCTGTCGCGCGGGTCGCTGGTGGTGAAGCCGATCTGGTTGTTGATGACGATGTGCAGCGTGCCGCCGGTGTAGTAACCGCGGGTCTGCGCCAGCGCCAGCGTCTCCATCACCACACCCTGGCCGGCAAAGGCCGCGTCGCCGTGCACCAGCACGGGCAGCACCTGGTCGCCTTCCTTGTCGCCGCGGCGGTCCATGCGGGCCTTGACCGAGCCCTCGACCACCGGGTTGACGATCTCCAGGTGCGAGGGGTTGAAGGCCAGGCTCAGGTGGACCGGGCCGCCAGCGGTGGAGATGTCGCTCGAGAAGCCCTGGTGGTACTTCACGTCGCCCGAGGGCAGCTCTTCGGGCGCGGTGTGGTCGAACTCGCTGAACAGGTCCTTCGGCGCCTTGCCCAGGGTGTTGACGAGCACGTTCAGGCGGCCGCGGTGGGCCATGCCGATGACGATCTCCTGCACGCCCTTCTCGCCGGCACGCTGGACCACTTCGTCCATCGAGGCGATGAAGCTCTCGCCGCCTTCGAGCGAGAAGCGCTTCTGGCCGACGTACTTGGTGTGCAGGTAGCGCTCCAGGCCTTCGGCGGCGGTCAGCCGGTCGAGGATGTGCTTGCGCTTCTCGCCGGTGAAGGTGGGCTTGCTGCGCGCGCTCTCGAGGCGCTCCTGCCACCAACGCTTTTCGGTCGGGTCGGTGCAGTGCATGAACTCGGCGCCGATCGAGCCGCAGTAGGTTTCACGCAGGGCCTGCATGATCTCGCGCAGCGTCATGTTCTCGGCGCGCGAGAAATAGGTGTTGGCAGCGCTGAACGAGATGTCCATGTCGGACTCGCTCAGGTCGTAGAACGCCGGCTCCAGCTCGGGGATCTTCGGACGCTCGGTGCGCTTGAGCGGATCCAGGTCGGCCCAGCGCGAGCCGAGGAACCGATAGGCCGCGATCAGCGACTGGACGTGGACCTGCTTGCGGGCCACCGCCAGGTCGGCCGAGCTGGCCTTGACGGCGAACGCATTCGACTTCGCGCGCTGCGCAAAGGATTCGATCACCGGGGCATGCGCCACGTCGCGGCTGTCGGAGCCATCGACCGCGGGCACGTTTTGCAGCGCGTCGAAATACGCGCGCCAGTTGTCGGGAACAGCACCCGGGTTGTCGAGGTAGGCTTCGTACATCTCCTCGACGTACGGCGCATTACCCCCGAACAGGTACGAATTCGACCTGTATTGCTGCATCATCTTTCGCTCACCTTTCGCCCTGGTTTCCAGAGCTCCGATGGGTTGATCAACCTTCCGCGGCCCGGCTCTACCGGTTGGCGGACTAGCGACCCGCCTTGCTGAAATTGACACCAGCAAGGGGACACAGAAGGACCTACATACTCACGGACGGCACTGTAACACCGGTGTACCCAGGTCGTCGTACGTGGAAATGCAATGGGCGATGGCCGTTACTTGCACGACAGCAAGCGTGCGGTCGGCACCACACTGGCGGCGTGAGCCGCCCGTCTTCGCCACCCTCCCGGGTGATCCACCTGCATGTCGACGCCCCGCCGAAACCGGCCGAAGGGGCGCCGTGCAACGGCTGCGGGCTGTGCTGCGCTGCCGAGCCCTGCCCGGTCGGCGTGCTGGTCAGCCGAAAGCGCGTGGGCGCCTGTCACGCGTTGCAATGGAGCGACAGTGATGGCCGCTACGTCTGCGGCCTGGTCAGCGATCCCGCCCGCGTGTTGCGCTGGCTGCCGCCGGCACTGGCCCCGCTGCTGAGCCGGCTGGCCCGGCGCTGGATCGCGTCGGCCACCGGCTGCGATGCCAGCCTGGTGGCCGAAACGGCCTGAACAGGCTCAGGCCGCGACCCGGGCCTGCGCCGCGCGGTACTCGCGCGCCAGCCGGGCGACCAGTTGGCCCGCCGGTTGCACTTGTTTGATCGCGCCAATGCCCTGGCCGCAGCCCCAGATGTCCTTCCAGGCCTTCTTCGCGTCGCCGCCGAAGTTCATCTTCGACGGGTCGCTCTGCGGCAGGTTGTCCGGGTCCAGGCCCGCCGACAGGATGGAGCGCTTCAGGTAGTTGCCGTGCACGCCGGTGAACAGGTTCGAATAGACGATGTCGTCGCTCGAGCCTTCGACGATCGCCTGCTTGTAGCTGTCGATCGCGCGCGCCTCTTCGGTGGCGATGAAGGCCGAGCCGATGTAGGCGAAGTCGGCGCCCATCGCCCGCGCGGCCAGCACGGCGCCGCCAGTGGACATGGCGCCCGACAGTGCCAGCGGGCCGTCGAACCACTCGCGGATCTCCTGGATCAGCGCAAACGGGCTCTTGACACCCGCGTGGCCGCCGGCACCGGCCGCCACCGCGATCAGGCCGTCGGCACCCTTCTCGATCGCCTTCTTGGCGAAGGTGTTGTTGATCACGTCGTGCAGCACCACGCCGCCCCAGCTGTGCACGGCGTCGTTCACATCGGTGCGCGCGCCCAGCGAGGTGATGATGATCGGCACCTTGTACTTGGCACAGACCTGCAGGTCGTGCTCGAGGCGCTCGTTGCTCTTGTGCACGATCTGGTTGATCGCGAAAGGCGCCGCCGGCTTGTCCGGGTTGGCCTGGTTGTAGGCGGCCAAGGTCTCGGTGATTTCGGCCAGCCACTCGTCCAGCTGCTCGGCCGGGCGCGCATTGAGCGCCGGCATCGAGCCGACCACGCCGGCCTTGCACTGCTCGATCACGAGCTTGGGGTTGGAGATGATGAACAGCGGCGCGCCAATGATCGGCAGCGGCAGGTTCGCGAGGATCGCAGGCATGGACATCAGTAGGCCTCCAGAGCCATGTCGGTGATGCTGGCGGCGCCGTCGACGATGCTGTCGCGCAGGCCGGTCGCCTTCGAGAGGATGTGGTCGCCGTAGAAGCGCGCCGTGGCGATCTTGGCCTTCATGAACTCGGCGTCTTCGCCCGCCGCCAGCCTGGCTTCGGCGGCCAGCAGCGCGCGGCCCATCTGCCAGCCGGCCACCAGGTTGCCGGCCAGCATCAGGTAGTTCACGCTGCCGGCGAAGACGGCGTTCGGGTTGGTCTTGGACTGGGCGACGACGAAATCGACCACGTCGAGAAAGGCCTGGCGCGCAGTGCCCAGGCGCTTGGCCATCGCCTTCGCCGCGTCGCCACCTTGCTTCATCAGGGCCTGCTCCGTGCCCTCGACTTGCGCTGCGATCGCCTTGGCCGCGCGGCCACCATCGCGCGAGGTCTTGCGGCCCACCAGGTCATTGGCCTGGATCGCGGTCGTGCCTTCGTAGATCGTCAGGATCTTCGCGTCGCGCAGATGCTGGGCCGCGCCGGTTTCTTCGATGAAGCCCATGCCGCCGTGCACCTGCACGCCCAGCGAGGTCACGTCCAGGCTCATCTCGGTCGAGTAACCCTTGATCAGCGGCACCAGGAACTCGTAGACGGCCTGGTTCTGCTGGCGCGTCGCCGCATCCGGATGGTGGTGCGCGGCATCGAACGCCGCAGCGCCGACCAGCGCCATCGCGCGGCAGCCTTCGGTGTTGGCGCGCATCGTCATCAACATGCGGCGCACGTCGGGGTGGTGGATGATCGGCGCGGCCGTGTTCATCGACCCGTCGACCGGGCGCGACTGCACGCGCTCGCGGGCGTAGGCCACGGCGCGCTGGTAGGCACGATCGGCCACCGCCAGGCCTTGCACACCAACGCCAAAGCGCGCGGCGTTCATCATCACGAACATGTACTCGAGGCCGCGGTTCTCTTCGCCGATCAGGTAGCCGATCGCGCCGCCATGGTCGCCGTACTGCAGCACCGCCGTCGGGCTGGCCTTGATGCCCATCTTGTGCTCGATGCTCACGCAGTGCACATCGTTGCGCGCACCAGGCGTGCCGTCGGCGTTCAGCATGAACTTGGGCACGATGAACAGCGAGATGCCCTTCACGCCCTCCGGCGCACCGACCACGCGGGCCAGCACGAGGTGGACGATGTTCTCGGCCATGTCGTGCTCACCCCAGGTGATGAAGATCTTGGTGCCGAAGATCTTGTAGGTGCCGTCGGGCAGCGGCTCGGCCTTGGTGCGCACCATCGACAGGTCCGACCCGGCCTGCGGCTCGGTCAGGTTCATCGTGCCGGTCCAGGTGCCGTCGATCAGCTTCGGGATGTAGGTCGCCTTCTGCTCGTCGGAACCCGCGGTCAGCAGCGCCTCGATCGCACCGTCGGTCAGCAGCGGGCACAGCGCGAAGCTGAGGTTCGCAGCGTTGACCATTTCCTGGCACGCGGCGTGGATCAGCTTGGGTAGGCCCTGGCCGCCGAAGTCGGTGGGGTGATGCAGGCCCTGCCAGCCACCTTGGCTGAACTGTTGGAAAGCCTCCTTGAAACCCGGGGTCGCGCGGACCTGGCCGTCCTTGAACGACGACGGGTTCACGTCGCCGTCGACGTTCAACGGCGCCACCACGGCCTCATTGAGCTTGGCGCATTCTTCGAGCACGGCCTGGGCCGTGTCGAAACCGGCGTCTTCAAAACCGGGCAGCTGGGCCACGGCGTCGATGCCGGCCAGCTCTTTCATCACGAACAACATGTCCTTGACGGGTGCGCGGTAGGTCACTGCAGTCTCCTGGACAAACCGGTTGGCGGTTTGCGGTGTGGGCTCATGTTGCCTGGGCAACGTGATGCCGGAACCAGATTAAGAAAAAGGGCGCACAACGGCGCCCTTGGAAATGTCGTGGCGCGCGGCGGCAAGCCGCGCGCAGCTCAACTTCAGAGGGCTTTGATCAGCTCGGGCACGGCGGTGAACAGGTCCGCCTCCAGGCCGTAGTCGGCCACGCTGAAGATCGGCGCTTCCGGGTCCTTGTTGATCGCGACGATCACCTTGGAATCCTTCATGCCGGCCAGGTGCTGGATCGCGCCCGAGATGCCGGCGGCGATGTACAGCTGCGGCGCGACGATCTTGCCGGTCTGGCCGACCTGCCAGTCGTTCGGCGCATAGCCCGCATCAACCGCAGCGCGGCTGGCGCCCAGCGCGGCGCCCAGCTTGTCGGCCAGCGGCGTCAGCACTTCATTGAACTTGTCCGACGAACCCAGCGCGCGGCCACCAGAGACGATGATCTTCGCGGCGGTCAACTCGGGCCGATCGCTCTTGGTGACCTCGCGGCCCACGAAGCTCGACTTGCCGTTGCCGGCCACGGCCGCCACCGATTCAACAGCAGCCGAGCCACCGCCCGCCGCGGCGTCGAAGCCGGTCGTGCGCACGGTGATGATCTTGACCTTGTCGGCGCTCTGCACGGTGGCGATCGCGTTGCCGGCGTAGATCGGGCGCTCGAAGGTGTCGGCGCTGATGACCTTGGTGACGTCGCTGATCTGCGCCACGTCGAGCTTGGCCGCGACGCGCGGGGCCACGTTCTTGCCGTGGGCGGTGGCGGGGAACAGGATGTGGCTGTAGTTGCCTGCACCATCTCCCGCAAGTGCCAGCACCTGCGCAGCCACGTCTTCGGCCAGTTGCTCGGCCAGCTTGGCATCGTCGGCGTGCAGCACCTTGGCGACACCGGCGATCTGCGCGGCGGCCTGGGCGGCGCCCGAGGCATTCGAGCCGGCGATCAGCACGTGCACGTCACCACCGCATTGCGAGGCGGCGGTCACGGTGTTCAGCGTGGCGCCCTTCAGGGTGCCGTGTTCATGTTCAGCAATGACGAGGACAGCCATCTCAGATCACCTTCGCTTCGTTCTTCAGCTTGGCCACCAGCGTGGCGACGTCCGGCACCTTCACGCCAGCGCCGCGCTTGGGCGGCTCGGCGACCTTCAGCGTCTTCAGGCGCGGCGCCACGTCCACGCCCAGGTCGGCGGGCTTCACCACTTCGAGCGGCTTCTTTTTCGCCTTCATGATGTTGGGCAGCGTCACGTAGCGCGGCTCGTTCAGGCGCAGGTCGGTGGTCACGACGGCCGGCGTGCTGAGCTTGAGCGTCTCGAGGCCACCGTCGACTTCACGCGTGACGTTCACGCTGCCATCGGCGATCTCGACCTTCGAGGCGAAGGTGGCCTGCGGCAGGTCGGCCAGCGCGGCCAGCATCTGGCCAGTCTGGTTGCAGTCGTCGTCGATCGCCTGCTTGCCCAGGATCACCAGGCCCGGCTGCTCCTTGTCGACCAGGGCCTTCAGCAGCTTGGCCACGGCCAATGGCTGCAGTTCTGCGTCGGTCTCGACCAGGATCGCGCGGTCGGCACCGATGGCCATCGCGGTGCGCAGGGTTTCCTGGCACTGCGTGACACCGCAAGAGACGGCGATCACCTCGGTGACAGCGCCCTTCTCTTTCAAGCGGACGGCCTCTTCGACGGCAATTTCGTCGAAGGGGTTCATGCTCATCTTGACGTTGGCGATGTCCACCCCCGTGCCGTCGGACTTCACGCGAACCTTCACGTTGTAGTCGACGACGCGCTTGACGGCTACCAATACCTTCATGTCGCGTTGCTCCTGTCGGACCCGAATGGTCTGAATTGACGTTTACGTTAACTGCGGGATTCTAGTGGTTGCACCAATGCCGGACGGGGTAAAACCGGCACGATGCTCGACGCCATGCGCGTGTGGCGCAGGCCGAAGCATAAATCGAACGATCGTGCTATTTTAGGTGCGCAGCCCCAGAAATGCCAGCCGGCCGAGCGACAGTTGGCGCTCTTTGACCGGGCAGGCGCCCGCCGATGCGCCACCCGGGCAGCCGGGTAGACTGCCGCCGCCATGACACCGCTTGCCGATCAACCCGCCCCCCAAGACACCACCGCGGCGCCGCCTGCGGCTGCGTCGCTGATCGGCGTTTTCGATTCCGGCGTGGGTGGCCTGTCCGTGCTGCGCGCCTTGCATCGGCAACTGCCGCATGCGCCCTTGCTCTACGTCGCAGACGCCGGCCATGCGCCCTATGGCGATCGAGATGCGGCTCACGTGCGCGAACGCTCGGAGCGCGTGGTCGATCATCTGGTCGACCAGGGCGCGCGCCTGATCGTCATCGCCTGCAACACAGCCACTGCCCGGGCTGTAGACGCGTTGCGAGCGCACCACCCGGGCGTGGCTTTCGTCGGCGTGGAGCCTGGCGTCAAGCCGGCCGCACGGGCCAGCGCCCGACACGCCATCGCCGTCATGGCAACGCCATCCACCCTGGCCAGTGCGCGATATGCCGACCTGGTCGCGCGCCACGCACCGGATTGCCGCGTTCACCCGGTCCCTTGCAGCGGTCTGGCGGCAGCCATCGAGCGCGGCGAGGCCGGATCAGCCGAAGTCGATCGCCTGCTGGACCTGTACTGCGCGCCGCTGGCCGCGATGGACATCGACACCGTGGTGCTGGGCTGCACGCACTACCCTTTCGTGGCCGAGCGCATCGCGGCCCGCCTGCCGCCGGGTATCCAACTGCTGGACACCGCCGACGCGGTGGCGCGGCGCGCAGTCGATCTGCTGGCACCCCAAGCCGCTGACGGCGATGCCGGCAGCATCGTGCTGCAAACCACGGGTGAGCCGGAGTTGCTGGCCCGCATGGCACTCATCGGCCTGGGCCAGGCGCTGCCGGTACAACGCATTCAGATCTGAGAGCACCGCATCGGCCGACCGCAGCTTGCGCCGCCGATTTGAAGGCTCTTTCAATGCCAGCCACATAACGAGCAAGCCGGACGCACCGGTGTCGAAGGACAGCAGGCCCTCTTCGCTTCACAGCGCGCCCGCGTAGATGGTGCCCGGAACCGGGTTCGAACCGGTATGCCCCGATGAAAGGGCGGCGGATTTTAAGTCCGCTGCGTCTGCCTGTTTCGCCATCCGGGCGGGTCGCGCGAATTATCGGCCAGAGACAAACCGGCGGGCGCCGGCTTGCAATGAAGGCTCACGTTGTTCGGCGACGTGACGCCGAAACTAAAAAGGGAAGCTGCGTGGCAGCTTCCCTTCATCGTGTTTGGAGCGGGAAACGAGGCTCGAACTCGCGACCTCAACCTTGGCAAGGTTGCGCTCTACCAACTGAGCTATTCCCGCATGGTGCCATCAGGCCTGGAGGCGCGGCCCGGAGTCGAACCGGGCTAGACGGATTTGCAATCCGTTGCATAACCGCTTTGCTACCGCGCCGCACTCAACCGATGCCGTGCCCTTCAATCGCCATGCCCAGCGTGCCTGATAAAAAAGGGAAGCTGTTGGGCTTCCCTTTCACGACATTCTGGAGCGGGAAACGAGGCTCGAACTCGCGACCTCAACCTTGGCAAGGTTGCGCTCTACCAACTGAGCTATTCCCGCATGGCTCCTGACGGAACACTTTTCCCTGCTGGCGCGCTTGGTGTCGCTCGCTGTGAATCGCTGTCTTTCAACTGCGTTCCCAGCGCAACAGGGAAGCAAGCATTATAGGAGGATTTTTAGGCTTCCCGCAAGTCACTGTGCAGTTTTTGCAAAGCGACTTGCGGGCGTGCCGCAACACACTTCAATGAGGCAATGTGTCGGACGCAGCCACCGGCGCGCCGGTGCCCTTCTCTTGCTTGGCTGCAGACGCTTCAGTCGACGCGGGTTCGTCGTCGGGCAGCGGTGCCGGCATCGATTCGAGCGCCACTTCGAGCACCTTGTCGATCCAGCGCACCGGCACGATTTCGAGGTGGCTCTTCACGTTGTCCGGGATGTCCTGCAGGTCCTTCACATTCTCTTCAGGGATCATTACCAGCTTGATGCCACCACGGTGCGCGGCCAGCAGCTTTTCCTTCAAGCCGCCGATGGCCGTGACCTCGCCGCGCAGCGTGATCTCACCCGTCATCGCCACATGCGCCTTGACCGGAATGCCTGTCAGTGCAGAGACGAAGGCAGTGGTCATTGCCGCGCCAGCGCTCGGGCCGTCCTTCGGCGTGGCGCCATCGGGCACGTGCACGTGCACGTCACGCTTCTCGAACAGTTCGTCCTTGATGCCCAGGCGGCGGGCGCGGCTGCGCACCACCGTGCGTGCGGCCTCGACCGATTCCTTCATCACGTCGCCCAGCGAGCCGGTGCGGATGATGTTGCCCTTGCCCGGCATCGCGGTGGCTTCGATGGTCAGCAGATCGCCACCCACTTCCGTCCACGCCAAGCCGACGACCTGGCCGACCTGGTTGGTCTTCTCGGCGCGACCGAAGTCGTACTTGCGAACACCCAGGAACTCGTTCAGGTTCTCGTCGGTGACGACGACCTTGCCCTCGTAGGTCTTGAGCTGGATGCCCTTGACCACCTTGCGGCAGATCTTCGAGATCTCGCGCTCGAGCGAACGCACACCGGCTTCGCGGGTGTAGTAGCGAATGATCCCGCGGATGGCCGCCTCGGTCACTTCCATCTCGTTGTCCAGCACGCCGTTGTTCTTGGCTTGCTTGGGCAACAGGTAGCGCTGCGCGATGTTGAGCTTCTCGTCCTCGGTGTAGCCCGACAGGCGGATCACTTCCATCCGGTCCAGCAGGGCCGGCGGGATGTTCATCGAGTTCGAGGTCGCCACGAACATCACATCGCTCAGGTCGAAGTCGACCTCGATGTAGTGGTCGCTGAAGGTGTGGTTCTGCTCAGGGTCGAGCACTTCGAGCAGCGCCGATGACGGATCGCCGCGGAAGTCCATGCCCAGCTTGTCGATCTCGTCGAGCAGGAACAGCGGGTTGCGCGTGCCGACCTTCGACAGGCTCTGCAGCACTTTGCCCGGCATCGAGCCGATGTAGGTGCGGCGGTGACCGCGAATCTCGGCTTCGTCACGCACGCCGCCCAGAGCCATGCGGACGAACTTGCGCCCGGTGGCACGCGCGACCGACTGGCCGAGCGAGGTCTTGCCCACGCCCGGGGGGCCGACCAGGCACAGGATCGGCGCCTTGACCTTGTCGACACGCTGCTGCACCGCGAGGTATTCGAGGATGCGGTCCTTGACCTTGTCCAGGCCGTAGTGGTCTTCGTTCAGCACCACCTCGGCGTTGCCCAGGTCGTGCTTGATCTTGGTCTTCTTCGACCAAGGCAGGTTGATCAGCGTGTCCAGGTAGTTGCGCACCACCGTGGCTTCGGCCGACATCGGCGACATCAGCTTGAGCTTCTTCAGCTCGGCATCGGCCTTCTTGCGCGCTTCCTTCGGCATGCGCGCAGCCTTGATCTTCTTCTCCAGGTCTTCCAGGTCGGCGCCTTCTTCGCCGTCGCCCAGCTCCTTCTGGATCGCCTTGACCTGCTCGTTCAGGTAGTACTCGCGCTGGCTCTTCTCCATCTGGCGCTTGACGCGTCCACGGATGCGCTTTTCGACCTGCAGGATGTCGACTTCGTGCTCGAGCTGCTCCAGCAGCTTTTCCAGCCGCTTGGCCACGTCGAACAGGTCGAGCACCGACTGCTTGGCTTCGAGCTTGAGCGGCAGGTGCGCGGCGATCGTGTCGGCCAGGCGGCCCGGATCGTCGATGCCGGCGATCGAAGTCAGGATCTCCGGCGGGATCTTCTTGTTCAGCTTGACGTACTGGTCGAACTGCTGCGTCACGGCGCGGCGCAGCGCCTCGACCTCGGGCGAGGCTTCGCCGCCCGGCTCAATCGGCATCACTTCAGAGACGAAGTGCTCGCCGTTGTCGTTGATGCTCAGCGTGGACGCACGCTGCACGCCCTCGACCAGCACCTTCACGGTGCCGTCGGGCAGCTTCAGCATCTGCAGGATGCTGGAGACGCAGCCGACTTCGAACATGTCGTCCGCGCGTGGCTCGTCCTTGCCAGCGGCCTTTTGCGCCACCAGCATGATCTGCCGGCCGGCTTCCATCGCGGCTTCGAGGGCCTTGATCGACTTGGGCCGGCCGACGAACAGCGGAATCACCATGTGGGGGAAAACCACCACGTCGCGCAGCGGCAGCAGCGGCAGCGTGATCGGTTCGGCGGGGAGAATCGGGTGTCCTGACATGGGAGATGCCTCACTTTCTCGTGCCCACATGGGGCCCGAGCGGTGGATTGCAAGAAGCCGGGTGACTACTGGAAGCTCGGCTCATCAGGTTAGCCGGCTCGTGGAACATGAAAACCCGGAAAAGCGGGTCAGGCGCTCGCCTTGGCCTGTTCCCGATAGACCAGCAGGGGCTTGCCGCCCTCGTCGATGATGTGCTCGTCGACCACCACCTTGGCCACGCCGTCGAGCGTGGGCAGGTCGAACATGGTGTCGATCAACGATTGCTCCATGATCGAGCGCAGGCCGCGGGCACCGGTCTTGCGGGCCAGGGCCTTGCGAGCGATCGCCACCAGGGCCGACGGGCGGATCTCCAGCTCGACGCCGTCCATCGAGAACAGCTTCTGGTACTGCTTGACCAGCGCGTTCTTCGGCTCGACCAGGATCTGCACCAGCGCCTCTTCGGTCAGCTCGCCCAGCGTGGCCACCACCGGCAGGCGGCCGACCAGTTCGGGGATCAGGCCGAAGCGCACCAGATCCTCCGGCTCGGCGTTGCGGAACACCTCTGACACGCGCTTTTCGGACTTGCTGTGCACCGTGGCACCGAAGCCGATGCCGGACTTCTCGGTGCGGTTCTGGATGACTTTTTCGAGCCCGTCGAACGCACCGCCGCAGATGAACAGGATGTTGGTCGTGTCGATCTGCAGGAAGTCCTGGTTCGGGTGCTTGCGCCCGCCCTGCGGGGGCACCGAGGCCATCGTGCCTTCGACCAGCTTCAGCAGCGCTTGCTGCACGCCCTCGCCCGACACGTCGCGGGTGATGCTGGGGTTGTCGGCCTTGCGCGAGATCTTGTCGATCTCGTCGATGTAGACGATGCCGCGCTGCGCCCGTTCGACGTCGTAGTTGCAGTTCTGCAGCAGCTTCTGGATGATGTTCTCGACGTCTTCGCCCACATAACCGGCTTCGGTCAGCGTGGTGGCGTCGGCGATCACGAACGGCACATTGAGCAAGCGGGCCAGCGTCTGCGCCAGCAGCGTCTTGCCGGACCCGGTGGGGCCGATGAGCAGGATGTTGCTCTTGGCCAGCTCCACCTCGTCCTTGCTGGCACCCAGGTGCTTCAGCCGCTTGTAGTGGTTGTAGACGGCCACCGCCAGCGTGCGCTTGGCCGGGTCCTGGCCGATCACGTACTGGTCGAGGCTGGCCTTGATCTCGCTGGGCACCGGCAGGTCGGACTTGGCCGCCTTGGCGGTGGCGCCTTCGGCCGGCACTTCATCACGGATGATGTCGTTGCACAGCTCGATGCACTCGTCGCAAATGAACACGGACGGCCCGGCGATGAGCTTCTTCACCTCGTGCTGGCTCTTCCCGCAGAAAGAGCAGTAGAGGACTTTTTCGCCAGAGGCGCCTTTCTTGTCGGGCATGGGAGTGCGGGTTAGGGCCTGGGAAGCCTGGGTCAATGATAGAGCAAGCGCCGGCCATGCCGGCGGTCAGGAAAACGTGAGGGTCAAGCGCCCGGGATGCCGCGTTTTTCGATCACCTGGTCGATCAGGCCATAGGCCCGGGTTTCTTCGGCGCTCATGTAGTAGTCGCGCTCGGTGTCGGCCTGGATCTTCTCCAGCGGCTGGCCGGTGCGCTCGGCCAGGATGCGGTTCAGCTGCTCGCGGGTTTTCAGGATCTCGCGAGCGTGGATCTCGATGTCCGTCGCCTGGCCCTGCGCGCCCCCCAGCGGCTGGTGGATCATGATCTTGCTGTTCGGCAGCGCAATGCGCTTGCCCTTGGCGCCCGCGGCCAGCAAGAAGGCGCCCATGCTGGCGGCCATGCCGATGCACAGCGTCGACACGTCTGGCTTGATGAACTGCATCGTGTCGTAGATCGACAGGCCCGCGCTGACGCTGCCGCCCGGCGAGTTGATGTAGAAGAAGATGTCCTTGTCCGGGTTTTCGCTTTCCAGGAACAGCAGCTGCGCCACCACCAGGTTGGCGCTCTGGTCGTTGACCGGGCCGACCAGGAAAACGATGCGGTCTCGCAACAGGCGCGAGTAGATGTCGTAGGCCCGCTCGCCGCGGCCCGACTGCTCGATCACCATCGGGACCATGCCCAGGGCTTGTGTGTCCAGTGCGCTCATGACAGATGCCTCGTGCAATTCATTTGTTGTGGGTGTTGGCCTCATTATGAAGCCGACGTCAAGCAGGCTGATCAGGCGAAAAAAAGCCCGGCCTGGGCCGGGCGATTTCCTGGCTGAACGCCTGAGAAGGATCAGGCGGTCATCAGTTCGTCGAACGGCAGGGCCTTGTCGGTGACCTTGGCCTTTTCCAGGACGAAGTTGGTGACGTTGTTCTCGATCACAACCGCCTCGACCTCGGCCATGCGCTGGCGGTCCGACAGGTACCAGCGCACCACCTCGGCCGGCTTCTCGTAGCTCTGCGCCATTTCTTCGATGTGGGCTTGCAGCTGCTCGGGCTTGGCTTGCAGGTTGTTCTGGCGCACCAGCTCCGACACCACCAGGCCCAGGCGCACGCGGCGCTCGGCTTGCGGGGTGAAGATCTCGGCGGGGATCGGCGCCGTGTCGGCGTCCTTCACGCCGCGCTGCTTCAGGTCGGCGCGGGCGCCTTCGGTCAGGCGGCCCACTTCGGCCTCGATCAGCGCCTTGGGCAGATCCAGCTCGGCGGTCTTGACCAGGGCGTCCATCACGGCGGCCTTGTTGCGAGCCAGCACGCGGAACTTGACCTCGCGCTCCAGGTTCTTCTTGACGTCGGCGCGCAGCGCTTCGACCGTGCCGCCGGCGATGCCCAGCGACTTGGCAAAAGCCTCGTCGACGGTGGGCAGATTCTGGGCCTCGATCTTTTTCATGGTGACCATGAAGTCGGCTTCCTTGCCGGCCACGTCCTGGCCGTGGTAATCGGCCGGGAACTGGAGCGGGAAGGTCTTCGACTCGCCGACCTTCATGCCGCGCACGGCCGAGTCGAACTGCTCGAGCATCTGGCCTTCGCCGATCAGGAACTGGAAGCCTTCGGCCTTGCCGCCGGCGAACGGCTCGCCGTCGATCTTGCCTTCGAAGTCGATCGTCACGCGGTCGCCGACCTCGGCGCCTTCGGCCGCCGGGCGCTGGGCGAAGGTGCGGCGCTGCTTGCGCAGGATCTCGACCGTCTTGTCGATCGCGGGCTCGTCGACTTCGGCCGACACCCGCTCGACTTCCGCCGCGCTCAGGTCACCCAGCTTCACTTCGGGGTAGACCTCGAAGGTGGCGTCGAAGGCCATCACGCCTTCGGGCGCCTGGTCCTTCTGGGTGATGTTGGGCACGCCGGCCACGCGCAGCTGCGCTTCGTTGGCGGCCTGGGTGAAGGCCTGGCCCAGCTTGTCGTTCATCACCTCGTATTGCACCGAGTAGCCGTAGCGCTGGGCCACGACCGACATCGGCACCTTGCCAGGGCGGAAACCGTCGGCCTTGACGGTGCGGGCCAGCTTCTTCAGCCGGGACTCGACTTCCGAATTGATCTCGGTGGCGGCCAGCGTCAGGGTGATGCGGCGTTCGAGCTTCTCGAGGGTTTCAACGTTGACTGACATGGTGCGAACTCTGGTTGCGTTGCGTGTCTGGTGCGCGGGGCCGGACTCGAACCGGCACGCCCGTGAAGGCGTCAGGACCTAAACCTGGTGCGTCTACCAATTTCGCCACCCGCGCGGGAAAAGCCAGTGAGCCGACCGTCTGGCGCGCCCGCCAGCCGGCTTTGTCGACCCAGCCTTCTTGAAAAAGCTTCTGGCGCGATCGCCCTGAGACGCCTTCGCGCCGCAGGCCGCTCGCGCCAGGCGAACCGGTAAACCGCGTATTCTACTGGGCTCCGGTACGGCTCTGAATCACAGAACCGTACTGGGCTTTACCTATTTCCGCCGATCTACGCGGTCTCCCGCCGCACGCGGAACCAGGCCGCGTACATCGCCGGCAGTGCCAGCAGCGTCAGCACCGTGGCCACGATCAGGCCACCCATGATGGCCACCGCCATCGGGCCCCAGAACGGGCTGCGCGACAACGGGATCATCGCCAGCACCGCCGCGGCGGCCGTCAGCACGATCGGCCGGAACCGGCGCACCGCCGATTCGACGATCGCGTTCCAGGTCGGCACGCCACGCTCGCGGTCCTGCTCGATCTGGTCGATCAGGATCACCGAGTTGCGCATGATCATGCCCGCCAGCGCGATGAAGCCCAGCAGCGCGACGAAACCGAACGGCCGGTTGAGCAGCAGCAGTGCCCCCGCCACGCCGGCAATGCCCAGCGGCGCGGTCAGCACCACCAGGATGGCGCGCGACACGCTGTGCAGCTGCAGCATCAGCAACGTGAACATGATGAACACCATCAGCGGCACGCCGGCGGCGATCGAGCCCTGCCCCTTCGAGCTCTCGGCCACCGCACCGGCGATCTCGATGTCCATGCCATCGGGCATGCGCTCGCGCAGCTTGGCCATCTCGGGCCAGACTTCCTTGGTGACGGTGGCGCCCTGCACGCCATCGACCACGTCGCCCTGGACCGTCGCGGCGTACTTGCGCCCTTCGCGCCACAGCACACCCGGCTCCCAGCCGAAGCCGATCTTGGCGATCTGCGTCAGCGGAATGCTGCGACCGTTGCTGGTCGGGATGTAGGCGTTGCCGATGTCGGTGATCGCGTTGCGCTCATCGGCCGGCTGGCGCAGCACGATGTCGATCAGGCGATCGTTTTCGCGGTACTGGCCGATTGTGCTGCCCGACAGCATCACCCGCGAGGCCTGGGCGATCGACTGGCTGGTCACGCCCAGGGCGCGGGCCTTGTCCTGGTCGATCTCCAGCTTCAGCGACTTGACGCGCTCGTTCCAGTTGTCGTTCACACCGCGCATGTTCGGGTTCTTGCGCAGCACTTCCTTGGCCTCGTCGGCCCAGTGGCGCACCGTCTCCATGTCGGGCCCGACGACGCGGAACTGCACCGGGTACGGCACCGGCGGCCCATTGGGCAGCAGCTTGATGCGGCCACGCACCTCGGGGAACTCGTTGGCCAGGATCTCGGGCAGCTTCTTGCGCAGCGCCTCGCGCTCGGGCAGGCTCTTGGGCAGCAGGATGAACTGGCTGACGTTGGCCTGCGGGAAGATCTGGTCGAGCGGCAGGTAGAAACGCGGCACGCCGCTGCCGACCCAGGCCGTCACCGTCTCGATGCCGGTCTCGGTGGCCATGCGCTTCTCGAAACGCTTGGCGACCTCGTTGCTGGCCTGGATGGTCGAGCCCTCCGGCAGCCACAGGTCGACCAGCACTTCGGGCCGGCTCGAATCAGGGAAGAACTGCTGCTGCACCTTGCCCATGCCGACGATGCCGAGCGCGAAAATCGCCAGCGTCGCACCGATGGTCTTCCAGCGGTGGTTCACGCACCAGTCCACCACCTTTCGGAAGCGGCTGTAGAACGGCGTGTCGAACAGCTCGTGCGCCTCGCCCTCGTGCGTCTTCTTGGTCTTCAGCAGCCACGCGCCGAGGAACGGCACGAAGTAGACCGACACCACCCACGAGATCACCAGCGCGGCCGATGTGACGGCGAAAATCGCGAAGGTGTATTCGCCGACGCTCGACTTGGCCAGGCCGATCGGCAAGAAGCCGGCGGCGGTGATCAGCGTGCCGGTCAACATCGGCATCGAGGTCACTTCATAGGCGAAGGTCGCGGCGGTCTTCTTGTCATAGCCCTCTTCGAGCTTGCGCACCATCATCTCGACCGCAATGATCGCGTCGTCGACCAGCAGGCCGAGCGCGATGATCAGCGAGCCGAGCGAGATCTTGTGCAGGCCGACGCCCCAATAGAACATCGTCACGAAGGTGATCGCCAGCACCAGCGGGATCGTGATGCCCACCACCAGGCCGGGCCAGATGTCGATGCGGAATGGCCGCATGTGCAGGCCCAGGCTGAGGAAGCTGACCGCCAGAACGATGACAACGGCTTCGATCAGCACGCCGACGAACTCGCCGACCGAGCGGGACACCGCCTGCGGCTGGTTCTGCACCTGGTGCAGCTCCACGCCCAGCGGCAGCTTGCCCTTGATCTCGGCCGTCTTGGCTTGCAGCGCCTTGCCCAGGTCGATGATGTCGCCGCCCTTGGCCATCGACACGCCCATCGCGATGACTGGCTGGCCCTGGTGGTGCACCATCACCGACGGCGGATCGACGTATTCGCGGCGGATATCGGCGATGTCGCCCAGGCGCAGCGAGCTGGCCGCGCCCGTCGTGGGGTTCACCGCGCGGATCGGCAGCTGGCGCAGGTCTTCCACCGAGGTGAAGGCCCCGGCCACACGCACCTGCAGGTTCTGCGACGAGGCGTTCAGCGTGCCCGCGCCCTCGACCGCGTTCTGCGCGTTCAGCTGGGCGATGACCTGGTTCATGTCCAGCCCAAGCTGGGCCAGGCGCTTTTGCGAGATCTCGACGAACAGCTTCTCGGCCTGCACGCCGAACAGCTCGACCTTGGCCACGCTGGGCACCCGCAGCAGCTGCGAGCGCACGTCCTCGGCGTAGCGGCGCAGCTCTTCGGTGCTGAAGCCATCGGCTGACAGCGCGTAGATCGAGCCGTAGACGTCGCCGAACTCGTCGTTGAAGAAGGGGCCGATCACGCCCGAAGGCAGCGAGCTGCGGGTATCGCCGATCTTCTTGCGCACCTGGTACCAGACGTCGCTCACCTCCTTGGGTGGCGCCGAGTCCTTCAGCTGCAGGATCGTCAGCGACTCACCCGGCTTGGTGTAGCTGCGGATGATGTCGGAGTGCGGCACCTCTTGCAGCGTGCGCTCGATCTTGTCGGTCACCTGCTCGGCCATCTGCTGGGCCGAGGCGCCGGGCCAGAAGACCTGCACCACCATCGCGCGGAAGGTGAATGGCGGGTCTTCGTCTTGCCCGAGCTGGAAATAGGCCGCCAGGCCCAGCACCATCAGCACCACCATCAGGTAGCGCGTCAGCGGCGCATGCTCCAGCGCCCAGCGCGAAATGTTGAAACGCGAACCTTGGGTGTCGCTCATGGTCGTTCTCGTTCTTGGCGTGCTTGAGGACGGGAAAGGTTCAGCGCGAAGCGGCCGGCGCAGGGACCGACGCCGACGCCGGGATCACCTTGCTGGCCGATGCCACCTGGGTCTCGACGAAGGGCTTGACCTTCAGACCGGCGGTCAGCACATGGGTGCCGGCCACCACCACCTCGTCACCGGGCTTCACGCCCTGGCCGATCACGACCGAGTTGCCGTCGGCACCGGCCACGACGACCGGCTGGCTGCGCACGGTCATCGTGCCGCGGTCCAGCAGCCAGACGACGGTCTGGCCCTTGGTCTCACCCACCGCCGTCAGCGGCAGGCGAATGACACCGGCCACAGCCGGCCCCGGCACGCTCACATTGGCCGATTGGCCCAGGCGCACGGCGGCGTTGCCCAGGTCGGCCTTGACCAGGAAGGTGCGGGTGACGGGGTCGGCCGCGGCGGCTACCTCGCGCACCGTGGCCTTCACCGGCTGGCCGTCGCCCCACGGCAGCAGCATGACGCCGCCGGCCTTGCCGATCAGCTGGCGCAGCGCGCCGATGCGGTCTTCCGGCACCGAGAACACCGCATCGCGCGGGCCGTCGTGCGCCAGGCGCACCACCGGCGTGCCGGCGCCGACCACCTGACCGGGCTCGGCCTCCACCGCGGTCACCACACCGGCCACCTCGGCGACCAACGAGGCGTAACCCGCCTGGTTGCCTTGCACCGAGGCTTGGGCCTTGGCCTGGTCCAACTGCGCGCGGGCCGTTTTCATCGCGGTATCGCGGCGCTCCAGTTCGGCAGCGCCGATGAAACCCTGGTCACGCAGCTCCTTGAAGCGCTTGTAGTCGGCCGTGACCTGGTCAAGATTGGTCTGGGCCGCGGCCAGCGCGGCGCGGGCGGCTTCTTGGCCCAGGCGCAGGTCCTGCCCATCCAGCTGGGCCAGCACCTGGCCGGCCTTGACGGAATCGCCCAGGTTGACCGAGCGGCTTTGCAGCTTGCCGCCGACGCGGAAACCGAGCCGCGATTCGGTGCGGGCGCGAATTTCGGCGGCGTATTCGTGCGCAGCCACCGTTTCGCCGCTGCTGACGGTGACGGTGCGCACGGCGCGCACCGGCTCCGGTGGGGCCTCTTTCTTGGCGCAGCCCGCCAAACCCAGGGCGGAGAGACTGATGACGGCGGCGACGAACAGCGGCTTGTTCATGGCAAAGAACTCGGTGAAAAACAGCCGCGACAAGGTCGCGGCTGATGTGGATGTAACGGTCACACTACTGACTGACCGGTCAGTAATATAGGGTCTGCACCGATCGCCGTCAACGCTTTCCCGCATCAAACCCGCCGCAACCGTGCAAAGGCACAATCCGCGCCCTGTGAGCGTCGAGCACTACGAAAACTTCCCGGTCGCCTCGTGGCTGTGCCCTCGGCCGCTGCGCGCGCCGATCACCGCGATCTACTGGTTCGCCCGGGTCGCCGACGACATCGCCGACGAGGGCGACGCCCCGGTGGCGCAGCGCCAGGCCGACCTGGCCGCCTACCGGGCCGAACTGGCCCGCGTGGCCGCCGGGCAGGCGCCTGCGGCACGCTGGGCCGCCGTCTTCACACCCCTTGCCAGGGCCATGCACGAGCATGCGCTGCCGCCCGAACTGCTGGACGACCTGCTCGACGCCTTCGTGCAAGACACCGGCAACCCGCTCTACCCCGACCGCCCCGCACTGCTGGACTACTGCCGCCGCTCGGCCAACCCGATCGGCCGCCTGCTGCTGCACCTGTACGGCATTCGCGACGAGTCGGCGCTGGCCCGCAGCGACGCCGTCTGCAGCGCGCTGCAACTGATCAACTTCTGGCAAGACCTGAGCGTGGACCTGCCCAGGGGCCGCTGCTACCTGCCGCAAGGCGACGCCGAGCGGCACGGCCTGCGCGCGAGCGCCGTGCGGGCCGGGCCGGCCAGTGCGGCCGAAAAGGCGCTGGTCCGCGACTTGTGCGAGTGGAGCCGACAGTTGATGCTTGAAGGCGCCCCGCTGGCGCGGCAGATCCCGGGCCGCGCGGGCTGGGAACTTCGGCTCGTCGTGCAGGGCGGGCTGCGCATTCTTGAGAAAATCGCCGCCATGGACTTCGCCACCTTGTCGCAACGCCCCGCGCTGAGCCGCTGGGACGCGCCCCGCCTGCTCTGGCGTGCGCTGATGCACTCGCCTGGAGCCGCGCGTTGACCGTCCCCACTGCGCACACGCCCGCACAGTATGTGCAGGAGAAGGCGGCCGGCAGCGGCTCGTCGTTCTACTACGCGTTCATGTTCCTGCCGCCGCCGCGGCGGGCCGCGATCACCGCCTTCTACGCCTTCTGCCGCGAGGTCGACGACGTGGTCGACGAAGTGCACGACCCGCACGTCGCCCGCACCAAGCTGGCCTGGTGGCGCAACGAAGTGGCACAGGCCTTCGCCGGCCAACCCACCCACCCGGTGATGCAGGCCCTGATGCCGCTGGCGGCCGACTTCGCGATCGAGATGCGCCACCTGCATGCCGTGATCGAGGGCTGCGAGATGGACCTGTCGCAGAACCGTTATCTCGACTTCCCTGCACTGGCCCAGTACTGCCACCTGGTCGCCGGCATCGTGGGCGAGGTGGCCTGCAACATCTTCGGTCGCACCCAGGACTCGACGGTTGCCTACGCCCACAAGCTGGGCCAGGCGATGCAGCTGACCAACATCATTCGCGACGTCGGCGAAGACGCCCGCCGCGGCCGCATCTACCTGCCGATCAACGAACTGCAGCAGTTCGACGTGAAGGCGCACGAGTTGCTCAAGCGCGAGGCCCCGTGGGGCTACAGCGACCGCTTCCAGGCACTGATGCGGTTCCAAGCCGAACGGGCGCACCAGCTGTACGACGAAGCGATGGGCCTGCTGCCGGACGCCGACCGCCCTGCGCAGAAGCCCGGGCTGATGATGGCCAACATCTACCGCACGCTGCTGCGCGAGATCGAGAAAAGCCAGTTCCAGGTGCTGCACCAACGCACCTCGCTGACGCCGCTGCGCAAGCTCTGGATCGCGGCGCGCACGCATGTCACAGGCCGGTGAGCCTGGCGCGTGGCATGGCTGGGCCGCTGCGTGATGAGCGCCGCCCGGTGACGGCCTCGGCAATCCGCCGGGTCGCCGTGATCGGCGGCGGCTGGGCCGGCCTGGCCGCCGCGGTACGGGCCTGCTCGCTCGACCACCAGGTCAGCCTCTTCGAGATGGCGCCGCAACTGGGCGGCCGCGCCCGCTCGGTCACCCACGATGGGCAGACGCTGGACAACGGCCAGCACATCCTCATCGGCGCCTACCGCGACACGCTGGCGCTGATGCGCCAGGTCGGCGTCGACCCCGACGCCGTGCTGCACCGCCAGCCACTGACGCTCTGCTACCCCGATGGCAGCGGGCTGCGCCTGCCGCCCGGCCCCGCATTGCCGGCCTTTGCGCGCGGCGTGCTGGGCTGGCGCGACCTGCCCTGGCGCGATCGGCTGGGCTTGCTGGTGCTCGCGGCACGCTGGCGGCTGCAAGGTTTTCGCTGCCCGCCAGCCATGACGGTGGCCGAGCTGGCGCGCCGCTGCCCGCCACAGGCCTACCGCGAGCTGATCGAGCCCCTGTGCGTGGCGGCGCTGAACACCCCGGCCGAGCAGGCCAGCGCCCAGGTGCTGCTCACCGTCTTGCGTGACGCGTTGTTCGGCGCGCCCGGCGCGGCCGACCTGCTGCTGCCCCGCGCCCCGCTGGACGCCTTGCTGCCCACCGCCGCACAGCAATGGCTGCGGGCGCACGGCGCTCAGGTCAGCCTCGGGCAGCGGGTGATGCAGATGAGCCTCAGTGGCGAAGGCGTCAACATCGACGGTGAAACCTTCGACCATGCCATCGTCGCCACCCCGCCCGGCGAAGCCGCGCGGCTGCTCGCCGCGCTCGCGCCTGACTGGAGCCGCGATGCTGCTGCCTTCAGCTACCAGCCGATCATCACGGCCTGGTTGCGGGCACCGCAGGCGCGCTGGCCGCAGCCGATGATGGCGCTGCGTGCCGACGGCCTGCGGCCCGCCCAGTTCGGGTTCGATCTGGGCGCATTGGGCGGCCAGGCCGGCACCTTTGCCCTGGTGGTGAGCGGCGCCGCCGCCTGGGTCGACGCGGGCACCGAGGCGACGCGCACCGCGCTGCTCCATCAATGGGAAGAGGCCTTTCCCACCACCCGCCACGGGCCGGCCGAGTGGCTGGCCAGCCGCACCGAGAAGCGCGCCACTTTCGCCTGCAAGCCCCTGCTGCAGCGCGCACCCGCCCGCGTGCATGCCCGCGTCACGGTGGCGGGCGACCATGTGCAGGGGCCCTACCCGGCCACACTCGAAGGCGCCGTGCGCTCGGGGCTGGCAGCGGCCGAAGCACTGGCCGGCTAGGCTCAACCCCGGGCCACCGGGTAGACCCTTGTCAAGCGGCCGTTGTTTTTCGGATAGACGCATCCATTTTCGCCATGCAAAATCAGGCAAACGGAGGATGCGTACAAATGACCCGAAAAGACAGCTCGTCCCCCAGCATCCAGGTGCTGGCACGGGCCTTCAGCCTGCTCGATGTACTGGCCTCGCACCAGGACCCGGTCTCGCTCAAGGAGTTGAGCGAAAGCACCGGCCTGCACCCATCGACCGCCCACCGCATCCTGAACGACCTCGCGGCGGGCCGCCTGGTCGACCGACCTGAAGCGGGCAGCTACCGGCTCGGCATGCGCTTGCTGGAACTGGGCAACCTGGTCAAGGCACGGCTGGATGTGCGCGACGCGGCCCTGGGCCCGATGCGCGACCTGCACAAGCTGACCCATCAGCCGGTGAACCTGTCGGTGCGCCAGGGCGACGAGATCGTCTACATCGAGCGCACCTACAGCGAACGCTCGGGCATGCAGGTGGTGCGCGCCGTTGGTGGCCGCGCACCGCTGCACCTGACCTCGGTCGGCAAGCTCTTTCTTGCCTATGACGACCCGCAGCGCGTGCGCGCCTATGCCACGCGCACCGGGCTGGCCGGCCACACGCGCAACAGCCTGACCGACCTGCCCGCGCTGGAGCGTGAGCTGGCCGCGGTGCGCCGCCACGCGGTCGCGCGCGACAACGAAGAGCTGGAGCTGGGGGTTCGTTGCATGGCCGCCGGCATCTTCGACGACCAGGGCAAGCTGGTGGCCGGCCTGTCGATCTCGGCGCCGGCCGACCGGCTGGAAGAGTCGTGGCTGGACCGCGTCAAGTCGACCGCAGCGCAGATCTCTTCAGCGCTCGGCCACCGGGGCTGAGCGCCTCGTTGAGCGCGGTGATCAGCCGGCGCTGGCTTCGTGCGCCACCACGGCGGGCGCCGCGGTCGGCGCCACGGCGGCGGGCAGCGACGGGCTGCTGATCAGCCACTTGCGGATGCGCTCGGCATCGCCGATGCGCGAGTACTTGCCCGCCGAATCGAGCAGCACCATGATCAGCTTGCGGCCGGCCAGCTGGGCTTGCATCACCAGGCATTGACCAGCCTCGGTGATGTAGCCGGTCTTCTGCAGACCGATGTCCCAGCTGGGGTTCAGCACCAGACGGTTGGTGGTGTGGTACTGCAGCTGTCGGTTGCCCACGGCCACCTGGTACTCGGGCGAGGTCGACAATTCGCGCAGCAGCGGCACCTGGTGCGCCGTCTTGACCAGCATAGCCAGGTCACGCGCGCTCGATTGGTTCTGGCTCGACAGGCCGGTGGGCTCGACGTAGCGGGTGTCGTTCATGCCCAGCAGCTTGGCCTTGGCGTTCATCGCCGCCACAAAGGCCGTCAAGCCGCCCGGGTAGTTGCGGCCCAGCGCGTTGGCGGCCCGGTTCTCCGACGACATCAGCGCCAGGTGCAGCATCTCGCCACGGGTCAATTGCGTGCCCGGACGCAGCCGCGACGAACTGCCCTTCTCGGTGTCGATGTCTTCTTCGGTGATCGTCAGCACCTCGTCCATCGGCTGGTTGGATTCGCTGATCAGCAAGCCGGTCATCAGCTTGGTGATCGACGCGATCGGCAACACGGCCTTGGAGTTCTTGTTCAGCAGGACCTCGTTGGTGTCCTGGTCGAGCACGAAGGCAACGCCTGACTTCAGATCCAGCGGATCGTCGGCTTCATGCAGGCCAGCCAGCTGGCCGAATGATTGACGGGCGGGTTCAGCGACGCGAACCACCGAGCGGCGCTGAGTGGCGACGGTGCGGGTGCTGCGCGGGGTGACCGAGGCCTTGGCACGGGTGCTGGTGCGCGCGACCGGGGCCTTCTTGGCCGATGCACTGGTCTGCGCGGTGGACGTGACCGGGCGACGCGCCTTGGCATCGGCGGCCGAGCCGAATACGGCCAGCCCCACGGCCAAACTCACCATGCCCAACCAACGCGTCGAAATTCTGAACTTGAGCATTCTGTCGTGTGCCACCGCTGTGCTGCCGCGAGTCTATTTGAAACAAAAAAGACATGCAAGATCAAAAACTTGCATGTCTTTCCTCAAGTGCGCCGCTGGGGCCCACCCGGCTCAGGAATCGAGCGAGTCTAGCGTGGGTTCGGCACCGAATTGCTCCGGTTTAGCCCTGCGCAGCGACCCGTTCGTTCTTGGCGTGCAGCTTGTTCAGCGCCGCGAGGTAGGCCTTGGCAGAGGCAACGACGATGTCAGGATCGTTGCCTACGCCGTTGACCACCCTGCCGCCATGCTGCAGCCGGATGGTGACCTCGCCTTGAGATTCTGTGCTGCCCGAGGTGATCGCATTGACCGAATACAGCAACATCTCGGCACCAGATTGAGCTTTTGATTCAATCGCCTTCAAGCTGGCATCGACCGGGCCGTTGCCGTCGCTCTCGGCCACGTGCTCTTCGTCGCCCATGCCGAAGGCCACGCGGGCATGCGGGCGTTCGCCGGTTTCCGAGCGCTGAGACAGCGCAACGAAGCGGTAGTGCTCATGGTCATGCGCCACGCTCTCGTCGCTGACCAGCGCGATGATGTCCTCGTCGAAGATCTCGCTCTTGCGGTCGGCCAGGTCTTTGAAGCGGGCGAAGGCGGCGTTGATTTCGGCTTCCGACTCCATCGAGACCCCGAGTTCCTGCAGGCGCTGCTTGAACGCATTGCGGCCCGAGAGCTTGCCCAGCACGATCTTGTTGGCCGACCAGCCCACGTCTTCGGCGCGCATGATCTCGTAGGTGTCGCGCGCCTTCAGCACGCCGTCCTGGTGGATGCCGCTGGCGTGCGCAAAGGCATTGGCGCCCACCACCGCCTTGTTCGGCTGCACGACGAAACCGGTGGTCTGGCTGACCATGCGCGACGCGGGCACGATCTGGGTGGTGTCGATGCCGACCTCGAGGCCGAAGTAGTCGCGCCGCGTGCGCACCGCCATCACCACCTCTTCGAGCGAGCAGTTGCCGGCACGCTCGCCCAGGCCGTTGATCGTGCATTCCACTTGGCGCGCGCCGCCCAGCTTCACGCCGGCCAGCGAGTTGGCCACCGCCATGCCCAGGTCGTTGTGGCAGTGCACCGACCAGATCGCCTTGTCGGAGTTGGGGATGCGCTCGCGCAGGTGGCGGATGAAGTTGCCGTACAACTCGGGGATCGCATAGCCCACGGTGTCGGGGATGTTGATCGTCGTGGCGCCTTCGGCGATCACCGCCTCAAGCACGCGGCAGAGAAAGTCGGGATCCGAGCGATAGCCGTCCTCCGGCGAAAACTCGATGTCGCCGCACAGGTTGCGCGCAAACCGCACCGCCAGCTTGGCTTGCTCGAACACCTGGTCCGGCGTCATCCGCAGCTTTTTCTCCATGTGCAACGGGCTGGTCGCGATGAAGGTGTGAATGCGGCCGCTGGCGGCACCCGCCAGGGCTTCGGCGGAGCGCGAAATGTCGCGGTCGTTGGCACGCGCCAGCGAGCAGACGGTCGAATCCTTGATCGCCGCCGCGATGGCCTTCACCGCCTCGAAGTCGCCGTTCGACGAGGCGGCAAAGCCGGCTTCGATCACGTCGACGCGCAGCCGCTCCAACTGGCGCGCAATACGCAGCTTTTCGTCCTTGGTCATCGAGGCGCCAGGCGATTGTTCGCCGTCGCGCAAGGTGGTGTCGAAGATGATGAGCTTGTCAGCCATGGCGGTCTCGAAGGTTGAGGGACAAAACAAAAACGGCCCGCTGCTTGCGCACTGCGGGCCGTTGATCGGGGAGAGAGTATCTAGAAGCGACGGACGTGTTCGATCAGCGAGCCCAGAGAGCTCCTAGTAGCAGCAACGTAATGGCGATCGAAGGCCGGTTCATGTTGGAATCAATATAACACGCAGATGCGGCGGCGCAACAAAGAAAACTCAGTGCAGGCCCCGCTCGTCGGGCTCGTCGGTCGAGGTGGAAATCACGCTGACCGGCTTGCCCTTCACCTTGCGGTAGACGTAGACCCCATAGCCCGAGATGCCGTAGGCGCAGAACAAGCCAAACAGCACGATCGGCGGGTGGATCGTGATCAGCGCAATGCCCAGCGCGATCGCGACGATCACGATGAACGGCACCGTGCGCTTGAAGCTCACGTCCTTGAAGCTGTAGAACGGCGCGTTGGTCACCATCGTCAGCCCAGCATACAGCGTCAAGAAGAACGCGCCCCACGGCAGCCCGGCGTATTGCGCTGCGCCTTGGTAGCCCGCGTCGTCCATCACCCAGATGAAGCCGATCACCAGCGCGGCCGCAGCGGGGCTGGGCAAGCCCTGGAAAAAGCGCTTGTCGACGACCGCGATGTTGGTATTGAAGCGCGCCAGCCGCAGCGCGGCGCACGAGCAGTAGACGAAGGCCGCGATCCAGCCGGCTTTGCCCAGGCTGTTCAGCACCCATTCGTAGACGATCAGCGCCGGTGCCGCGCCGAAGCTGACCATGTCGGACAGGCTGTCCATCTGCTCGCCGAACGCGCTTTGCGTGTTGGTCATGCGCGCCACGCGGCCGTCCAGGCTGTCGAGCAAAGCCGCGGTGAAGATGCCGTAGGCGGCCTGTTCGAACCGGCCGTTCATCGCCATCACGATCGCATAGAAGCCCCCGAACAAGGCCGCGAGCGTGAACAGGTTGGGCAGGATGTAGATGCCACGGCGGCGCGGGCGGCGCGGCTCGTGGAATTCGATGTCGTCGTCGATTGGCGCAGCAGCGGCCGCGTCAAAAGCCGGGTGGTCCGATTCAGGCATGGGCGGGGAGGATAACGCAGGCGTGTCGCCAAAAGTAAACGGGCCGCCCGAAGGCGGCCCTTTGAGCACCGAGCGGTATACCCGCTCGAACTCAGGTCAGTTGCGGCTCTTGTCGACCAGCTTGTTGGCCTTGATCCAGGGCATCATCGCGCGCAGCTTCTCGCCCACCACTTCGATCTGGTGCTCTTCGGTCAGGCGGCGGCGCGAAATCAGCGTCGGCGCACCGGCGCGGTTCTCGAGAATGAAGCTCTTGGCGTACTCGCCGGTCTGGATGTCCTTCAGACACTGCTGCATCGCCTTCTTCGTCTCGGCCGTCACGACCTTCGGGCCGGTGACGTACTCGCCGTACTCGGCGTTGTTCGAGATCGAATAATTCATGTTGGCGATGCCGCCTTCATAGATCAGGTCGACGATCAGCTTCAGCTCGTGCAGGCACTCGAAGTAGGCCATCTCGGGCGCATAACCGGCCTCGACCAGCGTTTCGAAACCGGCCTTGATCAGCTCGACGGTGCCGCCGCACAGCACGGCCTGCTCGCCGAACAGGTCGGTTTCGGTCTCTTCGCGGAAGTTGGTCTCGATGATGCCGGCCTTGCCGCCACCGTTGGCGGCGGCGTAGCTCAGCGCCAGGTCACGCGCCTTGCCGCTCTTGTCGGCATGCACGGCGATCAGGTGCGGCACACCGCCACCTTGGGTGTAGGTGTTGCGCACGGTGTGGCCCGGGGCCTTGGGCGCCACCATCCACACGTCCAGGTCCGCACGCGGCTGCACCTGGCCGTAGTGCACGTTGAAGCCGTGGGCGAAGGCCAGCGAAGCGCCCTCGCGGATATTCGGCTCAACTTCTTTCTTGTAGACCTCGGCGATCTGCTCGTCGGGCAGCAGGATCATGACCACGTCGGCGCTCTTCACCGCATCGGCCACTTCGGCGACCTTCAGGCCGGCCTTCTCGACCTTGGCCCACGACGCGCCACCGCGGCGCAGGCCGACGGTGACCTTGACCCCGCTGTCGTTCAAGTTTTGCGCGTGAGCGTGGCCTTGTGAGCCGTAGCCGATGATGGTGACGTTCTTGCCCTTGATGAGGCTGAGATCGGCGTCCTTGTCGTAGTAGACCTTCATGGTTCTCTCCAGGTGAAATCGGTACAAGTGCTGCCGCGGATCCGGCTTTGCCGGTCCGCTGGCGGCGCCCCTTGAGGGGAGAGCGCCGCCAGGCGCTTTCGGGGTGGTTGTCAGACTCTGAGGATGCGCTCGCCGCGGCCGATGCCGCTGGTGCCGGTGCGCACGGTTTCGAGGATGGCGGCGCGGTCGATGCCCTCGATGAACGCATCGAGCTTGCCGGCATCGCCGGTGAGCTCGACGGTGTAGCTCTTCTCGGTCACGTCGATGATGCGACCGCGAAAGATGTCGGCCATGCGCTTCATCTCTTCGCGCTCTTTGCCGACCGCGCGGACCTTGATCAGCATCAGCTCACGCTCGGTGAACTGGCCCTCGGTCAGGTCGACCACCTTGACCACGTCGACCAGGCGGTTCAAGTGCTTGGTGATCTGCTCGATCACCTCGTCCGAACCGGTGGTGACGATGGTCATGCGCGACAGCGACGGGTCTTCCGTCGGCGCGACCGTCAGGCTCTCGATGTTGTAGCCGCGGGCCGAAAACAAGGCGACCACGCGTGACAAGGCGCCGGGCTCGTTCTCGAGCAGCACGGCGATGATGTGTTTCATGGGCTTTCTCCTGGCGCGCTCTTCACGGCCGGCGGCGGTAACCGTCGGCGCTTGGCCACGCCGTCAGAAACAGGAACAACGAATGGTCTGAGGCTGTGCCGGTGATTCGGCCATCGCCGCCCGCGTGGCGGTAACCACGCGCGCAGCGGCGGCCTTCACGCCGTCACAGGTCCTCGGACCCCAGAAGCATCTCGGAGATGCCCTTACCCGCCTTGACCATCGGCCAGACGTTCTCCGTCGGGTCGGTGCGCACGTCGAGGAAGACGGTACGGTCCTTCAGGCGGATCAGCTCTTTCAAAGCCGGCTCCACCTCGGACGGTTTCTCGATCTTGATGCCGACGTGGCCGTAGGCCTCGGCCAGCTTGACGAAGTCGGGCAGCGCGTCCATGTAGCTGTGCGAGTAGCGGCCCTGGTAGTCCAGCTCCTGCCACTGCCGCACCATGCCCAGGTAGCGGTTGTTCAGCGAAACGATCTTGACCGGCGTCTTGTACTGCTGGCAGGTCGAGAGTTCCTGGATGCACATCTGGATCGAGCCTTCGCCGGTGATGCAGAACACATCACTGTCCGGCTTGGCGAGCTTGATGCCCATCGCATACGGCAAGCCGACGCCCATCGTGCCCAAGCCGCCGGAGTTGATCCAGCGGCGCGGCTCGGCAAAGCCGAAATACTGCGCCGCCCACATCTGGTGCTGGCCGACGTCGGACGTGATGTAGGTGTCGCGCCCGCGCGTCAACTGCCACAGGGTTTCGATCACGTGCTGCGGCTTGATGACCTCGTCGCTCTTGCGGTAGGCCAGGCACTCTTTCTTGCGCCAGTCGTTGATCTGCGACCACCAGGCGTTGACGGCGTCCTTGTCCGGCTTGGTAGTCGCCTCCTTCAGGTAGCTGATCAACTCCTGCAGCACGTCCTTCACGTCGCCGACGATCGGGATGTCGACCTTGACGCGCTTGGAGATCGACGACGGGTCGATGTCGATGTGGACGATCTTGCGCTCGACCGAAGCGAAGTGCTTCGGGTTGCCGATCACCCGGTCGTCGAAGCGCGCGCCCACGGCCAGCAGCACGTCGCAGTGCTGCATCGTCATGTTGGCTTCGTAGGTGCCATGCATGCCCAGCATGCCCAGGAACTTGGGGTCGCTCGACGAGATCGCGCCCAGGCCCATCAGCGTGTTGGTGCAGGGGTAGCCGAGGATGTCGGCCAACTCGCGCAACTCGGCCGAGGCGTTGCCCAGGATCACGCCGCCGCCGGTGTAGATATAGGGCCGCTTGGCGCCCAGCAGCAGCTGCGCGGCCTTGCGGATCTGGCCGCCGTGGCCCTTCTTGACCGGGTTGTACGAGCGCATCTCGACACGCTCAGGGTAGTGAAACGGCGCCGTCTTCAGCGACACGTCCTTCGGGACATCGACCACCACCGGGCCGGGCCGGCCGGTGCGGGCGATGTGGAAAGCCTTCTTGATCGTCGTGGCCAGGTCGCGCACGTCCTTGACCAGGAAGTTGTGCTTGACGATCGGGCGGGTGATGCCGACGGTGTCGCATTCCTGGAAAGCATCCAGGCCGATCGCCGGCGTCGGCACCTGACCCGTGATGATCACCATCGGGATCGAGTCCATGTAGGCCGTCGCGATGCCGGTCACGGCATTGGTGACGCCAGGGCCCGAGGTGACCAGCGCCACGCCGACCTCACCGGTGGCACGCGCATAGCCGTCAGCCGCGTGGATGGCCGCCTGTTCGTGGCGAACCAGCACGTGCTGGATGCTGTCTTGCTTGTACAGCGCGTCGTAGATGTAGAGCACCGCGCCGCCTGGGTAGCCCCAGAGGTACTTCACGGCTTCAGCCTGAAGACAGCGGACGAGGATTTCGGAGCCGTTCGGCTCAGCGGAGGGGGAGGAAGAATGCGGTTGTGCCGAAGCGGCACGCTTGACTTCCGCGGCAGACATGTCCATTTCGAACCTTTGTGAATTTCTCTGACGAAAAACCATCGGTGAACCTCCTCTCGCCCTCGTGAGGCGGACTTGGAACCTGCGCGATCAACATTGCCGGGACCCGTGGTCGGGGCGGCCTGAACGACGAATTCGCAAATTGTGCGAAGCAGCATTATTGCATCGCCCGGCCCACTTGCGCAGGCCCATCGCAAGTCGAATGACATAATCGCGGCCGATTTCGGGGGTTGAGCCGCCCCTTGCCTGCCTTGGCCACCGACAAAGAACTCACCGACTTCCTCAAGAGCGTTGAAAAACGCGCGTTCAAGCGCACGGCCTACGCCGTGCGTGACGATGACGCGGCGCTCGACATCGTCCAGGATTCGATGATCCGGCTGGCCGAGAAATATGCCGACCGGCCGGCGGCCGAACTGCCCCTGGTGTTCCAGCGCATCCTGTCGAACGCGACGATGGACTGGTTCCGGCGCCAAAAAGTGCGCAATGCCGTCATGACCAACCTGTCGGACTTCGACGGTGGCGACGAAGATTCCGATTTCGACTTGCTTGAACTGCTGGCCACGGTCGAGGGCTCGCTGGGCGCCGAGAGCGCCGCAGACACGGTCGGACGGGAACAGATATTGCTTCTAATAGAGAAAGAGATTGCCCTGCTGCCCGGCCGTCAACGCGAAGCCTTCCTGCTTCGTTACTGGGAAGAACTGGATGTTGCAGAAACCGCCACGGTCATGGGTTGCTCCGAAGGCAGCGTGAAAACGCATTGCTCACGGGCTGTTCATGCGCTGGCGAAATCGCTCAAAGCCAAGGGAATCGCGCCATGAACAGCACCACCACCCATTCGTCTGCCGACGCCGCCAGCATTGAGGCGCGCTTCGGCCTGCGCATCGGGGCGCTGCTCAACGAGCAGGCTCAGCGCACGCCCCACGACGTGTCCGAGCGCCTGCGCGTGGCCCGCGAGCAGGCGGTGGCGCGCGCGCGGGCGGCGCGCATGGCGCCTGCCGCGGCCTCGGCGCCGTCCGAGGTGGTGGTCGGCAAAGGCCGCAGCGCCTTGCTGGGCCGCCAGCCCGGCTGGCTGTTCCGCTTCGCCTCGGTGATGCCGCTGGTGGTGCTGATCGCCGGCCTGATCGCGATCGACGAATGGCACGACCGCCAGCAGATCGAAGCCGCCGCCGATGTCGACACGGCCTTGCTGGCCGACGAACTGCCGCCCGACGCCTACAGCGACGCCGGTTTTGTCGAATTCCTCAAGCAAGACGCTCCCCAATAACCCGCTGACGTGAGCCCGCGCCGCCCCTTCCCCCTTGCCGGCCGACCGGTCGCTGCCCTGGCCTTGCTGCTCGGGCTGGCGCTGCCCGTGCTGGCAGCGCCGCCAGCGCCAACCGGGCCGTCGTGGTCGCAGCTGTCGCCGGCGCAGCAGAAGGCGTTGACCCCCTTGCGCGGCGACTGGGACAACCTGGACGCCAGTCGCAAAGAAAAATGGCTCGAGGTGGCTTCCCGCTTCGGCACGATGCCGCCGCAGCGCCAGGAGCGGGTTCGCGAGCGGATGACCGAATGGGCGAGGCTGTCGCCCTCGCAGCGCAGCGAAGCCCGCGTGAATTACCAGCAGTCCAAGCAGGTGGCCCCGCAAGACCGGCAGGCCCGCTGGGAGGCCTACCAGGCACTGCCCGCCGAAGAGCGCGCCGCCCTGGCAGCCCGCGCCAAGCCCAGCCCGGTCCAGAGCCAGCCGCGCAGCCCGGCCATGGCCTTGCGCAACGCGCCGGTCGATGCGCAGGCCCCCAAGTCGAACCTCGTCGCACCGGCCCGCAGCAACACGCAGCTGCCCAGGCCGGTCGCACCGACCGTCGTTCAGGCCAACCGGGGCGCGACCACGTCGCTGGTCACTGCCACGCCCCGGCCGCCGCTGCACCAGCAACCCGGCCAGCCGAAGATCGCGGCCACGCCGAAGCAGGTCGACAGGACCACCTTGTTGCCAAAGCCGGGCGCCGCGCTGCCGCCGCCGGTCAAGTCGGCCCGGTTGACGCCGACGCCGGCAGCCCCTGCGCCGGCCGTCGCCCCGTCGTCGGCGCGGTGAGCGTCGCGCCCTCATCTGCAGGCGAGCCCCTTTCGCCTGCCCCCGATCTGACGGCGCCTGCGCTGTCACGCCGCATGGCCGCCTTCGTCTATGAGGGCGTGCTGCTGTTCGGTGTGCTCATGATCGCGGGCTACCTCTATTCGGCACTGACGCAGATGCGGCACGCGTTGCAGGGCACGCTCGGCCTGCAGATCTTCCTGTTCGTCGTGCTCGGCATCTACTTCATCTGGTTCTGGTCGCGCGGCGGACAGACGGTGGCCATGAAAGCCTGGCACATCAAGCTGCTCGACGCCCGCGGCCAAGCGGTGTCTCAGGCGCGCGCGGCCGTGCGCTACCTGCTCGCGTGGCTCTGGTTCGCGCCAGCGCTGCTGGCCGCTCACCTGTCAGGGCTGAAGAGCGGCGCCGCCATCTTCGGCATCCTGTTCGCCGGTGTCGCGGCCTATGCCGCCCTCGCCCGCCTGCACCCGCAACGCCAGTTCTGGCACGACGTGGTCTGCGGCACCCGGCTGGTCGACGCCCGCCCGGCCAAGAAGCCCGCGGCCTGACGCGGCAGGCGATCGGCCGCCTGTCAAAATCGGGCCCGATGAGCACTGCCCCTTCCACATCCCCGGCGCCCAAGACCTTGGGCGGCCTCAGCCGCCTGCGTCACGCCTGGATCAACTCGATGCGCGGCCTGCGCCTGGCCTACCAGGGCGAGCGGGCGTTTCGGCAAGAAACCGCGCTCGCCGTCGTGCTGGTGCCGCTGGCCTTCTGGCTCGGGCGCAGCTGGGTCGAGGTGGCCCTGTTGGCCGGGTGCGTCTGGCTGCTGATGATCGTCGAGCTGTTGAACTCGGCGGTCGAGGCTGCGATCGACCGCATCGGCCCCGAACGCCACGAACTGTCCGGCCGGGCCAAAGACGTGGCCAGCGCCGCCGTGTGGATGGCGTTGATGATGTGCGTGGGTGTCTGGGGCGCGGCCTTGTGGGCCCGCTTTGCCGCATGAAGAAGACCCCGCTCAGCGTCTGCGTCTACTGCGGCTCACGTTTCGGCAGCTCGCCGGCCTACCTGGCCGCCGCGCAAGCCCTCGGCCGCGAGATCGGCCGGCGCGGCTGGCGCATGGTCTACGGCGGCGGCAATGTCGGCCTGATGGGCGCGACCGCCGATGCGGCCATGGCCGCCGGCGCTGAAGCCGTGGGCGTGATCCCCGAGCTGCTGGTCAACCTCGAGGTCGGCCACCGCGGCCTGACCGAGTTGCACGTCGTGCCGACGATGCACGAGCGCAAGAAGTTGATGGCCGAACTGGCCGACGTGTTCGTGGCGCTGCCCGGCGGCATCGGCACCTTCGAGGAGTTGTTCGAAGTCTGGACCTGGCGCCACCTCGGCTACCACGACCAACCGATCGGCCTGCTCAACGTCGATGGCTTCTACGACCCGCTGCTGGCCTTCATGGCCCACACCCAGCAGGCCGGGTTTGTCGACCAGCATCAGCAATCGATGCTGACCGTGCACATTGACCCGGCGGCCCTGCTGGATCAGCTGGCCGCCGAGGCGAGCCGAGCAACGCAATCCGAAGATTTCAGTCGGATCTAACCCTCCGGGTCTGTGTGGCCGACGGGGCGCGCGCAGCGCCGCCCCTTACAAGTGGCGTGCGTGGATCCGGCTTTGCCGGTCCGCTGCGCGAGCCCCCTTGGGGGGCAGCTCCGGGGGGGGCGTGGGGGCCCTATACAGCTGATTCGTCGGTCTCGCCGGTGCGAATGCGAACGACTTGTTCAACGGCCGTCACGAAGATCTTGCCGTCGCCGATCTTGCCGGTCTTGGCAGCCTTGACGATCGATTCGATCGCGCGGTCGACGTCGGCATCGCGCACCACCACCTCAACCTTCACCTTGGGCAGGAAGTCGACCACGTACTCGGCGCCGCGGTACAGCTCGGTGTGGCCTTTTTGCCGGCCGAAACCCTTGACTTCCGTCACCGTCAAGCCCGACACCCCGACCTCGGCCAGCGCCTCGCGCACTTCCTCCAGCTTGAACGGCTTGATGATGGCGGTGATCTGTTTCATGGGTGGCCTCCGTGGGGAAAGAGTCTGGTTCGGTTCGATTTAAGCACGGAACTTCGACGTGATCGGGTATCGCCAATCCCTGCCGAACGCCCGGTGGGTGATGCGGATGCCGACCGGCGCCTGGCGTCGCTTGTACTCGTTGATCTTGATCAGCCGGGTCACTCGTTCGACGTCAGCGCGGTCGAACCCCGCGGCCACGATCTCTTCGATGCCCTGGTTGTCCTCCATGTAGCGGGCGAGGATCGCGTCCAGCACGTCGTAAGGCGGCAGGCTGTCCTGGTCTTTCTGGTCTGGCCGCAACTCGGCCGACGGCGGGCGCGTGATGATGCGCTCGGGGACCACCGGGCCGATCGAGCCATCGGCGCGCAGGTTCGGCTGCTGGTTCTTCCACACCGCCAGGCGGTAGACCAGCGTCTTGGCCACATCTTTGATGACCGCAAAGCCGCCGGCCATGTCGCCATACAGCGTGCAGTAGCCGGTCGCCATCTCGCTCTTGTTGCCAGTGGTCAGCACGATCGCGCCGGTCTTGTTCGACAAGGCCATCAGCAGCGTGCCGCGCACGCGGGCCTGGATGTTCTCTTCGGTCGCGTCTTCGGCCAGCCCGGCGAACTGCTCGGCCAGCGCGCCGCGGAACGCATCGAACATCGGCGTGATGCCGATCTCGTCGTAGCGCACGCCCAGCCTGGCCACCATCTCGCGCGAATCGAGCCACGAGATGTCGGCCGTGTAGGGCGACGGCATCATCACGCAGCGCACCTTGTCGGCGCCGAGCGCATCGACCGCGATCGCCAGCACCAGCGCCGAATCGATGCCGCCGGACAGGCCGATGATTGCGCCGGGGAAACCGTTCTTGCCGAGGTAGTCGCGCACGCCCATCACCAGCGCACCCCAGGCCTGCGCCTCGACCGACGGCACCGGCGCGATCTCGCCCTTGGCAGAACCATCGGCCCCCACCTCGACCATCAAGGTGGCCGACGCGAACATCGGGGCACGCGCCTGCACCGCGCCCTGCGCGTCGACCGCGAACGAGGCACCGTCGAATACCACCTCGTCCTGCCCGCCCACCAAGTGCGAGTACAGCAGCGGCACGCCGCAGGCCTTGGCCCGCGCGGCCATGCGCTTTTCGCGCTCGTCGTGCTTGTCGAGGTGGAAAGGCGATGCATTCAGCACGCACAGCACCTCGGCCCCGGCCTGGCAGGCCGATTCGGCCGGCTCGTCGAACCAGGCGTCTTCGCAGATCAGGATGCCGAAGCGCACGCCCTGCACATCAATCACCACCGGGCCGCGGCCGGCGTCGCGGCCCGACACGAAATAGCGCCGCTCGTCGAACACCTGGTAGTTGGGCAGCTCGCGCTTGCAGTAGGTGGCCTGGACGCGCCCGCCTGCCAGCACCGAGGCCGCATTGAAGCGCCGCGGCAGGGAATAGGACTTCGACCTAAGATCGTGCGCATCACCCCAAGACAACGGATGACCGACGATCAGATGCAAGCCCGCGCAATCCGCCAGCTCGGTGGCCAAGGCCGCCAGCTGCAGCTCACAGGCGTGCAAGAACGCGGGGCGCAGCAGCAGGTCTTCGGGCGGGTACCCGGTCAGGGCCAGCTCGGGCGCGAGCACCAGGCGGGCACCCTGCGCGTAGGCTTCGCGGGCCGCGGCGGCCATCAGGCGCGCGTTGCCGGCCAGATCGCCCACCGTCGCGTTGATCTGGGCCAATGCCACCAAGACGGTGCCTGAGACGGAGTCCGGGCTGCGCATGAGCGATACAGAAAGCGGAGCAATCGATTATGTCATTCGGGTCCACGGTGACCCGGCCGACATCGCGGCGTCCGAATGGAACGAGCTGCTTGCGGCGCAGCCCGACCCCCTGCCCTTCCTGCGACACGAGTTCTTGCTGGCCCTGCACCAGACCGGCTGTGCCTCGGGCGACTCGGGCTGGTCGCCGGCCTTCATCACGCTGCATCACGGCCATCGCCTCGCTGGCGCCGTTGCCGCCTACCTGAAGTCGCACTCCTACGGCGAATACGTGTTCGACTGGGCCTGGGCCGACGCCTACCAGCGCCACGGCCTGGACTACTACCCCAAGCTGCTGGCGGCGGTGCCCTTCACCCCGGTGCCGGGCCCGCGCCTGCTGGCGCGCAACGCCACCGACCGGCTGACCTTGATGCGCGCACTGCGCAGCCTGGCGATGCGCAACGAGTGGTCATCGGCCCACCTGCTGTTCGGCAACGACGACGACTTCGAGGCCGCCGACGCCGATGGCTGGATGATCCGCCACGGCGTGCAGTTCCACTGGCGCAACCGGGTCGACCTGCCCTACACCGATTTCGCAGACTTTCTGGCCGCGCTGCAGCGCGAGAAGCGCAAGAAGATCCAGCAAGAGCGCCGCCGCGTGGCCGAGGCCGGCATCACCTTCGAGGTGCGTGAAGGCGCCGCGATCACCGAGGCCGACTGGCGCTTCTTTCACCGCTGCTACAGCCTGACCTACCGCGCGCACGGCTCGACGCCCTACCTGAACCTGAAGTTCTTCCAACGCGTCGCGCGCGAGCTGCCGCAGCACTGGCTGATGTTCATCGCGCAGCGCGAGGGCCGGCCGATCGCCGCCTCGCTGGTGGCGATCGACCCGGCGCGTGGCTGGGCCTGGGGCCGCTACTGGGGCGCCACCGAGGCCGTGCCCTTCCTGCACTTCGAGGCCTGCTACTACCAGCCGTTGCAGTGGTGCATCGAGCAGCGCTACCGCTGCTTCGAGGGCGGGGCGCAAGGCGAGCACAAGATGGCGCGCGGCTTGACGCCGACGCCGACGCGATCAGCGCATTGGCTGGCGCACCCGCAGTTCGCCCAGGCGGTCGAGGATTTCCTCGCGCGCGAGGGCGCCGGCGTGGCCGCCTACATGGACGAGCTGCGCGAGCGCGACCCGTTCAAGGCACGGGCCGGCGGCGAGCCGGGCCCGCCGCCGTGACCGCAGCCCCGGCCGTCACTTGCCTTTGAAATCGCCCGCCACCGCGCTGACGAAGCGCTGCGGGTCGATGTACTTGCGCCACGCGGCCGTCGCCTGCTCGGGCGTCACCGCCGCGATCGCGTCGTCCAGCTGCTGCGCCACCGTGAACTTGCGGCCCAGGTAGTCGTTGTTCACCAGGCCGCCGGCGAGGTTGCCGTCTTGCGCGCGCGAAAGGCGGCGGTAGTTCAGCAAGCCGGACTTGGCCTGTGCGATCTCGTCGGCGGTGAAGCCGGTCTTGATCGACTTCTCGGCCTCCTCCTTGAACGCCGCTTCGACCTTCGCGCGGTTTTGCGGCGCGAAGATCGCGCTGGCCTGCCAGCCGGTGTTGGCGTCTTCGGCGTTCCAGGCCAGGCCGCTGCGCACGTCGTAGCTCAGGCCCTCGGCCTCGCGGATGCGCTTCCACAGGCGCGAGTTGCCGCCGCTGCCGAAGGCGAAGTTGGCCACCATCAGTGGCGCCTGGTCCGGGTCCAGCTCTTTCAGCGGCAGCGGCAGGCGCACGACCATCGTCGCGTTCTGCTTGTCCGGCGTCTCGAAGGCCAGGCGAGCGGCGGGCGCAGCCACCAGCGGGTGCGGCACACGCTTGACGGCCGCCGACTGTGCCCAGCCCCCAAACGCCTTCTCGAGCGCGGCGCGCACGGCCGGCACGTCCATCGAGCCCACCGCGGCGAACTGCGCGCGGCCGGCGCCCAGGAAGCGCTGGTGGAAGGCCTTGATCTGCGCCACGGTCGCCGCGTTGACCTCGGCCACCGTCTCGTCGAAGCTGCGTGCGTAGCGCACATCGCCCTTCGGGTACGGGTTGCCATGGCGGTCGAGGGCGTCCTCGACGATCGCCTCGGGCTCCTTGCGGCTTTGCTCGACGCTCGAGATGATCTGCCGCCGCACTTCGTCCAAGCCGTCGGCCGGGAAGGTCGGCTCACGCAGCATCTGGGCGACCAGGTCGATCACCGCCGGCAGGTTCTCGCGTGTGGTCAGGATGTTGGCCATCAGGTTGTCGGCCGAGCCGCCGAACCCGATCTCGGCCTTCAGCGCCGTCATGCGGTCTTGCAACTGCTGGCGGCTCATCTTCGCGGTGCCCTTGTCGAGCATCGCGCCCAGCAGCTCGGCGGTGGTCGACTGGCCTTTCAGGCTGTCTTCGTCGCCCATGCGCAGCGAGATCTGCGCGTTGACCACATCGCCCCGCGTGGCCTTCGGCAGCAGCGACACCTTCAGCCCCGGCGCCACCTCGAAGCGCTGCGTGCACGCCTCGATGTTGGCCGGCGAAGCATCGAAGGCCTCGACCTTGGCCATCGTTTCCACCGGCTTGAAGCTCTTCAGCTCCTCGGCCACGTCGACGTTGGCGGGCTTGGGGGCACGCGCCGGCTTGTCGGTCGGCACGTAGGTGGCGAGCGTGCGGTTGTCGCGCAGGAAGCGCTCGGTTGCCACGCGGTTCAGGTCCGCCGCGGTCACGGTCTTGATCCGGTCACGCAGCAGGAAGAACAAGCGCCAGTCGCCCTGGGCCACCGTCTCTGACAAAGCCACGCCGACGGTCTCCGGGTCCGAGAAGCGCAGGTCCCAGTCCTTCAGCCATTTGGCGCGTGCACGGTTGACCTCTTCTTCGGTGATGGGCTGCGCGGTGACCGATTCGAGCGTCGCCAGCAATGCGTCGCGCGCCTTGTCGGCGTCCTGGCCCGGGGCCAGCTGCGCGCCGAAGAGCGCGAAGCCCGGGTCGGCCAGCGCGGCGTTCCACGAAAACACGTTGGCTGCCAATTGACCTTCGACCAGCTTCTTGTGCAGCCGGCCCGACGGCACATCGCTCATCACCAGGCCCAGCAACTCGACGGCCGCGGTGTCCGGGTGCGCGCCGGGCGGCACGTGGTAGGCCGCGAACTGCAGCGGCACGCCGCCGTTGCGGCGCAGCGTGATCGCGCGTTCGCCGTCTTGCACCGGGTCGATCGTGTACAGGTGCGGCAGCGTGCGCTTGGGCGCCGGGATCTTGCTGAACTCGGCCTGCACCCAGGCCACCACCTTGGCCGGGTCGAACTTGCCGCTGATGATCAGCGTGGCGTTGTCGGGCTGGTAGTACTGGTGATAGAAGGCCTGCAAGCGGCCGATGTCGACGTTCTCGACGTCGGCGCGCGCGCCGATCGTGTCGTGGCCGTAGTTGTGCCACTGGAACATCATCGCCAGCGTCTTCTCGAACAAGATGCGCGATGGGTTGTTCTCGCCCATCTCCATCTCGTTGCGCACCACCGTCATCTCGGTGTCCAGGTCACGCCGCGCGATGAAGCTGTTGACCATCGCGTCGGCCTGCCAGCCGAGGTACCAGCGCAGGTTGTCTTCGTTGGCGGTAAAGCTGGCGAAGTAGTTGGTGCGGTCCAGCCAGGTGCTGCCGTTGGCGCGCAGGCCACGCTTGGTGAACTCGGCCCAGGCCTTGGGGTATTTCGGCGAGCCCTTGAACAGCAGGTGCTCCAGCAAGTGGGCCATGCCTGTCTCGCCGTAGTTTTCTTGCCGCGAACCGACCCGGTAGGTCAGGTTGACGGTGGTGGTGGGCTTCGCGTCGTCGGGTGCCAGCAGCACCTGCAGGCCGTTAGGCAGCTTGTACTCGACGATGCCCTCGACGCTGCGCACCGGTTGCAGCGTGGCGCCCGCGGGGGCGGCCGGCGCGGTGGCGGCGGGCTTGCCGCGCGGCGGCGTCTTGGGTTGCGGCTTGCGGGCGGGGGCGGCTTGGGCCGAGCAGGCCAGCATGGCGCTGGCCGCGATCAACCACCCGGACGGGATCTTGCGCATCGGTTCGACTCCTGATCGAGAACTCCGGCGCCACAAAACAAACGCCGCCCGTAGGCGGCGTTGCGGTATGACGCCGCGGCCACCTCCATCAGGTGGCACGCCAGCGCGGACGATACCTCAAGGCAAACGGCGCTCCGGCGCCCTGCCGGTCAAGGACCGAAGGGCCGCTCCCGAGGTCCTTGATCCCCTCGGGGGCGGGCCGGGCATCGCCCGGACCTTGGGGCTGACAAACATCAGGCGTGCTTGGTCTTCCAGTTGGCCTGGCCGGTGCGCACTTCTTCGAGCGCAGCGTCCTTGCCTTCCCAGCCCAGCACCTTGACCCACTTGCCGGCTTCGAGGTCTTTGTAGTGCTCGAAGAAGTGCTGGATGGTCTTCAGGCGCAGCGGGTTCAGGTCTTCCGGCTTCTGCCATTGCGAGTAGATCGACAGGATCTTGTCGATCGGCACGGCCAGCAGCTTGTTGTCGCCGCCGGCTTCGTCATCCATGCGCAGCATGCCCAGCGGGCGGCAGGTGACGACCACGCCCGGGATCAGCGGCACCGGCGTGATCACCAGCACGTCGACCGGGTCGCCATCGTCGGCCAGCGTCTGCGGGATGTAGCCGTAGTTGCACGGGTAGTGCATCGAGGTGGCCATGAAGCGGTCGACGAACAAGGCGCCGCTGTCTTCGTCCACTTCGTACTTGATCGGGTCGGCATTCATCGGGATCTCGATGATCACGTTGAACTCGTCGGGCGCGTTGGCGCCGGGGGTCACGTTGTGCAGGCTCATGGTGTTCTCGGAAAAGTGGCTGTTGAGCGGGAAAACCCCGATTCTACGAAGGCTGCTGACAGCGGCCTTGCCCTTTGCGTGCGGCTTGAAGACACTGGCCGCCGCCCATGCTGCACCGCAGGAAAACACCATGCCGGGCCGCAGAAGCTTCCCCTTAGCATCGTCGCGCGCCCTTTCGGGTAGCCAAAAGCATGCCCCCGGCCTTGCGGGCGCAACGCACCAAGTAAGTGTCAGTGAGCGGAAGGAGAACCCTTTGATATCGACCACCATGGCGCTGTATGTGGCGCTGGCGTGCGGCCTCGCGGCTGTGCTTTATGGCTTCATCCAGCGCAGCTGGATCTTGGGCCAGGACGCGGGCAATGCCCGCATGCAAGAAATTGCGGGGGCTGTGCAGCAAGGCGCCGCCGCCTATCTGGCCAGACAGTACAAGACCATCGCGATCGTCGGTGTGGTACTGGCGATACTGATCTTCTTCTTTCTTGACACGAAGACCGCCATCGGTTTCGTCATCGGCGCGGTCCTGTCGGGGGCTTGCGGCTTCATCGGCATGAACGTGTCGGTGCGCGCCAACGTGCGCACCGCGCAAGCCGCCACGCAAGGCATTGGCCCGGCGTTGAACGTGGCCTTCAAGGGCGGCGCGATCACCGGCATGCTGGTGGTGGGCCTGGGCCTGCTGGGCGTCGGCGGCTTCTTCTGGTTTCTCACCGGCGGCAGCAACGTCGACTCGACCACGCTGAAGCCGCTGCTGGGCTTGGCCTTCGGCTCGTCGCTGATCTCGATCTTCGCGCGCCTGGGCGGCGGCATCTTCACCAAGGGCGCCGACGTCGGCGCCGACCTGGTGGGCAAGGTCGAAGCCGGCATCCCCGAAGACGACCCGCGCAACCCTGCGGTGATCGCCGACAACGTGGGCGACAACGTCGGCGACTGCGCCGGCATGGCGGCCGACCTGTTCGAGACCTACGCGGTCACGCTGATCGCGACGATGGCGCTCGGCGCGCTGATGGTCACCGGCGCCACCGTCAGCGCAGTGGTCTACCCGCTGCTGCTGGGTGGCGTGTCGATCATCGCGTCGATCATCGGCTGCGCCTTCGTCAAGGCCTCGCCGGGCATGAAGAACGTGATGCCGGCGCTCTACAAGGGCCTGATCGTCGCCGGCGTGCTGTCGCTGATCGCCTTCTACTTCGTCACCACGGCGATGTTCCCGACGCCGGTGACCTTGAGCAACGGCGGCAGCGTCAACGCGATGTCGCTGTTCGGCTCGTGCGTGATCGGCCTGGTGCTGACGGCGGCGATGGTGTGGATCACCGAGTTCTACACCGGCACCCAGTTCAGCCCGGTGCAGCACATCGCGCAAGCCTCGACCACCGGCCACGGCACGAACATCATCGCCGGCCTGGGCGTGAGCATGCGCTCGACCGCCTTCCCGGTGGTCTTCATCTGCGCCGCGATCTATGCGGCCTACGCGATGGCCGGCCTGTACGGCATCGCCATCGGCGCGACCTCGATGCTGAGCATGGCCGGCATCGTGGTAGCGCTGGACGCGTATGGCCCGATCACCGACAACGCCGGCGGCATTGCCGAGATGGCCGAGTTGCCCGACAGCGTGCGTGACATCACCGACCCGCTGGACGCCGTGGGCAACACCACCAAGGCCGTCACCAAGGGCTACGCGATCGGCTCGGCCGGCCTGGCCGCGCTGGTGCTGTTTGCCGACTACACCCACGCCCTCGAAGCGCGGGGCATGCACCTGACCTTCGACCTGTCGGACCACAAGGTCATCGTCGGCTTGTTCATCGGCGGCCTGATCCCTTACCTCTTCGGCGCGATGGCGATGGAAGCGGTGGGCCGTGCCGCAGGCGCGGTGGTGGTAGAGGTGCGCAAGCAGTTCGCCGACGGCCAGATCATGGCCAACAAGCGCAAGCCCGACTACAGCGCAGCGGTCGACATGCTGACCACCGCGGCGATCAAGGAAATGATCGTGCCGTCGCTGCTGCCGGTGGTCGCCCCGATCCTGGTGGGCCTGCTGCTCGGCCCGGCCGCGCTGGGCGGGTTGCTGATGGGCACCATCGTCACCGGCTTGTTCGTCGGCATCTCGATGTGCACCGGCGGCGGCGCCTGGGACAACGCGAAGAAGCTGATCGAAGAAGGCTTCACCGATGCCAACGGCACGTTGCACAAGAAGGGCGGCGATGCCCACAAGGCCGCGGTCACCGGCGACACCGTGGGCGACCCCTACAAGGACACCGCCGGCCCGGCCGTCAACCCGCTGATCAAGATCATCAACATCGTGGCGCTGCTGATCGTGCCGCTCCTGCCCGTCGCCGCGAGCACCAGCCACGCCGCCGACCAGCCGGCCGTGGTGGCGCCGGCGGCCTCGGCGGCGCCCGCTGCGACCAGCATGCCGGCGTCCGAGGCGGCGCCCTCGGCCATGCCGGCGGCATCGGCCGCCAGCGGCAGCTGAAGCTTTCACTCCCAACCATCACAGGGGCCGGCTCTTGCCGGCCCTTTTTCATGTCGGCGGCCGGGCCTGGCGAGCGCAGGGCCTGCACCGCCCGCACTACCGCAGGCGGCCCGCCACCGCTTGCGCCCGCCGGCATAGGCGAGCACCGGCGCCGGGGATTGCAAAACCTTTTGACGCGCCCTGCCCGACTTCGTATCGTTCCCCGCGCTTCCCCCCGAGCCCAGCCAAAGGAGACGAGATGACGACCTTGACCGTGAACGGAAAGAAAGTAACGGTGGACGCGGCGCCCGACAGCCCGTTGCTGTGGGTGCTGCGAGAGGATCTTCAACTCACCGGCACCAAGTTCGGCTGCGGCATGGCGCTGTGCGGGGCCTGCACCGTGCACCTGGACGGGCAACCCGTGCGCTCGTGCTCGACACCACTGTCGATGGCCGCGGGCAAGAAGGTCACCACCATCGAAGGCGTCGGCGCCACGCCCACCGGCAAGGTGGTGCAAGCGGCCTGGGCCACCGTCGATGTGCCGCAATGCGGCTACTGCCAGTCGGGCCAGATCATGAGCGCGTGTGCGCTGCTGGCCAAGAACAAGAGCCCGAAAGACACCGACATCGACGACGCGATGAGCGGCAACATCTGCCGCTGCGGCACCTACAACCAGGTCCGTGCGGCGATCCACGACGCGGCCGGTCACCTGGCGAAGGGGGTGTGACATGAAACAAGCCCCCAAGCTAGCTTCGCAAGCTGCCCCCCGAGGGGGTCGGCGCCTTTGGGGCGGCCCGGCAGGCGCCGACGCCCCCACCCGCCGCGAGTTCCTGCAGGCCTCGGCCGCCACGTCACTGGTCATCGGCTTCTCGCTGCCGCAATCCGGCCGCGCCGCAGTGGCCCCGGCACCGGCCGGCGCCTTCGCCCCCAACGCTTACCTGCGCATCACGCCCGATGACCGGGTCACCGTCGTCTGCGGCTCGGCCGAGATGGGCCAGGGCGTGTTGACCGCGATCCCGATGCTGGTGGCCGAAGAGCTCGATGCCGACTGGAAGAAAGTCGGCGTCGAGCAGGCCCCGGTCGACGCCGCCTACAACAACCCGATGTTCGGCATGCAGGCCACCGGCGGCTCGACCACCGTGCGCGCCCACTGGGAGCCGATGCGCAAGGCCGGCGCGGCCGCGCGCGAAATGCTCGTGGCCGCCGCCGCCGCGCAATGGGGCGTCAGCGCCGACCAGTGCCGCACCGAGCTGGGCCAGGTCATCCACAGCAGTGGCAAGAAGCTCAGCTACGGCCAGTTGGTGGCCGCCGCGGCCAAGCAGCCCGTGCCGGCCACGCCCAAGCTGAAGGACGCGAAGGCCTTCAAGATCCTCGGCAAGCCGACCAAGCGGCTGGATACCGCCGCCAAGATCAACGGCACGGCCAAGTTCGGCATCGACGCGCAACTGCCCGGCATGCTGGTGGCGGTGATGGCACGCGCGCCGCAGCCCGGCGCCAAGGCCACAGCGGTCAACGATGCCAAGGCCAAGGCCGTCAAGGGCGTGCAGCAGGTCATCCCGCTGCCGTCGGGTGTCGCGGTGCTGGCCACCGGCTACTGGGCCGCCAAGCAAGGGCGCGACGCGCTGGAAGTCACCTGGGACCTGGGCCCCCTGGCAACGTTGAACTCGGCCACCGTGTCCGGCGCCCTGCTCGACGCTGCCAACAACGCCTCGGCCATCGCCAAGGACGAAGGCAACCTGAAGGACGCCCACGCCAACAGCGCGCAGACGCTGGACGCCGTCTACGAGGCGCCCTACCTCGCCCATGCCTGCATGGAGCCGATGAACTGCACGGCCTGGGTGCGCGGTAACGAAGTCGAGATCTGGGCCGGCACGCAAAGCCAGGGGCCGGCACAAGGCATCCTCGGCCAGGTGGCGCAGGTCACGCCGGCCAAGGTGAAGGTCAACACGATGCTGCTCGGCGGCGGCTTCGGCCGGCGCTTCGCCCCGGACTTCACGATCGACGCGACGCTGCTGTCCAAGATCTCGGGCAAGCCCGTCAAGCTGATCTACACGCGTGAAGACGACATGGCTGCCGGCTTCTACCGGCCGGCCTCGATCGCCAAGTTCGAAGGCGCGCTGGACGCGCAAGGCCGGCCCACGTTATTGAGGATCGACGTCGGCTCGCCGTCGATCATGGCGGCGTCGGGCTTCATGAAGATCCCCGACAGCGGCGTCGACCAGTTCGCGCTCGAAGGCATCGAAGACAACCCCTACGACATCGCCAACTCGCGCATCGCCTATGGCCGCGTCGAGCCCGGGCCTCAGGTCTGGTTCTGGCGCTCGGTCGGTCACTCGCAAAACATCTTCTTCATCGAGAGCTTCATCGACGAGATGGCCGCCGCGGCGAAGAAAGACCCGTTCGAGTTCCGCCGCAGCCTGCTCGGCAAGCAGCCGCGCTACAAGGCCGTGCTCGAGCTGGCCGCGCAGAAGGCCGGCTGGGGCGGCCCGCTGCCGGCCGGGGTGCACCGCGGCATCGCGGTGGCACAGAGCTTCGGCAGCTACGTGGCCGAGGTGGCCGAGGTGTCGGTGGCGGCAGACGGCACGCCCAAGGTGCACCGCGTGGTGGCCGCGGTCGACTGCGGCATGACGGTCAACCCGCTGACGATCGCGCGCCAGATCGAAGGCGCCATCGTCTACGGCCTGTCGGCCGCGCTGTACGGCAAGATCAGCTTCAAGGACGGCCGCGTCGAGCAGGGCAACTTCCACCAGTACCCGGTGCTGCGGATGAACGAGATGCCCAAGGTCGAGGTGCACATCCTGCACAGCACCGAGGGGCCCGGCGGCATCGGCGAGCCCGGCACGCCGCCGATCGCGCCGGCGGTGGCCAATGCGATCTTCGCCGCCACCGGCCAACGCATCCGCAGCTTGCCAATCGACACCGCTTTGCTCAAAAAGGCCTGAGAGGCCCAGCGTTTCGGCGCGGGGTCGCTATGCTTGGTCGCCATGCAACTGCCCTGGCTGCATGGCGACATGCCCTTCCCGCCGACTACGCGGGCGCTCGGCCCCGAGACCGATGCGCCGGGCCTGCTGGCGGCCGGCGGCGATCTCAGCCCGGCGCGCTTGGTCGATGCCTACCGCCACGGCATCTTCCCCTGGTATGGCGAAGGCCAGCCGCTGCTGTGGTGGACCACCGACCCGCGCATGGTGCTGCCGGTGGCCGAGTTCAAGCTCTCGCGCTCGCTGCGCAAGACGCTGCAGCGCTTTCTGCGCACGCCCGGCTGCGAGTTCCGCTTCGACGGTGACACGCCGGCGGTGATCAAGGCCTGTGCCGGTGCGCCGCGCGAGGGCCAGGACGGCACCTGGATCGTGCCCGAGATGGTCGAGGCCTACGTCCGCCTGGCCCAGGCCGGCGTCGTGCACAGCGTGGAAACCTGGGTCGACGGGGCGTTGGTGGGGGGCTTGTACGGCGTGAACCTCGGCCGCATGTTCTATGGCGAGTCGATGTTCGCCCGCCGCACCGATGCGTCCAAGCTCGCGCTGGCCGCGCTGGTGGCGTTCTGCCGCGCCGAGGGCATCGCGCTGATCGACTGCCAGCAGCAAACCCGCCACCTGGCCAGCCTGGGCGCGCGGCCGATCCCGCGGGCCGCGTTCGAAGCCCATTTGCGCACGGCCGTGGCCGAGCCAGCCCCCCGGCGCTGGGCCTATGATTCAGCCTGCTGGGCGCGTTTTCAGCTCATGTCAGACGGACCCGCTGCCGATAACCCCCCGTGACCCACCCGAAAGAGCTTCCGTTTGCGTCGCTCCAGTTCTACGCGACGGCGCCTTATCCGTGCAGTTACCTGCCGGACCGCATGGCCCGCTCGCAAGTGGCCACCCCCGGCCATCTGATCCATGCCGAGGCGTACTCGGCACTGGTGGCCTGCGGTTTTCGCCGCAGCGGCATGTTCACCTACCGGCCCTATTGCGACAACTGCCACGCCTGCAAGCCCTTGCGCGTGCCGGTCGCGACCTTCCAGCCCACCCGCAGCCAGCGCCGCGCCTGGGCCGCCCACCGGGGCCTGAAGACCCGCGTGATGCGGCTCGGTTTCGTGCCCGAGCACTACCAGCTCTACCTGCGCTACCAGGCCGGCCGCCACGCAGGCGGCGGCATGGACCACGACAGCGTCGACCAGTACACCCAATTCCTGCTGCAGACGCGCGTCAACTCGCGCTTGATCGAGTTCCGCGAGCCGACGCCGCCCGACGAGGGCGCGGGCCTGGGCGAGCTGCGCATGGTGGCGATCGTCGACATCCTCAGCGACGGGCTGTCGGCCGTCTACACCTTCTACGACCCCGACGTGAAGGCCAGCTACGGCACCTACTGCGTGATGTGGCAGATCGAGCAGACCAAGGCGATGAAACTGCCCCACTTGTACCTGGGCTACTGGATCGCCGAGAGCCCGAAGATGGCCTACAAGAACCAGTTCGGCCCCCATCAAGTGCTGGTGGACGGGCAGTGGCAATCAGGGGCCGAAACAGGCTGAAACAGAGCCGGGCTGTCCGCGTCTCGTGCGGTTCAGGCCGCCCGATCGACGGCCTGTCGCGCCCCGCTGGCGCGCCGGAATGGCAAACGTAGCATCACGAACATCCCAGAACAGGAGTTCGACATGCAACACCGCCGCACCGCCAAGCCCGCCGCCCTGCTGATCGCCCCGTTGATGACCGTGCTGGTCACGCTGGCCGGCTTGGCCGCCCCGCAAGCCCAGGCGGCCACGATCGAGATCCAGACCGGCATGTTCAACAAGGCCGTGCAAGGCTCGGGCAAGGTGATCGACGACAAGCGCGCGATCGGCCCGTTCAGCAAGCTGCGGCTGGACAGCGCCATCACCGTCAACGCCCGCCCCGCCAGCGCCCCGGGCGTCACCGTGCGGGCCGACGACAACATCGCCCCGCTGATCACCACCACGGTCGAAGGCGACACGCTGATCGTCAAGCTCAAGCCCAACACCGGCATCCGCACCCAGTCGGAGCTGAACGTGACGGTCGAATTCACCAAGCTGACGCAGGCCGACCTGCGCGGCAGTGGCGATCTGAACGTCAGCGCGATCAAGGGCGACCTGTTCGAGCTCTCGCTCGCCGGCTCGGGCGACGTGCGGCTGGACAACGCCGATCTCGGCAAGCTGACCACCCGCCTGGCCGGCTCGGGCGACATCTGGGTCACGGGCAAGTGCGACGACGCCAGCTACAACCTGGCCGGCTCAGGCGACGTGCACGCCGCCGACCTGCAGGCCAAGCGCGTCAGCGTCGACATCGCCGGCTCGGGCGACGTGCGGGTGCACGCGGCCGAAGCCCTGTCGGTGCAGATCGCCGGCTCGGGCGACGTGGCCTACAGCGGCAACCCGCCCAAGGTCAGCAGCCGCGTGGTCGGCTCGGGCGACCTGCACGCCGTGCGCTGACCGTCAAGGCGTGCGCTGCACGCCACGGTGGGCCACCGGCCGACGTGAGATAAGCCACGCCCCGATCGACCCGGTTTGTGCTGGGCGGGCTTTCCGGCCATCATCGCTGTCACCGACTCCTCGCGCAGGCCTTCGGGCCTGCGCCTCATTTGAGGGATAAACAGCATGAGCACCCGCCCCGACTCGAACCTGCGCCAGCTCGACATCGAGCTGCCGGCCAGCCCGGCCGCCACCTTGAAGCTCTCCGAGCTGATGGGCAACGAAGACACCTCGATCCCCGAGGTGGCCGAAGTGATCGAAGGCGACCTGGCGCTCGCGTCGGCCGTCGTGCGCACCGTCAACTCGGCCATGTTCGGCGTGCTGCGGCGCGTGGAAACCGTGGCCGAGGCGGTGCTCTACCTGGGCATGCGCGAGGTCGCCGCGATCACGCTCGAGCTCGGCCTGCGCACGCAGTTTCCGCCCTCGCCCGACATGGCCCGCATCTGGGACACCGCCCGCATGCGCGGCCTGCTGATGGGCCGCACCGCGGTCTCGCTCAGCCTGCATGCCTGGCGCGCCCAATCGGCCGGCCTGTTCGCGCAAAGCGGCCAGGCCGTGCTGTGCCTGCATGCGCCGGGCGACTACCCCGGCATGCTCGCCCGCCACGCCAACAGCGCCGATTTCACCGGCCTGCTGGCCGAGGAAACCGCCGCCTTCGGCCTCAGCCACGAGGTGCTGGGCTCGTCGCTGTGCCGGGCCTGGGGCCTGGCCGGCGACGTGGCCGACTACGTGCGCGAACGCCCGCACGACCGCGACAGCTGGGCCCAGCGGCCGCAGGCGGTGCGCGCATTGCTGGCGCTGGGCGCGGTGGCCGACGCCACCATTACCGGGGCCGACGCGGATGCGGTCGCCCAACAGGTCGGCCCGCTGGGCGGGCTGGACGCCACCACGCTGGCCCGCTCGGTGGCGCAGCACTGGCAGCGCATCAACGACGCCTCGGCCGACGACTAGGGCCTGCGGCCTTCGCCGCCCCGCGTCATCCCCTCGGCTGGGGACGGTCCGTCGCGCCTGAAGTGGCACAGTGGGTTGCAGGACCCGCCACCTCAGCGCGCGGCGCCACATGGCCACGAAGATCCGGCTGTCGACCTTCAACTGCGAGAACCTCTTCAGCCGGGCCCGGGCGCTGAGCCTGGCCGAGCCCGCGCGCCGCACCGAGCTGCTGGACCGACTGGCCGCCCTGCCCCACCCACCACGCAAGCTGCAGGTCGCGGCGCTGGCGCGCCATGTCGAGTACAGCGCCGGCGGCGTGCGCCACCGGCGCGTGTCGATCTCCGACGAGCGCCGCCAGGCCAAGGCCCAGGTGCTGCGGGCCGTCCAGGCCGATGTGCAATGCCTGGTCGAGGCGGAAAGCCGGCTGGCGATCGACGCGGTGAACCGCATGCACCTGAACGGTCGCTTCCCCTTCTCGATGCTGATCGAGAGCCAGGATCCGCGCGGCATCAGCGTGGGCCTGCTGAGCAAGCTGCCGATCACCAACCTGCGCAGCCACCTGTTCGACCACGACGCACACGGCCTTCTGTTCGAGCGCGACTGCCTCGAGGCCGAGCTGGCCCTGCCCGACGGGCGGGCGCTGCACCTGCTGATCACCCACTTCCACGCCGCCGATGTCGACGGCAACGGCGGCGACGCCCTGCGCCGCCGCCAGGCCGCCGCGGTGGCGCAATGTCTGGCCCAGCGCTTCGACCTCGGCCGCGACCTCGTCGCCGTGCTGGGCGACCTGGGCGACTCGCCGCTGCACGCACCGCAGACGCTGGCGCCGCTGCTGAAGCTGGACGGCCTGTCCGACGTGCTGGCGCTGCAGTTCGCGATCCCCGACGACCGCTGGACCTGCCATCTGCGCCAGAACGAGCAGCGCGACTACATCCTGGTGTCGGACGCGCTGAAGGCCACGTTCTGCGAGGCCGGCGTCGAGCGCCGCGGCCTGCCTGATCTGCAACACAACTCGATCGCCAACGAACGGCCGTTTCCCGGCGTCAGCACCGCCGCGCGCTGCGCCTCGCAGCATGCGGCGGTGTGGGCCGATTTCGGCTGCTGAGGCAACGCCGAATAAGTCCCCGCGAGGCTGCGCGCCCTGGTTTGGGATGGGCTGCAAGGCGCAAACCACAGCCATAGCTTGTGCTATGGCGAGGATTTGCAACGCAGCAGACCGCCCAAAGCAGGCACGCGCGGCCCGCGAGGGACTTGTTCAGCGTTGCCTAAGCCTCGACACTGAACCGGTGCAGCGTGCTGCTGCGGTAGAGCTCGCCCGACCGCAGCACCGTGCTCGGCCAATCGGGCCGGTTCGGTGAATCGGGGCTGTGCTGGGTTTCCAGGCACAGGCCGTCGCCCTGCCGGTAGCGCTGGCCACCCGTGCCGAGCAAGCTGCCGTCGAGGAAATTGCCCGAGTAGAACTGGATCGCCGGCTCGGTGGTGTGCACCTCCATCACGCGGCCGCTGCCCGGGTCTTCCAGCCGCGCGGCCAGGTGCAACCGGCCGTCGCCGTGGCCGTCCAGCAGCCAGTTGTGGTCGTAGCCACGGCCCAGCGCCAGCTGCGGGTGGTCTTGCCGGATGCGGCGCTCGATCACCGTCGGCTGGCGAAAGTCGAACGGCGTTCCCTCGACCTCGGCCACGCCGGTGGGGATCAAGCCCGGGCCGACCTCGGTGTAGCGGCTGGCCGCCAGCTGCAGCCGGTGGCCCAGCGCGCTGCCGCCGCCGGCAAGGTTGAAGTAGTCGTGGTGGGTCAGGTTGATCACCGTCGCGCAGTCGGTGCGCGCCTCGTAGTCGATGCGCCAGCTGGCATCGGCCGCCACCGTGTAGCGCACCTGCACCTGCAAGCGCCCCGGAAAGCCCTGCTCGCCATCGTCGCTGGTGTAGCTGAGCTGCAGCGCCACGCGGTTGTCGCCCGGCCGTTGCGGCAGCGGCTCGGCCTGCCACAGCCGGGTGCCGAAGCCGCCGGCGCCGCCGTGCAGGCAGTTGGCGCCGTCGTTGCGCGACAGGGTGTGCAGCTGGCCATCGAGCGTGAAGCAGGCATTGGCAATGCGGTTGCCGTAGCGCCCCACGATCACGCCGAAGTGCGGGTTGCGCTCGACATAGTCGTCCAGGCCGTCGAAGCCGAGCACGACGTTGGCGCGCTCGCTGCCACGGCCCGGCACCATCAGCCGCGTGACGATACCGCCCAGCGTGATCGCGCTCAGCGACAGGCCACCGGCATGCAGCGTGTACTCGTGCACCACCCGGCCATCGGGCAGGTGGCCGAACTCGCGCTGGTCGATGCGGCAAGAGGTTGTTGATTCACTCATCGGGTCATTCTGTCGAGGTCATCGAATGGGCCGCGCGAGTCGGCGGGCGGCAGGCCGCCCCAACGCTTCGCTCCGCTCAAAAATGTCATACCAATTAAGGCATGTCATTCGCTATAAATATGCATATATTGCAATACATCATTCTAATTGTCATACTTTAAATAAGAAACACAACACCCGAGAACCGCATGACGAAGCCACCCGCCAAGCTCCGTTCGGCTGCCTGGTTCGGCACTGCCGACAAGAACGGCTTCATGTACCGCAGCTGGATGAAGAACCAGGGCATCCCGGACCATGAGTTCCAGGGCAAGCCGATCATCGGCATCTGCAACACCTGGTCCGAGCTGACGCCGTGCAACGCGCACTTTCGCCACCTGGCCGAGCATGTGAAACGCGGCGTGCTGGAGGCCGGAGGGTTCCCGGTCGAGTTCCCGGTGTTCTCGAACGGTGAATCGAACCTGCGCCCCACCGCCATGCTGACCCGCAACCTGGCCAGCATGGATGTCGAAGAGGCGATCCGCGGCAACCCGATCGACGCAGTGGTGCTGATGGTCGGCTGCGACAAGACCACACCGGCGCTGCTGATGGGCGCGGCCAGTTGCGATGTGCCGGCGATCGTCGTCACCGGCGGGCCGATGCTCAACGGCAAGCACAACGGGCGCGACATCGGCTCGGGCACCGTGGTGTGGCAGCTCTCCGAGCAGGTCAAGGCCGGCAAGATCACGATCAACGACTTTCTGGCCGCCGAAGCCGGCATGTCACGCTCAGCCGGCACCTGCAACACGATGGGCACCGCGTCGACGATGGCCTGCATGGCCGAATCGCTCGGCGTCAGCCTGCCGCACAACGCCGCCATCCCGGCGGTGGACGCGCGGCGCCAGGTGCTGGCGCACCTGTCGGGCATGCGCATCGTGGAGATGGTCCACGAAGACCTGAAGCTGTCGAAGCTGCTGACGCGCGAGGCTTTCGAAAACGCGATCCGCGTCAACGCGGCGATCGGCGGCTCGACCAACGCGGTGATCCACCTGAAGGCGATCGCCGGGCGCATCGGCGTCGAGCTGTCGCTCGAAGACTGGACACGCCTGGGCCGCAACACGCCGACCATCGTCGACCTGCAGCCCTCGGGCCGGTTCCTGATGGAAGAGTTCTACTACGCCGGTGGCCTGCCCGGCGTGCTGCGCCGCTTGGGCGAGGCCGGCCTGCTGCCCCACCCCGGCGCGCTGACGGCCAACGGCCGCACGCTGTGGGACAACGTGAAGGACGCGGCGATCCACGATGCCGAGGTCATCCGCCCGCTCGACACGCCGCTGGTGGCCGACGGCGGCATCCGCGTGCTGCGCGGCAACCTGGCGCCGCGCGGCGCGGTGCTGAAGCCCTCGGCCGCCAGCCCGCACCTGTTGAAGCACCGCGGCCGCGCCGTGGTGTTCGAGAACCTGGAGCACTACAAGGCCCGCATCGCCGACCCCGAGCTGGTGGTGACGGCCGAGTCGATCCTGGTGCTGAAGAACTGCGGCCCGCGCGGCTACCCGGGCATGGCCGAGGTCGGCAACATGGGCCTGCCGCCCAAGCTGCTGGCGCAAGGCGTGACCGACATGGTGCGCATCTCCGACGCCCGCATGAGCGGCACCGCCTACGGCACCGTGGTGCTGCACGTCGCCCCCGAGGCCCGCGCCGGCGGCCCGCTGGCCGTGGTGCAAGACGGCGACTGGATCGAGCTCGACTGCGACAGCGGCCGCCTGCAGCTCGATGTGCCCGACGCCGAACTGGCGCGGCGCCTGGCCGACTGGGCCACGCGCCAGGTCGCCGACCCGGCCGACGCCGGCGGCTACCGCCACCTCTATGTCGAACACGTGATGCAGGCCGACGAAGGCTGCGATTTCGACTTCCTCGTCGGCTGCCGCGGCGCCGAAGTACCGCGTCACTCACACTGACCGCTGCCACTGCAGCGACCCCACAAGAAAGCGCGCCATGAGCCACCCCAACCCCCGATACCGCGGCGTCTTCCCGGTCGTGCCGACCACCTTCGACGCGCAGGGCCAGCTCGACCTGGCGAGCCAGAAGCGCTGTGTCGACTTCATGATCGACGCCGGCTCGACCGGCCTGTGCATCCTGGCCAATTTCTCCGAGCAGTTTTCGCTGTCGGACGACGAGCGCGAGACGCTGACCCGCACGGTGCTCGAGCATGTGGCCGGCCGCGTGCCGGTGATCGTGACCACCACGCACTTCAGCACCCAGGTCTGCGCCAGCCGCAGCCGCCGCGCGCAAGACCTGGGCGCCGCGATGGTGATGGTGATGCCGCCCTACCACGGCGCCACGCTGCGCGTCAGCGAGCCGCAGATCCGCGAGTTCTTCTCGCGCCTGTCGGACGCCATCCGCATCCCGATCATGATCCAGGACGCCCCGGTCGCCGGCACGCCGCTGTCAGCCGCGTTCCTGGCGCGCATGGCCCAGGAGATCGAACACGTCGCCTACTTCAAGATCGAGACGGCGGGCGCCGCAAGCAAGCTGCGCGAGCTGATCCGCCTGGGCGGCGACGCGATCGAAGGCCCGTGGGACGGCGAAGAGGCGATCACGCTGCTGCCCGACCTGGACGCCGGCGCCACCGGCGCGATGACCGGCGGCGGCTACCCCGACGGCATCCGCCAGATCATGGACGCCTACACCGCCGGCCGCCGCGACGAGGCGATGGACCTCTACCAACGCTGGCTGCCACTGATCAACTACGAGAACCGCCAGGCCGGCTTCCTGGCCGCCAAGGCGCTGATGCACGAAGGCGGCGTGATCGCCTGCGCCGCCTCGCGCCACCCGTGGCCCGACCTGCACCCCGCCGTGCGCACGGGCCTGATCGACACTGCACGCCGGCTCGACCCGCTGGTGCTGCGCTGGGCCCGGTGAGGTCGCTGTGATAGGGTTCCCCTTTCCGCATCTGCACCCGCCATGCCCATCGAAGGCCAAGCCGAGCTCTCCGCCTACCGCCGCAAGCCGGACGGCAAGAGCATGCACGGGCGCATCGTGCGCGAGCTGGGCCTGCGCATCGTCTCGGGCGAGCTGAAGCCTGGCGAGCGCCTGCCGAGCGAGGCCACGCTGCTCGAGAGCTACGAGGTCAGCCGCCCCGTCCTGCGCGAGGCGATGCGTGTGCTGGTGGCCAAGGGGCTGGTGGTGTCCAAGCAGCGCTCGGGCGCCTCGGTGCGGCCCAGCAGCGAATGGCACCTGCTCGATCCAGACGTGCTGTACTGGCTGATCCAGAGCAAGCCGAAGAACGAATTCGTCGGCGTGCTGATGACGGTGCGCCGCATCATCGAGCCGGCCGCCGCGGCCCTGGCGGCGCAGCTGGCCAGCGAGGCGCAGCTGAAGTCAATCGCCGAGGCCTACGCCGGCATGGAGGCCGCCAAGACGCCCGAAGAATTGCTGGAGCCCGACGTCGCCTTTCACCGCCGCATCGCCGAGGCCACCGGCAACGAGCTGCTGGCCTACATCGGCAACATGCTGTCGCTGGCGCTGCGCGAATCGATCAAGCTCAGCAGCCAGCACCCGAACACCCATGCGCTGTCGCTGCCGCGGCACAAGGCCATCCTGACCGCGCTGCAAAACCGCGACCCGCTCGGCGCCCGACAGGCCACGCTGGTGCAGCTGCAGGAAACCGGCGACGACCTGTCGACGGTGCTGCCGGGCAACATCCCGAGCTTTTGACAGACGCCGGGGCGGGGCCGCCTGGCAGCCTTGGCACGGCCGGCCCTGCGGACACCAGAATGACAAACGCCCCACCGTCGATCGACGAATGGGGCGTTGTTCTGGTGGGCGGTGCAGGGTTCGAACCTGCGACCCCTGCCGTGTGAAGGCAGTGCTCTACCGCTGAGCTAACCGCCCGGATTCTGTTCGGAAAACAGCGTGTTCCGGGAAGCCTGTGATTATGCCACAAGTTTTCGCCACTGCGTCTTGCCGCCGCTGGCCTTGTCCAACTCGGCCAACATCGCCTCGTGGGCCGCGAGCTCTGCGTCGCTCAGCACAGTGACCACCAAGTCGAAGGTCGACAAGTCGATCTGCGCCACCTGCAGGCCCTGGTTGGACGACTCGGCGCTGTCGATGACCAGCGAGTCTTGCCCACGCGTCAGGCGGATGTAGACCTCGGCCAGCAGCCCCGCGTCGAGCAGCGCGCCGTGCAGCGTGCGGTTGGAGTTGTCGACCTCCAGCCGCTTGCACAAGGCATCGAGCGAGTTGCTCTTGCCGGGAAACATCTCGCGCGCCATCGCGAGCGAGTCCTTGATGCCGCCCACGCAGTCGGCGAACAACGGGCGGTTCAGGCGGCGCAGTTCGGCGTTCAGGAAGCCCACGTCGAAGGCCGCGTTGTGGATCACGACCTCGGCGTCGGCCAGAAACTCCATCAGCTCGTCGGCAATGGCCGCGAAGATCGGCTTGTCGGCCAGGAACTCGTCGGTCAGGCCGTGCACGCGCACCGCGTCTTCGCTGTTCTTGCGCTCGGGGTTCAGGTAGAAGTGCTTGGTGTTGCCGGTCAGGCGCCGGTTGACCATCTCGATGCAGCCAACTTCGACCAGGCGGTCGCCGCTGTCGGGCGAGAGGCCCGTGGTTTCGGTGTCGAGAAAGATCTGCCTCATGCCTTGGCCTCCATCGCGGCGCCGGGCACCGGCTGGCGCGAGCCCCAGGCCCACAGCGCTGCGCCGCCCAGGATCATCGGCACGCACAGCCATTGGCCCATGCTCATGTTCATCGCCAGCAGGCCGAGGAAGTTGTCGGGCTCGCGGAAGTACTCGGCAATGAAGCGGAACACCCCGTAGCCGAACAGGAATGCGCCAGAGACCTGGCCCCGGCCGCGCGGCTTCTTGCCATAGAACCACAGCAGCACGAACAGCAGCAGGCCCTCGAGCAGAAACTGGTAGACCTGCGACGGGTGGCGCGGCAGCATCTCGGGCCCCGCCTGCGGGAACACCATCGCCCACGGCAGGCTCGGGTCCGCCGCGCGGCCCCACAGCTCGCCGTTGATGAAGTTGCCCACGCGGCCACTGGCCAGCCCGGTCGGCACACACGGCGCGATCAGGTCGGTGACCTGCCAGAACGAGCGCTTGCGCAACCAGGCGAACATCGCCATCGCCACCGCCACGCCGAGCAAGCCGCCGTGGAACGACATGCCGCCTTTCCAGACCGCAAAGACTTCGAGCGGGTGGCTGGCGTAATAGCCCGGCTTGTAGAACATCACATAGCCCAGGCGCCCACCGAGCACCACCCCGACCACGCCGTAGAACAACAGGTCTTCCACGTCGCGCCGCGTCCAGCCGGCGTTGGCAAACCAGGGCAGGCGCACACGCCGTGCGGCCAGGAACAGGAACAGGCCAAAGGCAACCAGGTAGGTCAGCCCGTACCAGTGGATCTGCAGGGGCAGGCCGATGCGCGTCAGGTCGAGCGCGATCGGGTTGAATTGCGGGTGCGTGAGCATGGGGCGGGATGATACGGCGGCGGCCGCCCGCCCCCGGCTGGCCGGGCCGCGCTCAGTGCCGGGCGGCGCCGGCCAGCGCCGCGGCGACGTAGGCTGCAAAACGTCCGGCCACCGCCCCGCTGTCGGGTGCCCAGACCAGGCTGGTCTCGCACTGCGGCGCCCCTTCGCTCAACGAGGTCGGCAGCGCCCGGTAGGCCACGCCGGGGCGCTGCAACTGCATCATCGAGCGCGGCACCCAGGCCAGCCCCAGGCCGGCCGACACCAGGTTGACGATGGTCTGCATCTGGATCGCCTCTTGCACCACCACCGGTGACACACCGTGCCGGTGGTAGTAGCCCAGCACCGCGTCGTACAACGACGGTGCGATGACCCGCGGGAAGATCACCAGCGGCTGCGCCAGCAACTCGCCCACCTTCAACCGGCGCGTGGTGGCCAGCGGCGTGCCTTCGGGCAAGGCCAGCACCAGCGGCTCGCGGCCGACCGACAGGCGCGACCATGGCGCCAGCGCGGCCGACGCGCCGGGGGCGTGCAGCACGAAACCGGCGTCTGCCTCGCCGCGCGACAAGGCCTGCAGCTGCACGTCGGTGGTCGCCTCCTTCAGCACCACCTGCACACCCGGCTCGGCCTGCCGAAAGCCACGCAGCCAGCCGGGCAACGGGCCGAAGCCGACCGTCGACACGAAGCCCAGACGCAGCCGTCCCACCGCGCCGCGCCCGGCCGCCTGCGCCACACCGGGCAAGGCCGCGGCCTGCTGCAGCAGGTGGCGCACCGGCTCGACCAGCGCCTCGCCGGCTGGGCTGAGCGCGACCCGGCGGCGGTTGCGCTCGAACAGCGCCACGCCCAGGCGTGACTCGAGCTGCTGGATCGCCATCGTCAGCGGCGGCTGCGTCATCGCCAGCCGCTGGGCCGCCTGGCCGAAGTGCAAGGTCTCGGCCAGCGCCAGAAACTGCCGCCAGGCACGCAGCTCGATCAGCGGTGGCGTCGGGTCATTCATATGCTGTGCATATTACTGCCGGCCCATGAATATATTGGACTCGGCATTCCCGCGGCGAGATACTTGCCCTCCACCGCCCCACCCCATCCCGCCCCGCGAGGAGAACCCATGAGCCTGAACCGTCGCTCCAAGAACATCACCGAAGGCGTGGCACGCGCGCCGAACCGATCCATGTACTACGGCATGGGCTACCAGGAGGGTGACTTCGGCAAGCCGATGGTCGGCGTGGCCAACGGGCATTCGACGATCACGCCCTGCAACTCGGGCCTGCAGAAGCTGGCCGACGCCGCAGTGCATGGCCTGAAAGAGGCCGGCGCCAACCCGCAGATCTTCGGCACGCCGACGATCAGTGATGGCATGGCGATGGGCACCGAGGGCATGAAGTATTCGCTCGTCTCGCGCGAAGTCATTGCTGATTGCGTCGAGACCTGCGTCGGCGGCCAGTGGATGGACGGCGTCATCGTCATCGGGGGCTGCGACAAGAACATGCCGGGCGGCATGATGGGCATGCTGCGCGCCAACGTGCCGTCGATCTACGTCTACGGCGGCACGATCCTGCCGGGCCACTACAAGGGCCAGGACTTGAACATCGTCAGCGTGTTCGAGGCGGTCGGCCAGTTCTCGGCCGGCAAGATGAGCGAAGAAGATTTCTGCCAGATCGAGCGCCGTGCGATCCCGGGCACCGGCTCATGTGGCGGCATGTACACCGCCAACACGATGAGCTCGTCGTTCGAGGCGCTGGGCATGAGCCTGCCGTATTCGTCGACGATGGCCAACGTCGAGGAAGAGATCGTCGCCAGCGTGAAGCACTGTGCCGCGGTGCTGGTCGAGGCCATTCGCCAAGACCTGAAGCCGCGCGACATCGTCACCAAGAAAGCGATCGAGAACGCGGTGGCGGTGATCATGGCCACCGGCGGCTCGACCAACGCGGTGCTGCACTTCCTGGCGATTGCGCACGCGGCCGAGGTCGACTGGACGATCGACGATTTCGAGCGCGTGCGCCGCAAGGTGCCGGTGATCTGCGACCTCAAGCCCAGCGGCCGTTTCCTGGCGATCGACCTGCACCGCGCCGGCGGCATCCCCCAAGTGATGAAGCTGCTGTTGAACGCCGGCCTGCTGCACGGCGACTGCATGACGATCACCGGCAAGACGGTGGCCGAGAACCTGGCCGATGTGCCCGATGCACCGCCGGCCGGGCAGGAGGTGATCCGCCCGCTCACCCAGCCGATGTACAGCGAAGGCCACCTCGCCATCTTGAAGGGCAACCTGTCGCCCGAAGGCTGCGTGGCCAAGATCACCGGCCTGAAGAACCCGGTGATCACCGGCCCGGCGCGCGTGTTCGACGACGAGCAATCGGCGCTGGCGGCGATCATGGCCAACCAGATCAAGGCCGGCGACGTGATGGTGCTGCGCTACCTGGGCCCCAAGGGCGGCCCGGGCATGCCCGAGATGCTGGCCCCCACCGGTGCGCTGATCGGCCAGGGCCTGGGCGAATCCGTCGGCCTGGTCACCGACGGGCGTTTCTCCGGCGGCACCTGGGGCATGGTGGTGGGCCACGTGGCGCCCGAAGCCTACGAGGGCGGCACGATCGCGTTGGTCAAGGAGGGCGACTCGATCACGATCGACGCGCACCAGCTGAAGCTGGAGCTGAACGTGGACGATGCCGAACTGGCTCGCCGCCGTGCCGCCTGGCAGCGCCCGGCCCCGCGCTACACCCGCGGCGTGCTGGCCAAATTCTCGAAGAACGCCTGCAGCGCCAGTGGGGGCGCCGTGCTGGACCGCTTCGAATAAGGGGCAAGGGGCCGGCTCGGCACGCGCCTTGCCGCCCGCTCAACGCCGGCGGGCGGAGCCCTTGGCCTTCGGGTCTTTCGGCCCGAGGCCGAGGTTGTTGATGTTGCGGGCGCGGCGCTCGGACTTGCGCTCCTCGTCGCGCTCCATCTCGCGCCGCTTGGTCATGCCGCTCGCGTCGGACCAGCCCCACCAGGCCAGGGCCAGGACAAAGGGCAGCACCAGCTTCCACAGGTCGCCGGTGAGATCGAGATTCCAGTCGGCCATGGGGCTGACGCCAGCGATGCGCAACACGATCAATGCGACCCCGATGATGATGAACAACATGGCAAGCACTCCAACGCGGCCGGTGAACGATGTCGCAAGGCCGCGAGCCCAGCGTCAACGGAAGTTTGTAAACTGCGTTGGATGGACTGTAAACCAGAGCCCATGTTGCAGCCCTCTTTGTCCCACCCTTTGCTGAAGGACACCATGAAAAGTCTGATCGCCCTGCTCGCCGTCGCCGCCGTGTCGCCGGCCTTTGCCAATGCCGACCTGGCCAAGCAGAAGAACTGCCTGGCCTGCCACGCCACCGACAAGAAGCTGGTCGGCCCCGCCTACAAGGACGTGGCCGCCAAGTACGCCGGCCAGAAGGACGCCGTGGCCAAGCTGGCCGACAAGATCCAGAAGGGTGGCGTGGGTGTCTGGGGCCAGGTGCCGATGCCCGCCAACCCGGTGACGCCGGAAGAAGCCAAGCAACTGGCGACCTGGGTGTTGACGATCAAGTGATCGGGTGACGCCCTGAAAGAGAAAGCCCCGCGATGCGGGGCTTTTTGTTTGTTGATCTCTGTTGTGAGGTCAGCGCGTCGTACCAGGTTGGCTGACTTGCGTTGGGGTTCTGGTGTTCACCCACATCGCTGACGCGATATGAGTGAACCCCGAACCCAGCGATCTCGCCGCACAGCGGCGACGGCTGCCGGGCAGCCGCGGGATCAGTTGTTTTGGTGTTTGCCCACATCGCCTTGCGATATGAGCAAACCCCGAACAACCGAGTTGCTCCGTCGGAGCAACTCAGTTGTTCTCAGACAACTGATCCAGGATCGCTGGGTTCTCCAACGTGCTCGTGTCCTGGGTGATGGCTTCGCCTTTGGCAATCGAGCGCAGCAGCCGCCGCATGATCTTGCCCGAGCGGGTCTTGGGCAGGTTGTCGCCGAAGCGGATGTCTTTCGGCTTCGCGATCGGGCCGATCTCTTTGCCGACGTGGTCGCGCAGTTGCTTGGCGATCGCCTTGGCCTCGTCACCGGTCGGGCGGGGGCGCTTCAGCACGACGAAGGCGCAGATGGCCTCGCCGGTGGTGTCGTCGGGCCGCCCGACCACCGCGGCTTCGGCCACCAGCTCGGTGCAGCTGACCAACGCCGACTCGATCTCCATCGTGCCCATGCGGTGGCCCGAGACGTTCAGCACGTCGTCGATGCGGCCGGTGATCGTGAAGTAGCCGGTCTGCGCGTCGCGGATCGCACCGTCGCCCGCCAGGTAGTAGCCCTTCAGCTCGGGCGGGTAGTAGCTCTTCTTGAAGCGCTCGGGGTCGCCCCAGATCGTGCGGATCATCGCCGGCCACGGCTTCTTGACGACCAGGATGCCGCCCTGCCCGTTCGGCACGTCATTGCCCAACTCGTCGACGATCGCCGCGGCAATGCCCGGGAACGGCAGCGTGCACGAGCCCGGCACCAGCGTGGTGGCGCCCGGCAGCGGCGTGATCATGTGGCCGCCGGTCTCGGTCTGCCAGAAGGTGTCGACGATCGGGCAGCGGCCGCCGCCCACGTGCTGGTGGTACCACTCCCAGGCCGCCGGGTTGATGGGCTCGCCCACCGAGCCGAGGATGCGCAGGCTCTTGAGGTCGTAGCTCTTCGGGTGCACGGCCGCGTTGGCCTCGGCCGCCTTGATGAGCGAGCGGATCGCCGTCGGCGCGGTGTAGAAGATCGTGACCTTGTGGTCCTGGATCATCTTCCAGAAGCGGCCGGCATCCGGGTAGGTGGGCACCCCTTCGAACACGATCTCGGTGCCGCCCAGCGCCAGCGGGCCGTAGGTGATGTAGGTGTGGCCGGTGACCCAGCCGATGTCAGCCGTGCACCAGAACACATCGTCGGCCTTCAGGTCGAAGGTCCACTTGGTGGTCAGCGCGGCATGCAGCAGGTAGCCGCCGGTCGAGTGCTGCACGCCCTTGGGCTTGCCGGTCGAGCCCGACGTGTACAGCAGGAACAACGGGTGCTCGGCCTCGACCCATTCTGGCTCGCAGGTCGTCGGCTGGCTGGCCACCACGTCGGCCATCCATTGGTCGCGGCCGGCCGTCATGTTGACCGCCGCGCCGGAGCGCTTGACCACCAGCACGTTCTTCACCGAATCGCAGCCGCCCAGGGCCAGCGCCTCGTCGACGATCGCCTTCAGCGGCAGTTGCTTGCCGCCGCGGATCTGATGGTCGGCGGTGATCACCGCCTTGGCGCCGGTGTCTTCGATGCGGTCACGCAGCGACTGGGCCGAGAAGCCGCCGAAGACCACCGAGTGCGTCGCACCGATGCGCGCACAGGCCTGCATGGCTGCAACGCCATCGACCGACATCGAGATGTAGATGACAACCCGGTCGCCCTTGGTGATGCCCAGGGACCTCAGGCCATTGGCGATCTGGCAGGTCTTGGCCAGCAGTTCGCTGTAGCTGGTCTTGGTGACTTCGCCGCCGTCGGCTTCGAAGATCAGCGCGGTCTTGTCGCCCAGGCCGCGCTCGACGTTGCGGTCCAGGCAGTTGTACGACGCGTTCAGCGTGCCGTCTTCGAACCACTTGAAGAACGGGGCTTCGCTGTCGTTCAGCACCTTCGTGAAAGGCTTTTTCCAGCTGATCAGCTCGCGCGCCAGGCGGCCCCAGTAGGCCTGGTGGTCGCTGTCGGCCTCGCGGCACAAGGCCTCGTAGGCGGCGATGCCGGACACGTGGGCGGTGGCGGCCAACGCAGAAGGGGGTGCGTAGGTCTTCAGCTCTTCGGTCATCACTTGTCTCCTCAAGACTGCAAACAGGCTGCGAGCGGCCGCGTCCGGCAGACGCCGGCCAGCTGATGGCCCGCACTTTCGTCCGGGCGTCTGACGAAGGGCTTACTCCCGTCGCCGGCAACCGTCAGACCGCTGTCTTGAGGGGGCCCCTACAATCCGCGGCCTGCCGATTTCCACACTGTCGCACATCGTTCGCCCCCCAATGGAACAACCGAGCAACAACCCATCGCCACGCCTGCGGCCGCTGCCGCAGCTGATCTTTGCCAGCCGTTGGCTGCAGCTGCCGCTGTACCTCGGCCTGATCCTGGCGCAGGCGGTCTACGTGTTCCAGTTCTGGGGCGAGCTGATCCACCTGATCGAGGCGGTGTTCGGCAGCAAGGACGCGCTGGCCAGCCTGGTCACCAGCCTCGGCTACAAGGGCACGGCCATCGTCGACGCAGCCTCCGGCAAGGTCACCGGCTATGAGCCGATCGTGAAACTCAGCGAAACCATCATCATGCTGGTGGTGCTGGGCCTGATCGACGTGGTGATGATCTCGAATCTGCTGGTGATGGTGATCGTCGGCGGCTACGAAACCTTCGTCTCGCGCCTCGATCTGGACGGCCACCCCGACCAGCCCGAGTGGCTGAGCCACGTCAACGCCTCGGTGCTGAAGGTCAAGCTGGCCACCGCCATCATCGGCATCAGCTCGATCCACCTGCTGAAGACCTTCATCAACGCCGAGAACTACACCGAGAAGACGCTGATGTGGCAGACGCTGATCCACGTCGCCTTCCTGCTCTCGGCGCTGGCCATTGCCGCGGCCGACCGGGTGATGCCGCACGCCGGCGGCAAGCACTGAGCAGAATCAGCGCGGTTTGCGGCCCGCGGCCAAGAGCACCAGCGTGCCCAGCACGCCAGCGACCATCGAGCCGCTCAGCACGCCCAGCTTGAGCTGGGCCTCGTAGCCGGCACCCTGGCCCTCGAAGGCCAGGCCGCCGACGAACAGGCTCATCGTGAAGCCGATGCCGCACAGCAACGCCATACCGAAGCACTGAGCCCAGCTCGCTTCGGCCGGCCGTGGCGCACCCGCCAATCGCACCATCAGCCACAGGCTGCCGAACACGCCAGCCGCCTTGCCCAGCACCAGGCCGGCGGCGATGCCCAAGGGCACAGGGGCCAACAACGCTGATGGCGACACGCCCTGAAGCGACACCCCGGCGTTGGCGAACGCGAACAGCGGCAACACCGCAAACGCCACCCAGGGATGCAGCCCATGCTCGACGCGCTGCAGCGGAGAGCCCCCGGCGGCGTCGCGCATCGGCACCGCCAGCGCGGTGACGACGCCGGCCAACGTGGCGTGCACGCCGGACTTCAGCACGAACAGCCACAGCACCAAGCCGAGCAGCACATAGGCCTCGACCCGCACGACCCGCGCGCGGTTCAGCGCAAACAGCCCCAATGCGCACACGCCGGCGCCCGCCAGCATCAGCGGCGACAACTGGGCCGTGTAGAACAGCGCGATCACGGCGATCGCCCCCAGATCATCGATGATCGCCACCGCCGTCAGGAAAACCTTCAGCGATATCGGCACCCGATCGCCCAGCAGCAGCAACACGCCAAGCGCGAACGCAATGTCGGTCGCTGCCGGAATCGCCCAGCCGCGCAGCGCCACCGGATCGCCCATGTTGAACGCCGCAAAGATCAGGGCAGGCGCCACCATGCCGCCCAGCGCAGCCACCGCCGGCAAGGCGGCCTGCGCGCCGGTGGACAGCTCGCCTTCCACGAACTCGCGCTTGATCTCCAGCCCCACGAGGAAGAAGAACACCGCCATCCACAGGTCGTTGACCCAGACCTGCAACGGCTTGGCCAGCACCAGCGAATCCGCGCCGCTGCCAATGCGCACCTCGCCCGGCCATTGCCGGAAGGCGTCATACGCCGGCGCCCACGCCGAATTGCTGATCACCAGCGCGGCCAAGGCCGCCAGACCCAGCACCACGCCGCCGGCCGATTCGTGACCGAGGAAACGCTTCAATGCCTGTGTGACCATCCCGTTTCACCCCCTTGAGTAAACTTTGGCGTTTTCCCTACCTAGCCACCGCCAGATCGCCATGACCACCATCCGCCAGGCCGACCTCGTCGAATCCGTCGCGAGCGCGCTGCAGTACATCAGCTACTACCACCCGGCCGACTACATCGCCCACCTGGCGCGCGCCTACGAGCGCGAGCAAAGCGCGGCGGCCAAGGACGCGATCGCCCAGATTCTGACCAACTCGCGCATGAGCGCCGAGGGCCGTCGCCCGATCTGCCAGGACACCGGCATCGTCAACGTGTTCCTCAAGATCGGCATGGACGTGAAATGGGACGGTTTCACCGGCTCGATCGCGGACGCCATCAACCAAGGCGTGCGCCAGGGCTACCTGAACCCGGACAACGTGCTGCGCGCCTCGGTGCTGGCCGACCCGATCTTCGAGCGCAAGAACACCAAAGACAACACCCCCGCCGTGATCCACATGGAGGTGGTGCCCGGCAACACGGTCGACGTGACCGTTGCGGCCAAGGGTGGCGGCTCGGAGAACAAGTCGAAGATGCAGATGCTCAACCCCAGCGACAGCTTGGTCGACTGGGTGCTGAAGACGGTGCCGACGATGGGTGCCGGCTGGTGCCCGCCGGGCATGCTGGGCATCGGCATCGGCGGCACCGCCGAAAAGGCCGTGCTGATGGCCAAGGAAGCGTTGATGGACGACATCGACATGTACGAGCTGCTGCAGCGCGGCCCCAGCAACAAGCTCGAAGAGCTGCGCATCGAGCTGTACGAGAAGGTCAACGCGCTGGGCATCGGCGCGCAGGGCCTGGGTGGGCTGACCACCGTGCTCGACATCAAGATCAAGACCTTCCCGACGCACGCGGCCTCGTTGCCGGTGGCGATGATCCCGAACTGCGCCGCCACGCGCCATGCCCACTTCGTGCTCGACGGCTCCGGCCCCGCCCACCTCGAAGCGCCCAGCCTGGACCTGTGGCCCGACGTGCATTGGGCGCCCGACTACAACAAGAGCAAGCGCGTCGACCTGAACACGCTGACCAAGGAAGAGGTCGCGAGCTGGAAGCACGGCGACACGATCCTTTTGAACGGCAAGATGCTGACCGGCCGCGACGCCGCGCACAAGCGCATCGCCGACATGCTGGCCAAGGGCGAGAAGCTGCCGGTCGACTTCACCAACCGCGTGATCTACTACGTCGGCCCGGTCGACCCGGTGCGTGACGAGGTCGTCGGCCCCGCCGGCCCGACCACCGCAACGCGGATGGACAAGTTCACCCGCATGATGCTCGAGAAGACCGGCCTGATCGCGATGATCGGCAAGGCCGAGCGCGGCCCGGTCGCGATCGAGGCGATCAAGGACAGCAAGAGCGCCTACCTGATGGCCGTGGGCGGCGCCGCCTACCTCGTCTCGAAGGCGATCAAGGGCGCCAAGGTGGTCGGCTTTGCCGACCTCGGCATGGAAGCGATCTACGAGTTCGACGTGGTCGACATGCCGGTCACCGTGGCCGTGGACGCCAGCGGCGCCAGCGCGCACATCGAAGGCCCGAAGATCTGGCAGAACAAGATCGGCAAGATCCCGGTGGCGGTGGCCTGAACAGGCCCTGATCGCGGGCCAAGCGCCGCCTAAGCGCGGCGCAGCACCCGCTGCGGGAAGGGGATCTCGATCCCCTCCTGCGTCAGGCAGCGCAGGATCGCCATGTTCACGTCCGAGCGCGCGCCGCCGCTGCCGTTCTCGGGGTCGACGATCCAGAAGCTGATGGTCAGCTCCAGGCCGTCGGCGGCGAAAGCCGAGAGCTGCACGGCCGGCTCCGGGTCCTGCATCACCCGTTTGACACTGCGGATCGCCTCGATCATCTTGGGTCGCAGCAGGTCCAGATCAGTGCCGTAGGCCACCTGCACCTGCGTCGTCAGCAGCACCTTCGGGTCGGCAAGCGACGAGTTCTCGACCCGCTGGGTGATCAGCATCTCGTTCGGCACGATCGCCTCGCGCCCGTTCAGCGCGCGGATCACCGTGTAGCGCGTGGCGATGTCGGTGATGCGGCCCTCGAACCCGTCGACGCGCACCATGTCGCCGATGCGCAACGAGCGCTCGGCCAGGATCACGAAACCGCTGACGTAGTTAGCCGCCAGCTTTTGCAGGCCAAAGCCGATGCCCACGCCCACGGCGCCGCCCAGCACCGACAAGGCGGTCAGGTCGATGCCCACCGCCGTCAGCGCCAGCAGCAGGCCGAAGAAGGTCAGCAGCGCGCGCACCGCATTCGCCGCCGCCTTGCGCAGCGACAGCTCTTCGCCATATGCACCGCGCAGCAGCCGGGCCTCGATCGCGGCGGACACCCACAGCACCAGCACCAGCACGAAGCCGGCCGACAACGCGCCCTCGATCAGGTTGCGCACCGAGACCTTCGCGCCGCCGAGCTTCCAGTGGATGTCGTCCAGCTCGTCCAGCACCACCGGCAGCAGGCCGGTGATCCAGCCGACGACGGCCAGCCAAGCCAGCCACGAGATCAGCCGCTCGGCCAGGCGCATCACGCGCGAGTTCGGGAACGCCGCCGTCAGCACCCGTGCCGACAGCCGGATGACCGCGAACGACAGCAAGACCGGGATCACGATCTTGAACAACGCCAGCGGCACGCCCATCGCAGGCATCAGCCGCCGCGCACCGTAGGCCAACGCCAAGGCCAAGGCCGGAAACAGCACGCCGTCGACGATCTGCCGGCCGAACCAGACCGACTGCGGCGGCACTTCGCGCCCGCGCACCAGGCGCACGACCAGCCAGGCCAGCGCCAGGCAGGCCAGCACCACGGCCGCTTCGATCCACGCGCTCGAATGCGACAGCGCCGCGAGCAGCTCGTCCAGCGTGACGGCGGGCAGGATGGATGAGTTGTTCATGCGGCCGATTGTGTCAGCCGCAGCGACTCGTTAGATGACTCAGACGCCAGCCAGCACCCGCAGGTGGGCGGCCACGCTGCGGGCCAGCGCGCTCAGCGCATAGCCCCCCTCCAGGCACGACACGATGCGCCCGTGCGCGTGGCGCTGCGCCAGGTCGACCAGGCGGCGGGTGATCCACTCGTAGTCGGCCTCGACCAGCCCGAGCTGGCCCAGCTCGTCTTCGCGGTGGGCGTCGAAGCCGGCCGAGATGAAGACCATCTGCGGCCTGAACGCCTCCAGCCGCGGCATCCAGTTGGCCTCGATCAGCTCGCGGATCTCGCCGCCCCGCGTGTAGGCCGGCACCGGCAGGTTGACCATGTTGGTGCCCAGCGGCACCCCGCCGGAAAACGGGTAGAGCTGGTCCTGAAAGAAGCTCGCCATCAGCACCCGCTCGTCGTTGGCGATGATGTCTTCGGTGCCGTTGCCGTGGTGCACATCGAAGTCGACGATGGCCACCCGCTGCAGGCCACGCACATCCAGCGCATAGCGCGCGGCGATCGCCACGTTGTTGAAGAAGCAGAAGCCCATCGCGCGCGAGCGCGTGGCGTGGTGCCCCGGCGGGCGGATCGCGCAGAACGCGTTCTCGGCCCGGCCGTCGATCACCGCTTCGGTGGCGGCCACCGCGGCGCCGGCCGCCCGCATGGCCGCCTGCCAGGTGGCCGGGCTCACGGAGGTGTCCGGGTCGACGGAGCGGTGCTCGCCCAGCGCAGCCGCCTGCTCCATGAACTCGGACAGTTCGGCCACATAGCCGGTCGTGTGGGCCAGCGCCAGGTCTTCGTGGCGCACCAGCGGGGCGTCGAAGCGCGTCAGCGCAATGTCCAGCCCGGTGGCCAGCAGATGGTCTTCGATCGCATCCAGCCGCGCGGGGCATTCCGGGTGGCCGCGGCCCATGTCGTGGGCGCGGCAGTCGGGGTGCGAGAAGTAGGCAGTGGTCATCGGAACGAAACCTCAGGTCAGGCGCGATCTTGCGCTATCGTGCCCTCACCATGATGAGCGCCCACCTGCAATCGCGCTTGAGCCAGCTCAAGAATCAGATTAGCACGATCATCGTCGGCAAGGCCGAGCAGATCGACGACAGCATCGCCTGCCTGCTGGCCGGCGGCCACCTGCTGGTCGAAGACGTGCCCGGTGTCGGCAAGACCACGCTGGCGCATGCGCTGGCGGTGTCGCTGGGCCTGCAGTTCGCGCGCGCCCAGTTCACCGCCGACCTGATGCCCAGCGACCTGATCGGTGTGAGCATCTACGAGCGCGCCAAGGAAGAGTTCGTCTTCCACCCCGGGCCGATCTTTGCGCAGGTGCTGCTGGCCGACGAGATCAACCGCGCCGGCCCGAAGACGCAAAGCGCGCTGCTCGAAGCGATGGAAGAACACCAGGTCACCATCGACGGGCAGACCCGCGCCCTGCCCGCGCCGTTCTTCGTCATCGCCACGCAGAACCCGACCGACCAATTGGGCACCTACCCGTTGCCGGAGAGCCAGCTTGACCGCTTCCTGATGTGCATCACGCTCGGCTACCCCGACCGGAAGGCCGAACGCGCGCTGCTGGCCGGCGAAGACCGGCGCGATGCGATCGCCCGGCTCGAGCCCGTCATGAGCCTGCAAGAACTGCAGGCCCTGATGGCCGCGGTGCCCGAGGTCCACGCGTCCGATGCCTTGCTCGACTACCTGCAAGCGCTGATCGCCGCCACCCGGTCGGGCCAGTGGTTTGTCGAAGGCATGTCGCCGCGTGCCGGCATTGCGGTGCTGCGCGTGGCAAAGGCCCGGGCCCTGATGGCCGGGCGTGACCATGTCACGCCCGACGACCTGCAGGCCCTGCTGCCGCAAGCCATCGCGCACCGCCTGATGCCGGTGGCCGGTGCTGGCCGCGGCCGGCGCGAGCAGGTCCGCGCGATGGTCGAGGCGGTGCCCCTGCCGTAATGAGACCCCCACGCTCCCTTCCGGTCGCTGCCCCCCAAGGGGGCCCTTGCAGCGGACCGGCAAAGCCGGATCCGCGCAAGCACCTTGGTTCGAGCGTGACATGTTTGCTCGGCTGAAGCGTGGTTTGGACACCTGGTGGCAAGGCCGGCACCGGCCGGCCGAGCAGTGGCACCTGAGCCAGCGCAACATCTACATCGTGCCAACCCGCGCCGGGCTGTTCTTCGGCGTGACGCTGATGGTGCTGCTGATCGCGTCGATCAACTACCAGTTGAACCTGGGTTATGCGCTGACCTTCCTGCTGGCCGGCAGCGCGCTCGCGTCGATGCACATGACGCACAACAGCCTGCGCGGGCTGACGCTGCATGCGCGGCCGCCCTCGCCTGTTTTCGCCGGCGACCGCGCGACGCTCGAGGTGGTGGTCACGAACCCTGGCGCGGCGCGCCACGGCCTGGGCTTCGGGGTGGTGGTGTCGGGCGCGCCGGCGCAACTGGCGTTCGCCGAGATCGGCGCGGCGGGCCAGTCGCCGGTGGCCATCGGCGTGCTGGCCGACAAGCGCGGCCTGCAGTCGCTGCCACTGCTGAAGATCGAGACGCGCTTCCCGTTCGGGCTGTTCCGCGCCTGGTCGCTGTGGCGGCCCGCCGGCCAGCTGTGCGTCTACCCACGGCCCGAGCAACCCGCCGCAGCCCTGCCCGCGGCAGCGGCAACGGCCGGTGGGCCCGTGCCGGCCCGCGGTGCACAAGGCGGCGAGTTCGACGGCCTGCGCCCCTGGCGGCGCGGTGACACGCTGCGCCAGGTGGCGTGGAAAAAGGTCGCGCGCAGCGGCGAGCTGATCAGCCGCGAGGGCCGCGAATCGGCGCGCCAGGAGCTGTGGCTGGACTGGGCCGCCACCCGCCAGCCCGAAACCGAAGCCCGCCTGTCGCGCCTGGCCGCATGGGTGCTGCTGGCCGAGCGCCAAGGCCTGGCCTATGGCCTGCGGCTGCCGGGGCTGGAGTTGCCGCCCTCCAGCGGTGCCCCGCACCGCCACGCCACCCTGAGCGCACTGGCCGCCTGGCGCTGAAAGACACCGGCGATGAAGCCCTTCGGTTCGACCTGGAGCACCTGGACCGGCAGCACCAGCCGCGATTCGCGCGACACCTTGTTCGTGTTGACGGTGATCGGCTGGACCATCGCGCCGCATGTGCTGCGCCTGACCCCCTGGGTGGGCCTGCTGTGCGCCGCCGTGCTGCTGTGGCGCGGCTCGCTGGCCGTGCGCCAGGCGCCACTGCCCAGCCGCTGGTGGCTGGTCGGCACCTTGTTTCTGGCTGCCGGGCTGACCTACTGGACCGAGCGCACGCTGATCGGCAAGGACGCCGGCGTCACCTTGCTGGTGGTGCTGATGGCCTTGAAGACGCTCGAGCTGCGCGCCCGCCGCGACGCGCTGGTGGTGTTCTTCCTCGGTTTCTTCCTGGTGCTGACGCAGTTTTTGTACTCACAGTCTTTGTGGACGGCGCTGACGATGGGCCTGTCGGTCTGGGGCTGGCTGACGGCGCTGACGCTGGCCCACATGCCGGCCGGCCGGCCGCGGCTGCGCGAAGCCGCCGGCCTGGCGGGGCGCGCGGCGCTGGTCGGCACGCCGGTGATGATCGCGCTGTTCCTGCTGTTCCCGCGCATCGGCCCGCTGTGGGCCATGCCCGGCGCCGGCGCGCACACCGGCCTGTCCGACAACCTGCAACTGGGCGACGTGGCCGAGTTGGCCAACGACGACAGCATCGCCTTTCGCCTGCGCTTCGATGGCCAGCCGCCGCCAGCCGACGCGCTGTACTTTCGCGGCCCGGTGCTGAGCGACTACGACGGCAAGCAATGGCATGTCGACGCCTTCACGCCGCCGGCCCTCGAGGCCCCGGCTTCGGTGGAGCCGACCTACCGCTACGAGATGACGCTCGAGCCGCTGCGCATCCAGTGGCTGCCGCTGCTCGAAGGCACCCGCACGCCCCCCGAGGCCAACCCGCCCCTCGCCGGCATGCCGGCCCAGCCCGACAACAGCGGCCAGTGGCGCTTGCGCCGCCCGTTGACCGAGCGCGTGATCCTGAAGGCCGAGGCCGACCTGCGCGGCCCGTTGGCCACGGGCCTGCGCACGATGGAGCGCCGCTCGCTGCTGGCCTTGCCGCCGAACCGGCACCCACGCACCCGCGCCTGGGCGCTGGCGCTGCGCAACCAGCCCGCGCTGCGCGACGCCGATGCCACCACGCTGGTCAACGCCGTGCTGCAGCACATCAGCCGCGAGCCCTATGTCTACACGCTGGCGCCCGGCACGTACCAAAACGACCCGGTCGACGAGTTCTGGCTCGACCGGCGCGAAGGCTTCTGCGAGCACTACGCGGCCTCGTTCGTCGTGATCATGCGTGCACTGGGCGTGCCGGCCCGCATCGTCACCGGCTACCAGGGCACCGATTTCCTGCCGGTCGACGGCTACTACGCCGTGCGCCAGAGCAATGCCCACGCCTGGACCGAATACTGGCAGGCCGGCCGCGGCTGGGTGCGGGCCGACCCGACCGGTGCGGTCGCGCCCGAGCGCATCCGCCGCGGCCAGGCGCTGGAGGCGCCCCCCGGCTTCATCGCCGGCGCCTTCGAGGCCGTCAGCCCCGACCTGCGGCTGAGCCTGCGCCGCTTTGCCGAGGCCCTGGACAACCGCTGGAACCAGTGGATCCTCGGCTACGGCAAGCGCCAGCAGTTCGACCTGATGGGCCAGCTGGGCATGCAGTCGCCCGACGTGCTGTCGCTGATCCGCGTGCTGGTGGTGTTGGTGGTCGGCGCTGGCCTGGCCGGCGCCGTCTGGGCCTGGTTCGACGCGCGCAAACAAAGCCCGTGGCAAAAGCTGCGCGGCGGCATCACCCGCGAGCTGGCGCGCCTGGGTGTCGAGGCCAAGCCCAGCGACACGCTGACTGCCCTCGCCCAGCGCCTGCGGCAGCAGCGTGGCAACGGGGCCGAGGCCGCGGCGCAGGCGCTGCTCGAGCTCGACCTGCACCGCTACGGCCGGCCCGGCCGCGAAGGCACGCCACCGGGCTGGTGGCGGCAGTTTCGCGAGGCCGTGGCCGCGGCGCGCAACGCACCGCCGCCACCGGCCACGACCAGCGCGCCGCCGATAATCGGGGCATGATTTTTTCGGTTGCGGGCTTGGCCCGTTTTTCTTCGTTCGGCATCGCCCCGGTCCTGCTGGTCATCCAACTCGGCACGGCGCATGCAGCGCCCGCCGCGCGCGCCGACAGTGCGCCCGACGTCGTCACCTACGGCCGGCGCGAAGACCTGGTCGCCTTCGTTCAGCAAGCGGCCGAGCGCCAGGGCTTCGATGCCGATTGGGCGATCGAGCAATTGGCGCAGGCGCGCTACCAGCCGAGCGTGGCCCGCCTGGTGATGCCGCCGCCCACCGGCACGGCCAAGAACTGGGACGCCTACCGCAGCCGCTTCGTCGAGCCGCAGCGCATCCGCGAAGGGCTGCGCTGGTGGCAAGCCAACGAGCGCTGGCTCAACGATGCCGAGGCCCGCTGGGGCGTGCCGCCGGACATGGTGGTGGCCATCGTCGGCGTCGAGACGTTTTACGGCCGCATCATGGGCGGCTTCAAGGTGATCGACGCACTGGCCACCTTGTCGTTCGACTTCCCCACCGGCCGCTCCGATCGCAGCGGCTTCTACCGCAACGAGCTGGAGTCGTTTCTCGCCTGGTGCGCCGCCGAGCAACGCGACCCGCTCGCGGTCAAAGGCTCGTACGCCGGCGCGATGGGCCTGCCGCAGTTCATGCCCAGCACGCTGCAGAAATACGCGATCGACTTCGACGGCGACGGCCGCATCGACCTGGACTCGAACGGCGCCGACGTGGTCGGCAGCGTGGCCCACTACTTCGCGCAGTTCGGCTGGCAGCGCGACATGCCCACGCACTTCGCCGTCACGCCACCGGCCGAGCTGCGCGACCGCGCCTTGATGCTCGCGCCCGACATCGTGCCCAGCTTCAGCGCCCAGCAGTTCGCCGAGCGCGGTGCCAAACTCGACGACGCCGGCCGCGCCCACGACGGCCCGATGGCACTGGTGATGCTGCAAAACGGCGACGCCGAGCCGAGCTACGTGGCCGGCACGCGCAACTTCTATGTCGTCACGCGCTACAACTGGTCCAGCTACTACGCGATGGCGGTGATCGAGCTGGCGCGGGCGCTGCGGCAGATGCGGCCGGCGGGGTCTCAGCAGTTTGTTGACGAACCGCTGAACAGCCCACGCCGATAATCCCGGGCCTCGGCAGCATCGCCGCAATTGAACCAATCCAGGGAGGACCCAATGCACTCGTCCAAATACAGCGTCACTCCAACGCGCATGCTTGCTTGCGCCCTGGCAGTGGGTGCTGCCGGTGTCGCGCACGCCAAGACCATTCGCGTGCCCGCGAACGCACCGACCATCCAGGCTGCGATCGCGGCCGCTCAGAGCGGCGACGAGGTGCTTGTGGCCCCTGGCACCTACTACGAGCGGCTCGACATCTATAACAAGGGCGTCGCGATCACCAGCGAGGCCGGTGCGGAACAGACCATCATCGATGCTCAGGAGCAAGGCTCGGTGATCGTCGTTGGAGCGTACCAGTCCGCCAACTCCCGCGTAACGGGCTTCACATTGCGCAACGGCAAGACAGGCGAATTCGAAGGCGGCGGCGGCATCAGAGTCTATGGCGAAGCAACGGTCGCCATCGAGCGCAACGAAATCGTCCACAACACCGCCGCCTGGGGAAGCGGAATCTTCGCTCAAGACGTGGCCACGGTCTACATCCGTCACAACCACATCGCCTTCAACACCGGCGACAGCATCACGCTCGACTCGACCCCGGGATCGACGACGGTGTCCAACAACACAATCGAACGCAATCAGGGCAGCGGACTCGTGATCAACGACGCTGGTGGCAATGGGGCCATGACGATCACAGCCAATGTGATTCGGTTCAACAACGGGCCCGACGGCGGCGGAGTGCGGATCCATGCCAACTCCCCGGAAGTGGCGAGCTTCGTCAACAACCTCATCTACAAGAACAAGGCAACCAGGGACGGCGGCGGTGTGTACCTGGCTGCCCCAACGGGCGGCGCCGCCACCTTCATCAACAACACGATCGCGGATAACAAGGCAGCAGGCGCCACCGAGCTGTATTTCTGGGGCGATGGCAATCACGTCCAATTCAACAACAACATCCTGCGCTCCTCATCGATCCTTGGCGCCGTTGACTGCAGCAGCGGCAGCCCTCGGTTCGGCTTCAATGACGTGTTTGCGACTCAAGGTGCCGCAGCGACCGGATCCTGTGCCGGCACGGCGACAGGAGGCACGAACTTCTCGGCGGATCCCCTGTTTGCAAGCACGGCGGGCACCAACCCGTACAGCCTGCAAAGCCAATCGCCCTTGATCGATGTGGGCGACAACGCCGCCGTGGCCGACATCAAACGCGACCGGAAAGGCAAACGCCGCGTCGCGGATGGCGGGCATGGCGCCGTCGTCGACCTCGGCGCCTACGAGTACCAGGGGAACTGAGAACTCAGGCCGGCAGCCAGCTGCCGCCAGCGGGCAGCCACTCGCAATCGAAGATCTCGCGGAGTGGTTCGGCCTGAAGGATTTCATCGACCGGCCCGGCGCGCCAGCGGCCGTCGCCCAACAGGGCCAGCACATGCGTCGCGGCGCGCGCCACCCAGTGCATGTCGTGGCTGCTCATCACCAGCGCGCGGCCGGGGCGGCGAGCCACCCAATCGGCCGCCCAACGCGCCACCAAGCCCTGATGCGCGGGGTCTTGAAACGCGATCGGCTCGTCGAGCAGCAGCAAGGGCGCGCCTTGCGCCGCTGCTTGCGCAATGGCCACGCGCTGGCGTTCACCGCCTGACAGCTGCGTCAGCACGCGGTCGCCCAGCTCGGTGATGTCGAGCTGCGCAAGATCGGCGTCCCGCTCGCTCGCGTCACCGGCTTGAACCACCGACAGGTCGAGCAGGCGGCGCACCGGCAGCGCAAACCGGTCGGCCGCTTGCTGCGGCATCCAGGCGCGCAAACATGCGGCCTCTGCGGCAGGCCAGTCGACTTGGTCTCGCTGGCGCCAGATCACCTCGCCGGCGCGGCCGGCCACCGGCAGGCCCGCCAGTGCGCGCAGCAGGCTGCTTTTGCCCACCGCATTGCGGCCGATCAGGCACCAGCGCTCGCCGCCTTGGACCCGCCAGTCGAGTTCACCGACCAACCGGTGCTCACCGGCCCACAGGTCAAGCCGGCGGGTTTCGAGCAGCGCACCGTTCATCGCGTGCCCCGGATCAGCAAGGCGATGAAGCATGGCGCGCCGAGCAGGGCCATCACCGCGCCCACCGGCAACTCCATCGGCGCGGCGGCGATGCGGGCGACCAGATCGGCCCCGACCAGCAGCGTGGCGCCGCCCAGAGCCGACAAGCCCGCCAGCTCACGCGTGTGCTGCACGCCAGCAAGCCGCCAGGCCTGCGGCACCACCAGGCCGACAAAGCCGACCGCCCCGGCCGTGGCGACCGCGAGGCCGACCGCAAGCGAGGCGGCGACCAGCAACTCGAGCCGCAGGCGGCGCACCGGCTCGCCCAGCAGCCCCGCGGCCTCGGCCCCGAGCATCAGGCGGTCCACCGAACGGCCGCGCCACAACAAGCCCAGCAGCAAGACCATCGCCGCGCCCAGCCCCACGCCGTGGTCTTGCGCGGCAGACAAATCACCAACGAGCCAGAAGATGGCGCCGCGCAGGCGTTCGTCGGGCGTCAGCATCAACAGCAAGGTGGCCAGCGCGCCGAACAGGGCCGCCAGCATCGCGCCGACCAGGATGAGGCGCGGCGAGGCGTCGTCGGTCGAGGCCAGCGCCGAGCGGGCCAGCCACAGCAACAGCGCGCCCGCCCCCAGAGCCCCCAAACCCGCCCCGAGCCACAGGCTGGTGCCCAGCAACAGCGCCAGCAAGGCGCCGACCGACGCACCGCCCGAGGTGCCCAGCACATACGGGTCCGCCAGCGGGTTGCGCAGCAGCACCTGCATCATCAAACCGGCCAACGCGAGCAAGGCACCGACCCCCGCGGCCGCCACGACGCGTGGCAGCCGCAGCGCGAGGATCAGTTGGACGTCCCAGCCGCCGCTGCCAGCCGCCAGCGCCACCGCGGCCAGCAGCACGGCGGCACCCAGGGCCACGCTCCAGCGCAGCGGCATCGACGGGTGGCTCAGGGCTTGGCTCAAGGCGTAGGGGGCACTCAGCGGGTGGGCAGCGCATTGTCCATGCCAAGCTGCACGCCCACCGCCGCCGCCCACCGCCGCCGCACAGGGGCAAGCCCGGGCGTGTCGCCGGTAACCCATGCCTACAATTGGGTTTCCCAGTCCCACCCCGAAGGCCCATGTCTCGCCTGCCGGATCTCGCCGAGCGCATCGACCGCCTCGTGCTGCGCCACGAGGAACTCGCCCGCACCAATGCCTTGCTCAACGAGCAACTGCAGAGCGTGACGGCCGAACGCGACAGCCTGAAGTCGCGCCTGGCCGCGGCCCGCTCGCGCATCGACGCGCTGCTCGACCGCCTGCCGATCGAGAAGGCCACACCGGGGTCGGCTGAATGAAGCAACTGGAAGTGACGATCCTGGGCCAGAGCTACCTGCTCGCGTGCCCCGAGGGCGGCGAATCGCTGCTGCACGCCGCGGTCGCCACGGTCGACAGCGAGATGAGCGCCATCCGCGACGCCGGCAAGGTCAAGGCCCGTGAACGCATGGCCGTGCTGGCGGCGCTGAACCTCGCCTACCGCCTGGCCGAGCGCCCGGCAGCACCGCCGTCACGCGCGGCAGCAGATGACACGCCGTTGTCGGACACCGAGGCCGATGCGATGATCAACGGCTTGATCGAGCGGCTCGATGCAACGCTCGGTGACGACGGTCAACTTCTCTGAGACAAAGCTGCGCGGCAAGCCAAGTGTCCTGTCCCGCAAACAGCTGCCATTGCGACGGACCGCAATGGACAAATCTCAATGGCAGTTGTTTGTGGGACAGGGCACTAGCGCCTAGAATCAAACCGTCCACCGCATCCGCGTGGGTTTTATATTTCCTTGAACCGATGCTCTCGCGAGCCGGGGCTTGGAACATTGCCCGGCTGGTGTGATCGTCTCGCGTCAGATGAACCCGACGCCGCGCTGACCTCGCCCACCTGAATCCCTGGGTTCAGGAATGCGGCCCACGGTTTGCGGTGGACACCTTATTCGCCAAGCTGCCAGCGCCCACCCGGGGCGCATTTCTGACGCCCCAGGTGATGCCTCAATACTGGCTGATGAAGAGCGAGCCCGACGAGGCGTCGATCGACCACCTCGCCGCGGCCCCCGACCAGACCCTGCCGTGGACCGGCGTGCGCAACTACCAGGCACGCAACTTCATGCGCGATGTGATGCGCGTCGGCGACGGCGTGCTGTTCTATCACTCGTCGTGCCCCGAGCCCGGTGTGGCCGGCCTGGCCGAAGTGGCCAGCACCGCCTATCCGGACGCGACCCAGTTCGACCCCGACAGCCCCTACTACGACGCCAAGTCCAAGCGTGAAGAGCCACGCTGGCAGCATGTGGATGTCAAGCTCGTCAAGAAGACCCGGTTGTTGCCACTGAAAGAGATGCGTGCGGCGCCGCAACTGGCCGAGATGCGCCTGCTGCAGCCGGGCAATCGCCTGTCGATCACGCCCGTCTCGCCGGCCGAGTGGCGCGCCGTGCTGGCGCTGCTGGGTGAATAGCCGGCCGATGGCGAACGCCCGATGAACTGGCTGGACCTGTTGCCGCCGGCGCTGATCGCCGAGTTGCTGGTGCTGGGCGTGTGCGCCGGTTTCCTGGCCGGCCTGTTCGGCATCGGCGGCGGCATGCTGCTGGTGCCGTTCATGACGCTGATCCTCAGCCACCGCGGCGTCGAGGCCAGCATGGCCGTCAAGATGGCGATTGCCACCTCGATGGCGACGATTCTGTTCACGTCGTTGTCGAGCGTGCGTGCCCACCATAGCCGCGGCGCCGTGCGGTGGTCCATCGTGCGCGGCGTGGCCCCGGGCATTCTCGTGGGCGGGTTGCTCGCGGGCGCCGGTGCGTTCGCGCTGCTCAAGGGCCAGGCGCTGGCGCTGGTCTTCGGCCTGTTCGTCAGCTTCTCGGCCACGCAGATGCTGCGCGGCAAGAAGCCGGCACCGCACCGCCAGATGCCGGGCTGGGCCGGCCAGTCGGCGGCCGGCGCCGGCATCGGCTTCCTGTCGGGCCTGGTGGGTGCGGGCGGTGGTTTCGTCAGCGTGCCTTTCATGACCTGGTGCAATGTGCCGATCCACAACGCGGTTGCCACCAGCGCGGCGTTGGGCGTGCCGGTGGCGGTGGCCAGCACGCTGGGCTACGTGATCGGGGGCTGGAACCTGCCGAGCGCCCTGCCCGGCGCAGTGGGCTACCTGTACCTGCCGGCACTGGTGCTGATTGCGGCGGCCAGCGTGACGATGGCGCCGCTGGGCGCGCGGGCCGCACATGCGATGAACGTGGCGCAACTCAAGCGAGCCTTCGCGGTGCTGCTCTACGGCTTGGCCGTCTACATGCTGTTCAAGGCCTTTGCCGGCTGAGTGGGCATGAACCGTTTCGACGCCGTCATTATCGGCGCCGGCGCCGCCGGGCTTTTCTGTGCTGCGCAGGCCGGCCAGCGTGGGCTGAAGGTGCTGCTGATCGACCACGCGCCCAAGCTGGGCGAGAAGATCCGCATCTCGGGCGGCGGCCGCTGCAACTTCACCAACCGCGAGGCATCGCCGGCGCAGTTCCTGTCCGAGAACCCGCACTTCTGCCGCTCGGCGCTCGCGCGCTACACCGCAGCAGATTTCGTCGCACTGGTGCGCAGGCACGGCATCGCCTTTCACGAGAAGCACAAGGGGCAGCTCTTCTGCGACGACTCGGCCGAGCAGATCATCGTGATGCTGCTGCGCGAATGCGACGAAGGCCGGGTCACGCGTTGGCAGCCTTGCAAGGTCTCGGGCCTGCGGCGCGAGGCGGCCGACTGGGTGGTGGCCACCGACCGCGGCGAGGTGACCACCGCGGCCGTCGTTGTCGCCACCGGCGGCCTGCCGGTGCCCAAGATCGGCGCCACCGATGTCGGGCTGCGCTGGGCCGAGCGTTTTGGCCACCGCATCGTCGAGCCGCGGCCGGCCCTGGTGCCGCTGACCTTCGACGCCGCCGAATGGGCCCCCTTCGTGCCGATGGCCGGCATCGCGCTGCCGGTGGCCATCTCCACCGCCAGCCCGGGGCGCCGCGGGCCGGTGCGCACCGAATTTCTCGAAGACCTGCTGTTCACCCATCGCGGCCTGTCCGGCCCCGCGGTGCTGCAGATCTCCAGCTTCTGGCGCCTGGGCCAGGCCCTGCGGATCAACCTGGCGCCAGGCCACGACCTGGCCGCCGAGCTGGCCCAGGCCAAGGTGCGCTCGCGCCGCCAGCTGGGCAACGAGCTGGCCACCTGGCTGCCGCAGCGCCTGGCCGATGCCTGGCTGGCCAAGCACGGCCCTGCCGCCGACCTGCCGATGCCGCAGCTGCCCGACGCCGCATTGCGCCAGTTGGCCACCAGCCTGCAGCAATGGGAGCTGCAGCCCACCGGCGACGAAGGCTGGCGCAAGGCCGAGGTGATGGCCGGCGGCGTCGACACCCGCGACCTCAGCTCGCAGACGATGGAAAGCAAGCTGCAGCCGGGGCTGTACTTCATCGGCGAGGTGGTCGACGTGACCGGCTGGCTCGGCGGCTACAACTTCCAATGGGCCTGGTCCAGCGCCCACGCCTGCGCCGAGGCACTGGCGGCGCAGCAACAGCCGGCCAGCGCCAATTTGGCAAGCTGACTGTTTTCAGAGTAGAATCACTGTCTTTGCTGGCAAACCGCGTGTCGATCTTGCGAAACTCGAGTTCGATGCGGCCCGCTTGAGCAGGTGAAAACCGGTCTCAAACCCCGCAGCGACGCAAGGCACCGAGCGCATCCATCCCCCGAAGGATTCTTCAGTCAATGACAACCATCCGAGTCAAGGAAAACGAGCCGTTCGACGTGGCGCTGCGCCGTTTCAAGCGCACCATCGAGAAGCTGGGCCTGCTGACCGAACTGCGCGCTCGCGAGTTCTACGAGAAGCCCACCTCCGAGCGCAAGCGCAAGAAGGCCGCTGCCGTGAAGCGCCACTACAAGCGCGTTCGCAGCATGCAGCTGCCGAAGAAGCTGTACTGATTCCGGTACGCTCGCCGCGCGCAAGCGCTGCTCGTTTCGAAGAAGCCCGCGCGGGACGCCGTTGCGGGCTTTTTGTTTTTTGACATTGACGTTGTTCGAGTTTGAAGCTGGGAGACTTTGATGACCCTGAAAGAACGCATCACCGAAGACATGAAGGCCGCCATGCGCGCCAAGGAAGCCGACCGCCTGTCGACGATCCGCATGCTGCTGGCCGCCTGCAAGCAAAAAGAAGTCGATGAACGCATCGAGCTGGACGACGCCACCGTCATCGGCATCGTCGACAAGCTGATCAAGCAGCGCAAGGACTCGATCGCCGCCTTCCAGCAAGCCGGGCGCACCGACCTGGCCGACAAGGAAAGCGCCGAGGTCACCGTGCTGAACGCCTACCTGCCCCAGCGCCTGAGCGCCGACGAGATCAACGCCGAGATCGCGGCGCTGGTGGCCGAACTGGGCGCCGCCGGCCCGGGCGACATGGGCAAGGTGATGGGCGCGGCCAAGGCCAAGCTGGCCGGCAAGGCCGACATGGGCTTGGTCTCGGCCGCGGTCAAGCAGGCCCTGTCCAAGTAACCCGGGAGCGCCCCATGCAATCCTCATTGCCGATTCGCCAGATCGCCGACGACGTCTGCGTTGCCCCGCAACTGACCCCCGAGGCGATGGCCGAGCTGGCGCGGCTGGGCTTTCGCAGCGTCGTGAACAACCGGCCCGATTTCGAGCACGGCCCGGACCAGCCGACCAGCGCCGCGATCGAAGCCGCCGCCCAGGCGGCCGGCCTCGAGTACCGCTTCCTGCCGGTCAACGGCGGCTACCAGTCGCCCGAAGAGATCGCCGCCTTTGCCCGGTTGCTGGCCGAGTTGCCCAAGCCGATGCTGGCCTTTTGCCGCTCGGGCGCACGCTCGACCAAGCTGTTCCTGACCGCCGCGACTCAGGGTTGACCCCGGCGCAGCGATTAAGCGTCCTTTCAGGGCCAAGCTCCTACAGTCGCGCCAACCACTCTGCGCAGGTGCGGGTTACACCGCGCCTGAGGCCCAACCGGCCTCCCGCAGAATCGGTCCACGTCCGCGACCTTCCAGGAGACACCCTTGGCCCCCCTGTTGCGCCTCTCGGCCTGGATAGACTCGTTCAACGAGGCTATCGGCAAGTTCATTCGCTGGCTCGTGCTGGCAGCGGTGCTCATCAGCGCCGGCAATGCCATCGTGCGCAAGCTGTTCAACTACAGCTCGAACTCGTTCCTCGAGATCCAGTGGTACCTGTTCGCCGGCGTGTTCATGCTAGGCGTGGGGTATGTCTTCCTGCACAACGGGCATGTGCGCATCGACTTCATCTCGGCGCGCCTTTCCACCCGCACCAACGCGATCATCGATGCAGTGGGCATGGTCGTCTTCACGATCCCGCTGTCGATCATCATGGTCACCCTGGGCTGGCCGCTGTTCCACAACGCCTGGGTGTCGGGTGAGATGAGCCAGAACGCCGGCGGGCTGATCCGCTGGCCGGTGCTGGCGCTGATCCCCGCCGGCTTCGCGATCCTGCTCGTGCAATCGCTGTCGGAGCTGGTCAAGCGCGTGGCCTTCCTCACCGGGCACCGTGACCAGCCCTTCACCGACATGCACTCCAAGTCGGTCGAGGAAGAACTGGTCGAAGAGCTCGCTGCCGGCGCCCCCGTACACGACAAGACCGGCCACGAGGGGAGCCGCTGATGACCCATTTCATTGCCGAGAATTTCGTGCCGCTGATGTTCAGCGGTCTGCTGGTCTTTCTGCTGACGGGTATCCCGGTTGCCTTCGGCCTGGCCGCCACCGGGTTGCTGTTCGGCTTTGTCGGCATGGAGGTTGGTCTGTTCGGCCCCACGCTGTTCCAGGCCCTGCCGCTGCGGGTGTTCGGCATCATGCAGAACGACACCTTGCTGGCGATCCCCTTCTTCACGTTCATGGGCATCATCCTCGAGCGATCGGGGATGGCCGAGGATCTGCTCGAAACCGTCGGCCAGGTCTTCGGGCCGGTGCGCGGCGGCCTGGCGATCGCGGTGATCCTGGTCGGCGCGCTGCTGGCCGCCACCACCGGCGTCGTCGCTGCCGCGGTGATCTCGATGGGGCTGATTTCGCTGCCCATCATGCTGCGCTACGGCTACAACCGCACCATTGCCACCGGCACGATCACGGCCTCGGGCACGCTGGCGCAGGCCATCCCGCCGTCGCTGGTGCTGATCGTTTTGGCCGATCAGATGGGGCGTTCGGTTGGCGACATGTATGCCGGCGCGCTGATCCCGGGCCTGTTGCTGGTCGCTCTGTACATCGCCTTCATCGCCGTGGTCGCGATCGTCAAGCCGACCTGGGTGCCGGCACTGCCGGCCGAGGCGCGCATCTACCGTGAGCCCAACGGCGCCAGCGGCCATCGGTCGCTGCTGATCCTGCTGGCGCTGTGTGCCTTCGCCGGCTGGGCCTGGTCGCAGGTCCACGGCAGCCTGATGAACGCCTGGCTCAACCGCCAAACAGCGGCACCGGGCGACGAGATCCTGATCATGTCGATGACGGTGTCGTCGCTGCTGGCACTGCTGCTGGCGCTGCTGAACCGCGCCCTCAAGCTGGGCCTGCTGTCGCGCCTGGCCGAGCGAGTGACCTTCGTGCTGATCCCGCCGCTGGTGCTGATCTTCCTCGTGCTGGGCACCATCTTCCTCGGCATCGCCACACCGACGGAAGGCGGCGCGATGGGCGCGCTCGGCGCGTTGCTGATGGCCATCGGCCGGCGACAGCTGAACCTGAAGCTTCTGAACCAGGCGCTCGAGAACACCGCCAAGCTCGCCACTTTCGTGCTGTTCATCCTGATCGGCTCGACGGTGTTCAGCTTCACCTTCAACGCGGCCGACGGGCACGTCTGGGTCGAGCACCTGTTCGCGAAGCTGCCTGGCGGCGCGCTGGGCTTCCTGATCGTCGTCAACCTGCTGGTGTTCGTGCTCGGTTGCTTCATCGACTTCTTCGAGATCGCCTTCATCGTGATCCCGATGCTGGTGCCGGTGGCCGAGAAACTGCTGCCGGCCATGTTGCCCGGCATCCCGCCTGATGCCGTGATGATCTGGTTCGGCGTCATCATCGCGATGAACCTGCAGACCTCGTTCCTCACGCCGCCCTTCGGCTTTGCGCTGTTCTACCTGCGCAGCGTGGCCGCGAAATCCGACTACAAGGACCGCATCACCGGCGAGACCATTCCTGCCGTGACCACGACCCAGATCTACAAGGGATCGATCGCCTTCATCGTGCTGCAGGTCCTGATGGTGGCTTCCATCGTCGCGTTCCCCGCCATGGTGGTGGGCGGCATCGGGGAGACGACCCAGATCGACGCCGACAAGGCCCTGGAGCAAATGATGCAAGGCGAGCATCCGTCGGGTCCGTCGGGCGCCGAGCCGGCGGCCAGCGAAGCGTTCGACCCGATGCAAGGCTTTGGCGAGCCGCCAAAGAAGTGACAGCGATGCTGGCTGCCATCGTCATTGTCTTCGTTGTCGCCTATGCAGCGATCGCGTTGGAGCACCCACTGGGCGTCAACAAGTCTGCCTCCGCGCTGATCGGCGCGGGGCTGCTGTGGACGATCTACGCGACGCTCACCGGCGACACCCACCTGGTCGGCGAGCAGTTGGGCGAGACGCTGATGGGCACTGCCCAGATCGTCTTCTTCCTGATGGGCGCGATGACCATCGTGGAAGTGGTCGATGCGCACAACGGCTTCGACGTCATCACGGCCCGCATCAAGACCACCAAGCTCTCGAGCCTGATGTGGCTGGTCGGCGCCGTGACCTTTTTCCTCAGCGCCATCCTCGACAACCTGACCACCACCATCGTGATGGTCTCGCTGATCCGCAAGCTGTTGCACAAGCAGGACGATCGCCTGTTCTTCGCCGGCATCATCGTCATCGCCGCCAACGCCGGCGGCGCGTGGACGCCTATCGGTGACGTGACCACCACGATGTTGTGGATCGGCGGCCAGGTGACCAGCCTGTCGATCATGAAGGCGCTGTTCTTGCCATCGCTGGTCAGCCTGGCGGTGCCTTTGGCGGTCACCGCCTTCCTGTTGCGCGGCCGCCCGGTCGTCAGCCCACCACGCGACGCGGGCGATGCCGATGTCCACACCACCGCGTTCGAGCGCAACCTGATGTTCTTCTTCGGCCTGGCCATCCTGGTGAGCGTGCCGGCATTCAAGACGATCACACACCTGCCGCCGTTCATGGGCATCTTGTTCGGCTTGGGCGTGTTGTGGCTGGTGGGCGACCTGGTCCATCGCCGCAAGCACGACGACGACAAGCAGCGCTTGACGCTGGTCCACGCGCTGAGCCGTATCGACATGGCGTCGATCGTCTTCTTCATCGGCATTCTGCTGGCAGTGGCCACCCTCGAGCACACCCACCTGCTGGCGTCGCTCGCCGCCTGGCTCAGCCAGACGATCGGCCGGCTGGATCTGATCGTGATGAGCATCGGGCTGGCCAGCGCAGTCGTCGACAACGTGCCGTTGGTCGCCGCGTCGATGGGCATGTACAGCCTGGGCGACTACCCACCCGATCATTTCATCTGGGAGTTCCTGGCCTATTGCGCAGGCACCGGTGGTTCCATCCTGATCATCGGCTCGGCAGCCGGCGTTGCCGCGATGGGCCTGGAGCGGATCAGCTTCGGTTGGTACGTCAAGCACATCAGCGGCCTGGCGCTGCTGGGTTACCTGGCGGGCGCGGCGGCCTACCTGGTCGAGTTCGCGTAACCCAGAAGGCAAAAGGGGTGCGGCTCACGCCGCACCCCTTTTTTTCGTGGCCGGTGATCGGCCACCCGGATCAGAGCTTTTGCTGCTGCATGAAGTCGTCGAAGCCGGCTTCGGCGAAGCGGAACCACAGGTTCTGGTCGCGGCGGAAGTTGGCGAAGTCCTCGTAGACCTTCTTCCAGTTCGGGTTCTTGCCCGAAAGCTCGCTGTACAGCGCCATCGCCTCCTTGAAGGCGGCGTCCATCACGTCCTTCGGGAAACGCACGAGCTTGGTGCCGGCTCCCACCAACTGCTTCAGCGCTGCCGGGTTCTTGGCATCGTATTTGCCCTGCATGTCGATGTGGGCAACTGCCGAGGCCGCTTCGATGATCGCCTTGTATTCGGCCGACAAACCGTCGTACGCCTTGGTGTTGATGTAGAAGTCGAGCTGCGGGCCGCCTTCCCACCACCCGGGGTAGTTGTAGAAGCCCGCGACCTTGTTGAAGCCCAGCTTCTGGTCGTCGTACGGGCCCACCCACTCGGCCGCGTCGATGGTGCCCTTCTCCAGTGCGGAGTAGATCTCACCGCCGGGAATGCTCTGCGGCACGCCACCAATGCGCTCCAGCACCTTGCCGCCGAAGCCGCCAATGCGCATCTTCATGCCCTTGATGTCGGCCAGGGTCTTGACTTCCTTGCGGTACCAGCCGCCCATCTGGGCACCGGTGTTGCCGCCCATGAAGTTGATGATGTTGTAGTTCTTGTAGAACTCGCGCATCAGCTTCATGCCGTTGCCTTCGACCATCCACGCGGTCATCTGGCGGCTGTTCAAGCCGAACGGGATCGCGCAGCCCAGGCCGAAGGTTTCGTCCTTGCCGAAGAAATAGTACGGTGCCGTATGGGCCATCTCGACGGTGCCGTTCTGCACACCGTCGACCACGCCGAACGGGGGCATCAGCTCGCCGCCGGCATGGACCGAGATTTCGAACTTGCCGCTCGACATCTCCTTGACCTTCTTCGCAAACACTTCGGCAGCGCCAAAGATGGTGTCCAAGGACTTCGGGAAGCTGGAGGCCAGGCGCCAGCGGATGTTGGCCTGCGCGTGCACGATTGCAGGCGCGGCACCCGCGGCGAGTACGCCAGCCAAGCCGGCGCCACGAACAAAGGAACGACGTTCCATCATGGTCAAGAGTCTCCTGTTGCGATAGGAACAAACATCAGACGCGGCAAATTCTAGGAAGTGCCCTCCCGAGCGCGTGCGGGGAATACCCGCGCGCCACTCGACCGTACCTCCACGGCCACGATCCGCAGATCATCATCGCGAAGCGAAGCTTGCAACTTGCTGAACTTCGGGAAACTACCTGAGGCCCCACGCGCTCGGCGGCGGGCCGCTGGCCCGCAGAAAGCAAGTCAGCTGCCGGCGAGCTTCATTCTGTCCACAAGGACCGAGCCGATCGTCTTGGCGCCCATGTTGTAGGCATCGGCACCGACGGCGGAGATGCCCTTGAGCATGTCGCGCAGGTTGCCGGCGATGGTGATCTCGTGCACCGGGAAAGCGATGCGCCCGTCCTCGACCCAGAAGCCGGCGGCACCGCGCGAGTAGTCGCCGGTCACGTAGTTCACGCCCTGGCCCATCAGCTCGGTGACGAACAGGCCGCGGTGCAGCTTGCGCAGCATCTGCTCCAGGTGGTCGCCAGGTTGCGTCAGGCGGCTGGTCAGGCGCAGGTTCTGCGAGCCGCCGGCGTGGCCGGTGGTCTTCATGCCCAGCTTGCGCGCCGAATAGCTCGACAGGAAGTAGCCCTGCACCACGCCGGCCGACACCACCTGGCGCGCCTTGGTGCGCACGCCTTCGTCGTCGAACGGCGCACTGCCCTTGCCGCGGCGCTGGTGCGGGTCTTCGGCGATGTCGATGTGCTCGGGCCAGATGGTCTGGCCCAGGCTGTCCTGCAGGAAGCTGGCCTTGCGGTACAACGAGCCGCCGCTGGTGCCCTGCACGAACGCGCCCAGCAGGCCCGCCGCGACGGTCGACTCGAACAGCACCGGCACCTCGCAGGTCTTGACCTTGCGCGACTTCAGGCGCGACAGCGCGCGCTCGGCGGCGTAGCGGCCAACCGCCTCGGGGGCGGCCAGCTCGAGCGCGTCGCGCATCGAGGTGTACCAGTAGTCGCGCTGCATGTCGTTGCCCTTGCCGGCGATCGGCGAGACCGACAGCGAATGGCGCGAGCTGGCGTAGCCGCCGCGAAAGCCCCGGCTGTTGCCGGCCCAGAAGTGCGACTGCTGGGCCGACACCGAACCGCCCTCGGAGTTGGTGATGCGCTTGTCGACCGACAGCGCGGCGTCTTCGGCGCGACGCGCCAGCTCGGCGGCGGTTTCGGCGTCCAGCGCCCAGGGGTGGAACAGGTCCAGGTCCTGCGCCACTTCAGCGGCGGTGGCCAGGTCTTCGGCATCGGGCAGGCCGGCGGCCGGGTCTTCGGCGGTGAAGCGGGCGATGTCGTAGGCGGCGCGCACCGTCTGCGCCAGCGCGGCGGCAGAGAAATCCGAGGTGCTCGCATTGCCGCGGCGCTGGCCCAGGTAGACCGACACGCCGACCGACTTGTCGCGGTTGCGCTCGACATGCTCGACCTCGCCCTTGCGCACCGACACGCTGATGCCGCTGCCCTCGCTGACCTCGACCCCCGCATCACTGGTGCCCAGGTCACGCGCCATGCCGAGCACGTCCTCGACGATCTGCTGGAACTGTTCGCGGCTGTAGGCAAAGCCCGTGCGGGCGGCGGTTGGGGTCATCGTTTTTTGCTCGAGGCTTGGAAGTGCAAAACCCGCCGGTTCGGCCCTGGTCATGGCAGGGCGCCCCGGGCGGGCAACGCGTTGAATTGCGGGACAATCATAGCGAGCCTCACCAACCCCCTCACGTCGCCGATTCCCATGCGCCGAGCGCCCCAAGACAACGACAACAACCCGCCCGAGCCCGACGACGACGCAGACGACGCCGGCCGGCCCAGCAAGTCGGCGCTCAAGCGCCAGATGCACAGCCTGCAATCGCTGGGGCAAGAGCTGTCCGAGCTGCCCGCATCGCGCGTGGCCAAGCTGGACCTGCCCGAGGCCCTGCGCGACGCGCTGGCCGAATACCGCCGCACCCGGTCACACGAGGGCCGGCGGCGCCAGCTGCAGTTCATCGGCAAGCTGATGCGCCAGACCGACGAAGCCCCGATCCGCGAGGCGGTGGCCGCCGCCAAGCTGGGCAGCGCCAAAGAAACCCTGGCCTTGCACGAGGCCGAGCGCTGGCGCGAAGAGCTGCTGGCCAGCGACGATGCGATCACCCGCTGGCTCAACCACTTTCCCGAGACCGACGCGCAGCAGCTGCGCAGCCTCGTGCGCGCCGCCCGAAAAGACGCCAAGGCCGAAGCGCCCGAGCAGCGCCATGGCCGCAGCTACCGCGAAATGTTCCAGCTGATCAAGACGGCACTGGCCGCCACCGCGGCACCGCAACCCGAAGACGGCGAACCCGGCGAGGACGACGACGATGAGTGACACCCACGCCGGCTTCGAGCCGGTGCGCATCGGCCTGGTCTCGATCAGCGACCGCGCCTCCAGCGGCATCTACGAAGACAAGGGCATCCCGGCGCTGCAAGCCTGGCTGGGCCGCGCGCTGCGCAACCCGGTGCAGTGGGAGCCGCGGCTGATTCCCGACGAGCAGGCGCAGATCAGCGCCACGCTGGTCGAGCTGGTCGACCAGGCCGGCTGCAACCTGGTGCTGACCACCGGCGGCACCGGCCCGGCCCCGCGCGACGTGACGCCCGAAGCCACGCTGGCCGTGGCCGACCGCGAGATGCCCGGTTTCGGCGAGCAGATGCGCGCGATCGGCCTGCGTTTCGTGCCGACCGCGATCTTGTCGCGCCAGGTGGCGGTGATCCGCGGCAAGGCGCTGATCATCAACCTGCCGGGGCAGCCGAAATCGATCGCCGAGACGCTGGAAGGCCTGCCCCACGCCAGCCCACCGGCCGGCGGCATTTTCGCGGCGGTGCCTTATTGCATCGACCTGATCGGCGGCCCGTACCTCGAGACCGACCCGGCGGTCTGCGACGCGTTTCGCCCCAAGTCGGCACGACGCTGACCCCAGCGGCGCCGGTCCCCGGGGAAATCGGCCGGCTCGGGGCGGCCCGACGCCGCCCGGTTACTTGACGAGGCGGTTCAGCCGCTCGGCGTCGAAGTTCTCGGTGGTGTGCGCGTCCTGCGGCACACATTCTTCGCTCGGCAGCTCGCGCGCACGGGCCGAGAGTTTCTCGATCGCCTGCCACAGCAACGCAATCTGGTGTTCGTGCGAGCCAGCGTTGTCGATCAGGCCCTTCATCGCCTGGGCAACCGGGTCGTCGCCGCTGGTCACGCCATAGGCCGAGAAGCCCATCTTGGCGGCCGTCACCTCGCGCGCGGCGTCCACCTCGGCCGCGATGATGCGCGCCGGGTTGCCCACCGCCGTGGCACCGGCCGGCACCGGCTTGGTCACCACCGCGCCCGAGCCCACGCGTGCGCCGGCACCGACGGTGAAGCCGCCCAGCACCGCCGCGTTGGCGCCGACGATCACGCCGGCCTCCAGCGTCGGGTGGCGCTTGGCGCCCTTGACGAGCGAGGTGCCGCCGAGCGTGACGCCCTGGTAGATCGTGCAGCCATCACCCACCTCTGCCATCTCGCCGATGACGATGCCCATGCCGTGGTCGATGAAGACGCGCCGGCCCATCGTCGCGCCGGGGTGGATCTCGATGCCGGTCAGCCAGCGGCTCATGTGCGAAATGAAGCGGCCCAGCCACTTCAGCCCGTGGGTCCAGCACCAATGGGCGCGGCGGTGCAAGAACAGCGCATGCAGGCCCGGGTAACAGGTCAACACCTCCCAGGTCGTGCGAGCCGCGGGGTCGCGCTCGAGGATGCAGGCGATGTCTTCGCGCAAGCGTCCGAACATGGGCGTCCAATCTGGTGGGTTAGTGAAAGGGCAATCGAGTTTATATGCCGCTCAACCCCGCTCGCGGCCTGGGGCTTTGGCGGCACGCTGCATTGCGGTGGCGATGCCGCGCAGGATGTGCACCTCCTCGGCGGTCAACGCGGCGCGGTTGGCCAGCTGGTTCAGGCGCGGCACCAGCTTTTTCGGCGCGGCCGGGTCGAGAAAGCCGATCTCGACCAGCGCCTGTTGCCAATGCGCCAGCAGCCCCTGCACCGCGGCCCCGTCGGCCCAGGTCACCGGCGCGGTGCGCGCCTCGACAGCGAAGCCGCCCAGCGCCTGGCGCCACTCGTAGGCCAGCACCTGCACCGCCTGGGCCAGGTTCAGCGAGCCATAGGCCGGGTCGGTGGGGATGCTGAGGCAGGCATGGCAGCGGTAGACGTCGTCATTGGCCATGCCGAACCGCTCGCCACCGAAGACGAAGGCGACACGGCGGCCTTCACCGGCCAGGCTGGCGAAACGCTCGCGCGGCGCAAAGGTCGGCGGGCCGAAGTCGCGCGGCGTCATCGCGGTGGCGCAGGCGTAGTCCACGCCCGCCAGCGCCTCGGCCAGGCTGCCGGCGATGCGCGCGGCGGCCAGCACATCGGTCGCCCCGCTGGCCATCGCCAGCGTCTCCTCGCGGGCCAGCACGTCGTCGAACCGCGGCGCCACGAGCACCAGGTCCGAGAAGCCCATCACCTTCATCGCCCGCGCCGCCGAGCCCACGTTGCCGGGGTGGCTCGTGTTCATCAGCACGAAACGTGTGGCGTCGGGCGTGGCGGGGGCTGGCGAATCGGGCATGGGCGGCTAAAATCTGCGGTTTCGCGTGGATTGTCCCGCCTGCACGCAGGCCGAAGGCGCCCACCGACCGCTCTTTTCCTCTGCCAGCCCGGTTCTTCCCCCGCTCTCGTCCAGCTTTTTCAGGTCGCCCATGTCGCAATCCATCCATCCCATGCTGAACATCGCCATCAAGGCGGCCCGTAGTGCGGGGGCGATCATCAACCGGGCGTCGCTGGACGTCGACCTGCTCAAGGTCACCGCCAAGAGCGCGAACGACTTCGTCACCGAGGTCGACCACGCGGCCGAAGCCGCGATCATCGAGACCATCCTCACGGCCTACCCGGGCCACGCCATCCTGGCCGAGGAATCGGGCCGCACCCACGGCGCCAAGCACAGCGATTTCCTGTGGATCATCGACCCGCTCGATGGCACCACCAACTTCATCCACGGCCTGCCGGTCTACTGCATCTCGATCGCGCTGTCGTTCCGCGGCAAGGTCGAGCAGGCCGTTGTCTACGACCCGACGCGCAACGACCTGTTCATGGCCTCCAAGGGCCGCGGCGCCTTCCTGAACGACAAGCGCCTGCGCGTGTCCAAGCGCACCCGCCTGGCCGACTCGCTGGTCGGCACCGGTTTCCCGTTCCGCAAGGGCGACAACTTCCAGCGTTACCTGAAGATGTTCGAGGCCGTGGCGCCGCATTGCGCCGGCCTGCGCCGCCCGGGCTCGGCCGCGCTGGACCTGTGCTACGTGGCCGCCGGCTGGTACGACGGTTTCTTCGAAACCGGCCTGAACCCCTGGGACGTGGCCGCGGGCTCGCTGATGATCACCGAGGCCGGTGGCCTGATCGGCAACTTCACCGGCGAGGCCGACTTCTTGCACCAGCGCGAGGTGGTGGCCGGCGCGCCCAAGGTCTACGGCCAGCTGGTGCAGCTGCTGTCGCCCTTCACCCGCATCATCAAGGACGAAGAGCCGGTCGCCCCGCCGCCGCCGGTGGACGCCCCGCTGGTGGAACGCAAGCTGGTGCGCCTGCGCAAGAAGGACGTGCAGGCCGAAGCCGGCGACGAACAGGCCGACTGATCAAAGGCCGTCAGCCCATGAAAAACGAGACCCTGCCGGTGCAGGATTTCAGTGCCCACACGCCCATGATGCAGCAGTATTCCACCTCGGGAAATTCGGCAATTCGTCAGTAAACCTACGCTGAAACTAGCGCTGAACTTGACCCGCGCTGGCCGCCAAGCGTGGGCTTTCAGGAGCCGGTAGCCGACGATTCAGCTCGAAGGTACTGATAAAGGGTTTCGCGGCTGATACCGAACTCACGCGCCAGGGCAGCGCGTCCTTTGCCGCCCTGCTCCCGGTCCTTTTCGCGCAGCAACTCGGCTCGCTCAGGTGTTAGCGCTGGCGCCCTGCCGCGGTACTTCTCAGGGTCTTGCCGCGCGATCGCGATGCCCTCCCGCTGCCGCTCGCGGATCAGCGAGCGCTCGAATTCGGCGAACGCACCGAGCATGGACAGCATGAGCTGAGCCATCGGATTCGTGCTCTCAGGCGTGAAGGTCTGAGCCTCCTTCACGAACTCGACCGACACCCCTCGCCCTGTCAGCTCGCGCACGATGCGGCGAAGGTCGTCCAGGTTGCGGGCGAGCCGATCCATGGAATGCACCACGAGGCAGTCACCCTCGCGGATGTAGCGCAGCGCCTCGGCCAACTGCGGCCGGTCAGCAGTGCCACCGCTTGCGTGGTCCGTGAATACCTTGTGGAGCGCTACGCCGTCGAGCTGCCGCGCGGTGTTCTGGTCCACAGTCGACACGCGGACATAGCCGACGCGCTGGCCGGCTTGATGTGTGCCGGCCGGCTTGGTGGTGCTGTTCGCCCTGGCCATCGTTCATCCCCTAAAGTGTCAGGATGAACTCTAGATACTCTTACAGAATGCGTCAAGAAATTTTGAACGCAACCCTAGTCGGACAGATTGCAGGCTGATTCGAGCCGTCCGGCTGGGGTGTAGCCCATCCTGACAGCTGGGCGCTGCGCGCTACAGCGCCGCCTCGCCGCAGGAAACCTCGGGTCGGCCGTTTCTTTCACGGACCCAGCGGGGACACGGGGACAGCGCCCGCAAACCCGCATGAATCCTAGCTTTCTGTGTCACCGGCTCGCCTGTAGGATGTCCCCGCGCCCCTAGAGAAGCGGGGACAAGAGTCAGACCGTTTGCGAGGGGCAGCGCGAACCTGACAGGGAGGCAAGAGCAATGGAGACACGAATCGGCCAGCTCAACGTCGCTTACAGCGCGAGGGGCAAGGCGTCCTTTTCCTTGGAGCTATGGCACGACGGCCTCAAGAAACATCGCCTGATCAAAGGCGACGACCAACAGATCGTCATTCGCAAGGCCGAGTTGCAAGTCGCCGAATGGGCTGAGCGATGGCAGGCGCTCGCTGCGCGCGACAACGATCGCAGTCAGAAGCTTCAGGGCAAGCAACACCAAGAGAGCCAGAAGGCGCTCGCCCTTGAGAAGTCGGCAGAGGCGCAGGCTGAGCTGGCCGCACTGTCCACGTTGCTGCAGGCCACCTTGGACGTCGACGATGCGATCGACTGGGAGACCTTGAAAGACAAGACCCCTTTCGCCGAAGCGAAGCCTCAGCTTCGAACCAAACCCGTTCAACCTCAGCGGCGACAAATCCCGCACGAACCTGAGCCTGGCGGCCTGCGGTATCAACCAAGACTCAGCCTGCTGGACAAGCTCTTTTCCTCGCGCCGAGCCTTGCGCAACGCCGAGATGAAAGCCAAGTTTGATCGAGAGCATGCGGAGTGGGCGCAGACACGGGAGACCGCCGACCGCGAACACGCGGCGGCCATGCGCGCTTTCAATGAGGCTTTGGACAGGCAGAAGGCAGCTCTTGCCATCGAGGTTCAAGAGTGGGAGCAGCGCCGCAGTACCTACCTCGAACAACAGGCACTTGCACACAAGGCAGTCGATGAGCAGCGGGCGGCGTACCTGTCCAAGAATGCCGATGCGGTCATCGCCTATTGCGATCTGGTGCTATCAAACTCAAGGTACCCAGACTACTTCCCCCAAGAGTTCGACCTCGACTTTGACCCGGCCTCGGGCAACCTCATCGTGGACTATGTGCTGCCGTCGCCGGACGACATGCCCACGCTCAAGAGCGTCAAGTACGTCGCCACGCGCGACGAGTTCGAGGAGCAACACGTCACCGAAGCACAGCTCTCCAGGACCTATGACGAGGCGCTGTATCAAGTGGCCTTGCGAACCATTCACGAGCTGTACGAGGCAGATGCTGCAGGGGCGCTGCAATCCATCGTCTTCAACGGCATCGTCACCTCAATCGACCGAGGCAAGGGGAAACAGGTCACCGCATGCGTGCTTTCGCTGCGCGCAGGTCGTGAAGAGTTCGCTGCCATCGACTTGGCGAAAGTCGATCCGAAAGCCTGCTTCAAGTCGCTGAAGGGTGTCGGCAGCTCAAAGCTACATGGCCTGTCACCAGTGCCACCAATCATGCCGCTGCGGCGCGACGATGCGCGCTTTGTCGCCGGCTATGCGGTCGCCTCGACGCTGACCGAAGGCGACAACCTCGCCGCGATGGATTGGGAGGACTTCGAACACCTGATTCGTGAGGTCTTCGAACAGGAGTTCTCCGCTAATGGCGGTGAAGTAAAAGTCACTCAAGCGAGCCGGGATGGCGGGGTTGATGCCGTCGCCTTCGACCCTGACCCGATCCGAGGCGGCAAGATCGTGATTCAGGCCAAGCGCTATACCAACACGGTCGGCGTGAGCGCCGTGCGCGACCTCTATGGCACCGTTCTGAACGAAGGCGCGACAAAGGGCGTTTTGGTCACAACCTCGGACTTTGGGCCGGATTCCTATGCCTTCGCAAATGGCAAGCCCTTGGTGCTGCTGAGCGGCGCGAACCTGCTGCACATGCTTGAGCGTCACGGGCATAAGGCTCGCATCGATATTCACGAAGCCAAGCGTATGGCACCAAGAAGCTGACGACCGGGCGGCCGTACACGCTTCGCCATCTCGATGCCTGGTCAATTCGACCCCTTCACGCTCGACGCCTTAGATCTGCGGAGAACGGGCGAGGTTGACGCCTACTGCAATCGGGCGTTCACCTCACCCGGCGTCATCGGCGCCATGATTGAGTCAGCGCCCGGCCGAGGCGTTCAAGTCCGTCGATTGCACTGGGAATCATTGCCAGAAGCCCAGGTGCCGGAGCCGGCTCAGATGGTTGAACTCATGCGCCAGTTAAGCGGCACCCGGCCAGGCGCTGAGCCTCGTGCTCTTGAAGGTGTGGCGGCAACCGCTGCCCGAAAGTTGCGTGCGTTTGCCGACGAACGCAAAGCTCGCACCGGATTTCTCTTTGTCGATGATGAGCGAAGGCGCTGGCTTCTTCTCTACGCTGGGTTGCGCGATCACCACCCCTCGGCCAGCCAGTTTGAGTTTCGAGAGAACCATTGGAGCGGCTACGGGCCGCATTCCCATCTGCTGCATTGGAAGAAGTTGGGCGGTAGCCACGAGGCAATTGCCCAAGCTTTTGAGTCAGGCGCCAAGCTTCCATCAGGTCGACACGTTAGGCACTTCAATCCGGAATGGGGAGCCCACTTTCGGCAACGGTGGGACCCCACCAACAGGCCGTAGGTCCTGCGAAGAATCCACCGCTCGTTACTGCACGCCTTTCGGCTTCGGCGCCTTGGGCAGTAGGCCGGACTTGAAGGCTTGAAACGCTACATCGCAGCGCGCTATCCGGTAACGATCCTGGCTGACGTGCCACTCGCTCCCGCCGGCCTCAGATTGAAGGTGGTGGATGATCTCGGCCTGCAGTTCTTTCACCTTGCGATTGATGACCCGGCTTTGATACCACCTCCAGTCTCGGCCGGAAACCTGAATGCGGACGCACCAATTGTCCAACCCCAGCCACGATCGCATCGATCCCTTGTGCCCTTTCGGGCGCTTGCGGGAAAGGCAGTAGTCGAAGCCGCCAACCTCCCAGCACTTTTCGGCCGCGGCTCTCGGCCACTCAAGGTGCCTCGGAATGAGGCCTTCGGCAATGAGCTGGTCAGCGGTGCCTTCGTACCGTAGCCATCCATAGATGGATGTTTCGACGACGAGCTCACGCTCGGCGGACTGAGCTTGGCGCAAATTGGCCGGGTCGGAATGAGCAGCCATTGATGGTCCTCCAAGGGGGTCAAAGGTCGTCGGAGAAGATGCTCGGCTTGATATGGTAGACAGGCGCCTTGTCCATGCCCGGCAAGCGGTGCTTTATCGTCAGTCGGTCCTTCTCGTGCTTGAGGTGTCCTCGCTGGCGTAGCAGACCGGCAACCGCTTGCGAATCAAAACCCCTTGCAACGTCACGACGGAAGGCCTCCGGCAAGACGAGGTACTCGATCAGGGCGTCTGTCCGCTCCCTCCACTCGCCGCCATTTCGCTCAATGTAGTCCGCTGCGGCATCAAGCTTCACCAACTCGCCGTCCGCGTTGACCATCCGCTTGAATCCAACGCGAAGCGGCGTGTTGCCGCGATGGTCGTCCATGGCGCGATGCGCCCACGTGAACAGCGCATCGCCGTTCTTCTCAAGATACGCCTTCACCTGGCGCAGCATCGCCGCCTCTTCGCCGTTGTCCAGGTGCCCACGAGCGCCGAGCCACGCATTGAAGCAAGCCCGCGCGGCATCTGCGGCATGTCCTGCCGGCCAGGGCGCTATGCCGGCCTCAATTGCCAGTTCGCCGGCCACCGCCACCAGCGCAAACCGAGCTCCAACGCGGCGCACCTGTTCCGCGGCGGCTTCGGGCACGATCGCCGCACGCTGCTTCTCCAGCATCACACCGATGCGCTCGGGCAAGACATCGCACCGCGCAGCCGCCCATTCGATCCACGCGCGGCCCGCTGTACCGTAGTGATGCGCCGCCGAGCTGGTGATGGCCTCGGCGAGGCCGCCCGGGGTCTCGTGGTCGTGCAGGCATTCCAGGCCCCCCATGCCCGCGCCGGCATCTAGCGGGATGTCGACCAGGCGCACCTCCTGGCCAGCCATCACCCGTTTCCCTGCCTCGGCCATGTGATCGGCCATGCTCTTTTCGCCAGATGACAGGAACAGCAGGCGCCAGGTGCGGCGCTTTCGGGTGAGACCGCTGCGAGTCGCTCGGCCCTTCTCTTGTTCGTTGGCCAGCAGGTAGGCGCAGTCACCCACCACACGGCCGTCGACCTGACCAATCTCATCCAAGATCAACAGCCCGTCGCAGTGCTGCACCGCCGTAGCCTCCAGCGCGTTGTCGGTCGTGCGCCAGCGCTGCATGTAGCTCGGGCGCCCCCAAACACTGGCAGCCACCTTCAGCGCGGTCGTCTTGCCCTTGCTCGAATCGCCGCGAAGGTGGAAGCCACCACTCTCCATGCCCGCCAGGCGCAGCAGCGGGCCGGCGAATGCACAACCTAGCGCGAACACCAAACGCGTATTGCCCTCGCACAACGCGCCGACGTTGCGTTGCCAGTCAGCGAGGGTGCCAGCCCTGCGGAAAGTGTCTTCCATGCCGCTCTCACTCTGGAAAACATAGCGGCGTCCTTCGACGCTGCCGATGCATCCTGAAGGCAACACGTAGACACCGCCGGGGTGCCAACCGACGCGGTCAGTGCATGTCACGCGCTCAGCAGGGTTGCGCGTATCGATGTACTGCGCCACCAGGTTGCGGGCGCGCGTACCCGGCGCCATCTGCAGGCCCATGTCCCGCAGTCGGGCCGCCCACTCGGCCCCCTCGCCGCTCAACAGGGATGACGGCATCGCCCACGTCTTGGCGTTGCCGTCCAGATCGTGGAACTCCAGCAGGCAGCCCCAGCCGTTCGTGTCGTCAGCTCGCGTGCGGGCCCCGATGCGCAGCGGCGCGCACAGCCACAGCGGCGGCTTCTCGTTGCCGTCGGCATCGCGGGCGACGAAGTAGACGCCATCCTCGGTCAGCTCGAACGGATCTCGGCCCCGGGCCTGCCCGCCGGCAATGCCGCCAGTGTTTGGCGGCTCGTCAGGCGCGTCTTTTGGGCTCGGGTGAGGCCCAGCCCCATCCGCATCGTCGATCGCACCGCCATGGGCCGATTTGCCCCATCGCCGGGGCTTTGGGATGACCGGGCTTTCGATCGCCCGCTCGATTTGCTGGCGCACAGCGTCAAGGCCGGCATGTGCGGCCAGGTCATTGAAGTCGCTGCCGCCGGGTGGCAGGCCCTCAGGAAACACAGCGCCGGCCAGCGCGCTGCCAACTGCTGCGGCTCGCGCAGCGCTGGCAGCCTTCTCACGGCCAGGGTTCTTGCCGGTCCTGGCCTCGGTGTCGCGATCGTCATCGCCGCATACGAGAAGCGTCGCCGCCGGGAACAGGGTGCGCAACGCCTTTGCCACGTGCACCAGGTTGCCGGCATCAAACGCCACGGCCACGGGCCGCCCGCTGGACTCGTGCGCGCTGGCTCCCGTGGCATACCCCTCAGCCAGCAGGATCACCGGCGCCCCATCCGGCTCGCCCAGCATGTGCCACAGGCCGGACTTGCGCCCGCCCGGCAGGAAGCGCTTCTCCGCCTGCCCAGCATGCTCTTCGTCGGCGGTTGGCTTGCGAGGCGCGATGCGCTGCAGGTTCTGAATCGCTCCTGTCGCATCGCGCAACGGCACCAGCAGCGTGCCGTCCGCCAGGTAGCGCACACCATGCCCTTGAACGCCCTTGCGCCGCAGATACGGCGCCGCTCCGCTCTCGCGGGCCTCCGCCCACATCGCCGTCGCGTCGCTTGCGGCGCGGTCTGCCCTGCGCCGGTACTCAGCCTCCTGGGCTTCGTGCTGGCGCTGCTTCTCGGCAGCAAGCCGCTCGGCTTCGGCTTCGGCTTCAGGACTGGGCCGGGCGTCGGCCTGGCAGTCCGGCTCCGGAAACCTGAATCCACGGTCTTTGGCCATGCCGAACAGCGTGCCGACCTTCACCTTGCCTGGCTTGCGCACGCTCTTCCACATGGCCAAGTCTTCGGCCGAGTCAGCCTTGGCTCGCTGCGCTGCCCAATCAAGGCACAGGTCCTTCGCGGTGTCGCCAATGCCATCCCAGCAAGCCATGAAGACCCGCGCGCGGTCGTCGTGCCCGATGTCCGGAGGAATGCTGGCCAGCGCCGAGCGCACGAGGTCAGGCGTGACGGTGCGCACTGGGCGTGGGGTGGCCGGCTTGCGTGAGGGCATGGTGCGAGTTGCAGTCGCCACCCTGCAGGGGTGGCTTAAGTGTGCTGGTGACGATCAGCGAACGCGCTTGTTGCGCTGCAGGGTTTCGAAGAAGCGCACAAAGCTGGACTCATGCGCCATCCAGAAGCCGCCAGGCAAGGGCGTGGCCTGAAGGGCGTATGTGTCGCCACCAGCGCCGCCGCCCTCCCCCTCGCCGGCCATGCGCCGCACCGCATTGGCCAGCGGCGAGGGCAAGACCATCTCTTCCTCGTGCAACTGGGTAACGGGGTTCACGCCAGAGGGGATGTCATAGCCGCCGGCCGCACTCTTGCGGCTCATGGCCATGACGGCAGCAAAGGACACGGGCCGGAATGACCGGGCCGGCGGCGTTCAATGCGGCGCCTTTCATGACGCCTCCCCAGCCATCGCCGCCGCACCGAGCGGCGAGGCCGCTTCAGCGGCCGTAGCGGCTGCGTCCAGGGCCTGCGCTATGGCGCGGGCGTGCGCGGGCTGCATGCGCGCCGTGTGCGTGAACAGGCCTTGACGCAGCAGGATTGCCACCCCAAACCGCTCACCAGCGCGACGCGAGCTGGTTACCGCGGCAGCGGAATGACCCGCCAACGAGAAGGCCCCGTGCAATCGCAGCTTGCGCGACGGCTTGACGAGTCGAAGATCGCGAGCGCATTCGGCGCCGGGTTGCGAGGGGTGGTGAGGCGCGTGCGCGCCCAGGGGAATACCAGCCATGGCGAGGGCTCCTTGCTTGTGGTCACAGACCGTCGCCCTCGCTGCTAAACGATGGTGACGGCTCGAAGCGGGGTTAGCAGACCGTAAGCAAGGCAACGGCGAGCCCGAAGGCTCCCCCGCCCGAGCCGCCATAGAAAACGGCGCCCCTAGGGCGAAGAATCGCGCATGAAAAAGCCGCACTTGAGGCGGCCGCGCGCCTTGCTTGTCCGAGCTGCTAAACCCGACCCCTGATGAGCAGGGGCACGGCCAGTGTAGCGCGTGGGGGCGCAAGCGTGAAGCGGTCATTCCAGCCCACCACCACTCGGCCGGCGACTTGCAGACACCATGGCCTGCTTCCCTTCGGGCCGGATCAACAGCCGATCAGGATTGCCCGGTTCCGACCTTGCCACCTCTTCACCGGTCGCACGTACCCTCACGGTCACGCCGCCACCCCACTCCATGGTGGCCAGCGCCGACATGTCGCCGGCCTCGGTGGGGACACTGATGAGCGCACAGACACGCGGCGGGCTCACGTTCAACGCATGCCGGGCCATGGCCAACGCCCACTCGCGTTGATGTTTCGTCAACACGGCAGGCACGGCGGCGCTGACTGGCGGTAGAACCGCCACAAGTGCTGCGTCAATGACCATGGCCGCTGCTTCCACGTCAGCCAAGGCTTCCTGCACCAGAAGAGCCGCAGTCTGTTGAGGCAGGTCTGTGCCAGCCTGGGCAGCGTAGCGATTTGCTGCGGCGGCATGGTCCAAGATCCTGTCGACGGCCAGGCGAATTTCGAGCGAAGCGTCGGCGGCGGTGCTCATTGCGAGGCCCCCTGAGCCGCTGCCGCTGCCGCGCTCGCGTCTTGTGCCTGGGCGATACGGTCTTGCACCCACTGCAGCACTGCGGACTCTGGCCAGGCAACGCAGCGAGGGGTAACCTGCACGCAGCGCGGAAACGCCGGCGGGGTCTGAGACATCAGGGAATAAATTGTGGACTTACGAATGCTGGTGACTCGCTCGACTTCGGGCAGCCGAATAAGGCGATCCCGCCGAACCACCTCACGGGCCGAGTGCACAAGTTGGGGAAGGGACATGGGCGGGTTCTCCATCGAAGTCCGCACGGCGCTTGAATCGTCCGTGTCGGGTTGATGGGAACGCAGTTTGTCGGTCGGCCCTTGCCTCAAGCAACGGGCCGGCTTTCGGCCCTAGTTGCCCCCCTGTGGTGCCGACTCAATGAGGGCCGAAAGTCGGCCCCGCTTGGTAGCCTCAGGCGCCGCCGAGTTGCTGCAAATATCCCGACGCCTTCCGGTCCTCGGCTTCCTGCTTTTCAACCTTCGCCTTCCACTTGCCCACCGTGCGCTCGGCAACATTGAATTTTTCGGCAACGATCTTCTGTGCCCTCTTGCGCCCCTCTTTATGCAATTTTCTGAGCATGGCTATGGCATCGGCATTCCTCTTGGCCATTGGCTCGCCCTCGTTGGCTGACTCCACGGGCGATGCAACAGAGGTCAACTGTCCCTGCACGGTCGCTATCGTGGAAGGCACAGAAGATTCGGCCCGCACGCCATAGCCAAACAACCGTGCAGCATCAGTCTGCAAGATGGCGACCTGGCCACCAGCTGCAGCGGCGGCGCGGGCATCTAAGTCATCGGGAGCACGCGAGCAGGCCCATTTGGCGCGAAGCCGGCCCAGCAAGGCTGCAGCGCCTTTCTTGGCTGGGCGTGGTGCCGCAATCTCAAGGCGTAGACATCGACACTGATCGATCCCTTCGACGCTATCCAGATCGGGGGCCACGGCATAGCTGCCCCTCGCCGAGGGAGTAATCACTGTTTCGTCCGACACCAGTTGCGCCCTCGTGCCGGGCTGGGTCAAGTACAGCCGCGCCTTGAGCTGCGACTCCACAACACCAAGCACGTACTTTGCCGCCTCTTGGAGGAATGGACTACCGCTGAATATGCACCAGCGAACTACGTCCGCCAGGCTTACAAGCTGCCCGGCAGCCGTGCCGTCCAGTGACAGCGGACCAAAGCGGCAGGCATCGTGCTTAGGCTGAAATTCCACCTTCACCCCTCACCGGTGATCTCCCACACGAAGGCGCCGCGTCCACCAGGGGAGGGTCTGGCACTTGGCCCGGGATCAGCGGGCCACCGACGCGGCGCCCGCCAAGGATACGAACGACAGACCATTCAAGGAAGCCCCTGCCATCCCGTTGGCGCGCGCATCGGGCGCGGGGCGGCAGTCCTTTTTCGCGCCGCGCGTCCAGCCAGGAAGGCGCCTACCGCCAGGGCAAGGCGCATCACCACCCCGATAGGTGCTGTCTATGCAGGCCGCTACCTCTTACGCACCTCATAGGCATCCCGAAAACTAGAGAGATTCCGCGCCGTTTCGTGCCCGCAGGAGGAAACCTGCTGGGAAGGACCCACGACCTGATAGAGCGCCTTGATCGGCCGACCACTTGCACACCCTCGATGAGGGCAAAGGTAAGTAACTCGTCGGCCGGCGCCTGGTGAGCGAGCTGTGAATGCAAAGGTGGGAATCAAGAAGAGAAGAGGATCCCACTCACTCTCTCTGTCCCCGTGTCCCCGCCCTGTCCCCGCCTTGTCCCCGCCATCGCCAGACCTGTCGATCGGTCTGCAAACCCACCTGGCTGCCGACCTTCAAGCCGACTGTCCCCGTGTCCCCGCTGTGCCAACGCGTTCCGCCCCAGCTTTCCTCTGGCGCCTGCCCCTTCTGCCTACTCGCGCGAAAGGTGAGCCCACCACCACCCGCCATCGCGGGCCGGCTGCCGCTGCTGCAGCAAGCTACCTGCCGTGTCACATCAGCGGCGCTGAGTCTTCTAGGCCCGTTCGGCGGCAGCTTCCCACGCCCGGTCAATCCTGGTGAGCCACTCTCTCCGTTCAGCATCGTAGGCATGCCGGTTGTAGACCCCTGACACGCCGGCCTGCAGGTGCCCCAGCACCGCCTCTGCCACGTCGTCGCGGCAGCCCAGCGCAGTGAGCTGCGTGCGCACCGTGCGGCGCAGGTCGTGCGGCGTCCAGCCCTCCACAGGCCAGCGCGCCCGCTCGGCCTCGGGCCGCAGCGTGCAGCCGGGCATGTGGTACCAGACGGCCACGCTGACCACGCTCTGGTCCACATGAGGGGCCTTGCCACGCGCTGGTGGGTAGAGGTAGCCGGCGCCATGGCGGTCGATCCTGGCGCGCACCACCTCCAGCGCGCGGCCGATCAGCGGCACCCGCAGGTCCGTGGCCAGCGGGTGCTTGCCCATCTTCAGCTTCCGGCGAGGGATGGTCCACCACCAGCCGTCAGCTTCCTGGGCCACCTCGCGGCCCTCGATCGCCACGATCTCGGCCCCGCGGCATCCCGTCCAGAGGTACAGCGTCAGCAGCTCGGCCGTCTGCCGGCTGACGTGCGGCAGGTGGCGCAGCACCTCACCCACCTGGCCAGGCCGTAGCGCTACCTTCTGCACGCCCTGGTGAGCCCCGCCTGTCGGCTTGCCATCCACCACCTTGCGGCCGACGAGCTTGCCCTTGCTGGCCAGCTTGCCCCGCAGGACCAGGCGCCACCAGTTCGGCACCTCGTCGCCCAGCCGGCCCGAGTCGTGCCCGTAGTCCCATGCAGCCCCCAGCTCGCGGCGCAGGTTGCCCGCCTCCACCGGGGTGCCTGCGGCCGAGCTGATCAGGTCATAGGCATCGGCCCGCGTCACGCTCGCGGCCGGGCGCCTGGCCAGCGGCAGCCCATAGACGCGGCGGGCGAACAGAGCGCGCAGCTCGGCCACCCCCTTGGGTGTGCGGCGCGCGGCCACGAAGCGCTCGATGAAGTCTTCGCACAGGCGCTGCACCGTCAGGGCGGCCCCATCGGCTCGGCCGCTGGCCAGCTTGGCGCGCTCGGCGTGTGCCGCCGCCCGCTTCTCTTGCGCAGGGTCACGGCCGGCATCGCGCACCGCCCTCATGGCCTCCCAGGCGCCCAGAGCAGCGGCGAGCGACATGGCCGGCCACTGCCCCAGCTTGACCTGGCGCATGCGGCCGTCTGCCGGGCTCTTGAACCGGTATATCCACGCCCGCCTGGTTTCGGTGGCCTCCAGGCGCAGGCCTGGCGCACCCTCCAAAGTAAGATGATCGCTAGGCTTGAGCGCCTTGGCTTTGCGGGCGTCGAATTGCATCGCTTTCAGTAAACCTACGCCGTAGCGTAGCTTCGAAAATACGGTGCCAATAATCCTACGCCAAAATGCCAATAGCGAACGTGTTGCGGTTGGGTTCTATTTTGTTATCTCTGAATGCTGCGCGAGCCAGAAACCATCATTAGATCAATGAGTTACGCGCCATCAGAGCAGCAAAATCAAGCACTTGCGCAGGCTGATTTCTCAGCTCACACCCCCATGATGCAGCAGTACCTGCGCATCAAGGCCGAGCACCCGGACACGCTCGTGTTCTACCGCATGGGCGATTTCTACGAGGTGTTCTTCGACGACGCCCGCAAGGCCCACCGGCTGCTCGACATCACGCTCACCACCCGTGGCCAGAGCGCCGGCGAGCCGGTGGTGATGGCCGGTGTGCCGGTGCATGCGGTCGAGAACTACCTGGCCCGGCTGCTGAAGCTGGGCGAATCGGTCGCCGTGGCCGAACAGGTCGGCGACGTCGCCACCGCCAAGGGCCCGGTCGAGCGCAAGGTGGTGCGCGTGGTCACGCCCGGCACCGTGACCGACAGCGAGCTGCTCGACGACCGCGCCGACACCCTGCTGCTGGCCGTGCACCGCCAACGCAGCACCTATGGCCTGGCCTGGCTGGGCCTTTCCAGCGGCCAGCTCGGCCTGGCCGAATGCGGCGAGCGTGAGCTGCCGGGCTGGCTGGCCCGGCTGGCGCCGGCCGAGATCCTGATCGACCGCGACAGCATCGACAAATCGCCTTCGCCGGCGCTGCGCCAGGCCAAGAGCACCCTCACCGCCCGGCCCGCCTGGCAGTTCGACACGGGCCTGGGCCTGCGCAAGCTGTGCGAGCAGTTGCGGGTGGCGTCGCTGGCCGGCTTCAACGCGCAGGACCTGGGCCAGGCCCACGCCGCCGCCGCCGCGCTGCTGGCCTACGCCGAGCACACCCAGGGCCGCGCGCTGGCGCACGTCAACACGCTGACCGTGCAGCGCGCCAGCGAGCTGCTCGAGCTGCCGCCGGCCACGCACCGCAACCTCGAACTGACCGAAACCCTGCGCGGCGAGCGCGCGCCCACGCTGCTGTCGCTGCTGGACACCTGCCGCAGCGGCATGGGCAGCCGCGCGCTGCGCCACTGGCTGACGCACCCGGCCCGCGATCGCACCCAGGCCCATGCCCGCCACGCCGCGATCGCCCAGTTGCTGGCCAGTGGCTTCGACACCCTGCGCGACGCGCTGCGCTCGGTCAGCGATGTCGAGCGCATCGTCTCGCGCATCGCCCTGCGCCAGGTGCGCCCGCGCGAGCTCGCGGGCCTGCGCATGACGCTGGCCAGCCTGCCCACGCTGCGCAGCATCGCGCCGCAGGGCAGCAAGCTGCTGGACGACTGCCACGCCGCGCTGTCGCCCGACCCCACGGTGGCCGAGCTGCTGACCCGCGCCATCGCCGAAGAGCCCGCCGTGTTGCTGCGCGACGGTGGCGTCATCGCCACCGGCTTCGACGCCGAGCTGGACGAGCTGCGTGCCATCGGCCAGAACTGCGACGCCTTCCTGATCGACCTCGAAACCCGCGAGCGTGCCCGCACCGGCATCGCCAACCTGCGGGTGCAGTTCAACCGCGTGCATGGCTTCTACATCGAGGTCACCGCGTCGGGGCTGGACAAGGTGCCGGCCGACTACCAGCGCCGGCAGACGATGAAGAACGCCGAGCGCTTCATCACGCCCGAGCTGAAGACCTTCGAAGACAAGGCGTTGTCGGCGCAAGACCGCTCGCTGGCGCGCGAAAAGTGGCTCTACGAGCAACTGCTGGAGCAGCTGCAGAACTGGCTCGCGCCGCTGGCCGCCCTGGGCCGCGCGCTGGCCACGCTGGACGCGCTGGCCGCGTTGGCCGAGCGCGCCGCCACGCTCGACTGGTGCCGCCCTGAGTTCGTCAACCACCCGTGCATCGAGATCGACGCCGGCCGCCACCCGGTGGTGCAGGCGCGCCTGGCCGAGACCGGTGGTGCCGAGTTCATCCCCAACGACTGCCGGCTCGACAGCCGCACCCGGCTGCTGGTGATCACCGGCCCCAACATGGGCGGCAAGAGCACCTTCATGCGCCAGGTGGCGCTGATCGTGCTGCTGGCGGCGATGGGCTCGTACGTGCCGGCCAGGGCCTGCCGACTGGGCCCGATCGACGCCATCCACACCCGCATCGGCGCGGCCGACGACCTGGCCAACGCGCAGTCGACCTTCATGATGGAGATGACCGAGGCCGCGGCCATCGTGCACGGCGCGACCGAGCAGTCGCTGGTGCTGATGGACGAGATCGGCCGCGGCACCTCGACCTTCGACGGCCTGGCGCTGGCCTCGGCGATCGCGACCCAGCTGCACGACCGCAACAAGGCCTTCACCCTGTTCGCCACCCACTACTTCGAGCTGACCGAGTTTCCGCGCCGCCACGAGCGTGCGCTGAACCTGCACGTCAGCGCCACCGAAAGCGGCGACGACATCGTCTTCCTGCACGCCATCGAGCCCGGCCCCGCCAGCCGCAGCTACGGCGTGCAGGTGGCGCGGCTGGCCGGCATGCCGCCGGCGCTGATCCGCCAGGCGCGGGCCGCGCTCGAAGCGCTCGAAGCCCAGTCGCGCGAGCGCGATGCGCAGGTCGACCTGTTCGCCGCGCCGCCGGCGGCACCGGCGCCGGTGGCCTCGGCGGTGGACGAGGCGCTGGCCCACATCGAGCCGGACACCCTGACCCCGCGCGAAGCGCTCGACGCGCTGTACCGCCTGAAGCAGTTGCAGATCAAAGGCGGCGCCTGAGCCAAGCTCAGCGCTGCGACTCGCGCACGTGGGTCAGCTGCATCAGCGTCGGCACGGTCTTGCGGGTCTTGTCGCTCAAGGCGGCATAGCGGTCATACAGCGCATTCAGCTCGCTCGCCAACTGGCGGGTCTCGTCGTCGGTCAGCCAGAGCCGGGCCCAGTACTGGATGAAGTCGTCCGGCGGTGCCGGGCGACCGGGCCGCGGCAGGATGGTCGTGAACAGCCCGGCGGCTTCGCCGGTGTTGGCGATGCACAGCTCCAGATCGGGCGCCTGCTTCGCCAGTGAGCGCGCCATGGCGGCTCGCGCCTGGGCCTGCCAGCGCTGCGTGAAATCGTCGAGCACGCCTTCGTAGCTGGCCAGTGGCGCCTCTTTCAGGCTCACGCGAAGGCGATCGGCCACGCAGCGGTAGTGGCGCACGCGGTGGCGGCCTCTTTTTTCGACGCGCACCAGCCGGATCAGGCCCACATCCACGAGGCGGCCGATCCAGTAGCTCATCGCCGTCTTGCTGACGTGCAGTTGCTCGGCGGCGGACGCCAGGTCTGCGCTTTGGCCGAAGAACGGCTTCAGGTGCACGCGCTTTTCGAGGTGCCACAGGATCTCGACCGCCGCCGGGTCGGTGATCTCCAGGTCGGCGGCCGGCGTCCATTCGGGCACGTCGTCGGTGTGGTCGTTGCTCAACGGGTCGGGTCCACGGTTCAGTTTCAACCATGGTATTTGAACCGTCGCCTGCCTAGGCTTCGGGCCTCGCTGTCAACCAATCAGCAGCCCGACATAACCAAGGAGGTCTATGGACACGAACAGATACGAATCGCCCGCCGGCCGTCAGGACAAGCTGCGCCACCTGCGCGCACTGGCCACCGCCGTCATCTGCGCTGCCGCGCTCGGCGCTTGTGGGGGCGGTGGCGGCGGTGGCGAGCCGACGGGAAACACGGCGCCTCCGCCGTCGCCATCACCCTCGCCATCGCCCTCACCGTCACCATCCCCATCGCCCTCACCGTCACCATCCCCGTCGCCGTCACCATCGCCCTCCCCGTCTCCACCGCCGCCCCCGCCGGTCTCCGGCAGCCTGTGGCACGACAACTACGCGCTCGACTTCCGGGACGGCACGCAGATCGCCTTCCCCGGCGGCGGCCTGCCGGTGCAGGTCACGGCCGACGGCTGGGGCTACCCCTGGCCAGACGGCAAGCAATACGCGATCACCGACATGGACGACGACATCAGTACGCTGAGGGTGCTGGACCTGTCGGGCAACGTGCTCTACAGCGCCACGGCAGAGGGCTACCTGCGCAATGAACGGCCTGCGCCACGCAAGACCATCCTCGCGGCGATGCTCGGCGCAGACACCATCTCGCCGGCCGACTGGATCTTCATCGACCTGCCCACGATGACGGTCGTGCGCCAATTCACCGCCGATGACGCGTTCACCTGGCTGCCCGACAACCGCTATCTGCGGATCACCCAGCAAGGCGCGATCAGCACCGGCGCGCTCGACGGCCCCGAGACCGAAACGCCGAGCGGCCAGCTCAACCTGCCCCCGCACCACTACCTCATCGACGCCTGGGCCAACCGCCAGGGCAACCGCCTGGCGCTGCGCATCCAGAACGACGTCGAGCCCTCGCCCGACAGCGACATCTGGGTCTCCAACCTCGACGGCAGCGGGCTCGAGCGCGTCACCACGACCAAGATGAGCTATGGCGCCCACTGGTCGCCCGACGGCCGCTACCTGGCCTTCGACGTGGACACCGGTTTTTTCTGCACCGGCATGGGCTGCATGGGCACCTGCGAGCTCTGGTACGTGCCCGCCGAGGCGCGCAACGTGACCGCCCTGCCGGCGGCGCACGACGCCCTCAGCTTCGAGGTGAGCAACCGTGACGGTGACAAGCGCACGCTCGGTTGCGACTTGATGGCGTGGACCGATTGACGGCAGGCGCCGAGCGCTGAAACGGTGGAGGGAGCAATCCGCGCGCCTGTTGCATCGCAGCGGCGCGCGGGCCCCAAGAAGCCATCCGCCCCTCACGGCGCGGCTGCAAACACCCGCCAAGTGTGGACAATCGTCTGATCAACGATTCCCGGATTGACGGGTGTTCCCATGACCTACTGTGTCGGCATCCGGCTCAACGCCGGTCTGGTCTTCTTGTCGGATTCGCGCACCAACGCGGGCCTGGACGCGATCAGCACCTTCCGCAAGATGATCATCTACGAGAAGCCCGGTGATCGCTTCATGGTGCTGCTGTCGGCGGGCAACCTGAGCATCTCGCAGTCGGTGCGCGAGATCCTGCAGGTCGAGAAGCTGCCCAACGGCGACGGCGAGCCGTTGACGATCTGGAACGCCAAGAGCATGTTCGACGCGACCCGCGTGCTGGGTGCCGCGGTGCGCCGCGTGTACGACCAGGACGCGGCAGCGCTGCACAACGCCGGCGTCGATTTCAACTCCAACATGATCTTCGGCGGGCAGATCAAGGGCGAGGCGATGCGGTTGTTCCACATCTACTCGGCCGGCAACTTCATCGAGGCCACGCGCGAGACCTGCTTCTTCCAGATCGGCGAGAGCAAGTACGGCAAGCCGATCCTCGACCGGGTGCTCACCCCCACCACGCCGCTCGAAGAAGCCGCCAAGTGCGCGCTGGTGTCGATGGACTCGACCTTGAAATCGAACCTGTCGGTCGGCCTGCCGCTGGACCTGCTGGTCTACGAAGAAGGCAAGCTGCAGAGCAGCAACATCGCCGTCATCGACGACCAGAACCCCTACTTCCGCATGATCCGCGGCACCTGGGGCCAGCGCCTGCGCGAGGTCTTCGAGGCGATCGACGACCCACACTGGGACGGCACCGACACCACGCACCCACTGCTCGCGCCGTCCGAGCGCTACGAGCCGATGCGCAAGATCGGCCGGCCCGAAGAGAAGATCGTTTGAGCACCCTGCCCCTGCCGATCGTCTTCTCGCACGCCAACGGCTTCCCGGCTGGCACCTACCGGGTGCTGTTCGAGCGCTGGCGCAGCGCCGGCCACCCGGTGCACGCGATCGAGCGTTTCGGCCACGATCCTCGCTACCCGGTGACCAGCAACTGGCGCGGGCTGCGCGACCAGTTGATCGATTTCATCGAGGCCGAGGTCGGCGGCCCAGCCCTGCTGGTCGGCCATTCGCTCGGTGGCCTGCTCAGCCTGCTGGCCGCCTGCAAGCGGCCGGACCTGGCCGCCCGCCTGGTCCTGCTCGACTCTCCGGTGGTCACCGGCTGGCGCGCCCACAGCGTGCAGATGCTCAAGCGCAGCGGGCTGATGCCACGCATCTCGCCCGGCAAGGTGTCGCGCCAGCGCCGCCACCAGTGGCCCGACCGTGCCGCGGTGCTGGCGCACTTCCAGGCCAAGAGTGTCTTTGCGCGCTGGGACGATCGTGTGCTGGCCGACTACGTGGCCAGCGGCTTCGAAGAGCGCGACGGGCATGTCGAGCTGGCCTTCCATCGCTCGGTCGAAACCCGCATCTACGACACGCTGCCACACCACATGGGCAGCGTGCTGAAGCGCCATCCACCGCAGTGCCCGGTGGCATTCATCGCCGGCACCCAGTCGGTCGAGGCCCGGCAAGGCGGCCTGGCCGCCGCCCACGCGCTGGCGAAAGAGCGTTTCCAGTGGATGGAAGGCAGCCACCTGTACCCGATGGAGCGGCCGGACGACACGGCCGACGCGGTGCTCGCGCTGCTGGCCTGACGCCCCCCGCGAGCCGGCTCAACGCGCCGGGTGCACGATGTAGGCGTGGCGGGGGTCCCCCTCGGGCGGCCCCTCGAGCGGCGAGCCGGCTTCGCGGCCCGGCCGCCACAGCACCACCTCGTCGATCTTCCTGGCCAGCGCCAGGTCGCGCTCGGTGATGCCGTTCGCATCGTGGGTCCACAGCCGCACGACGACCCGTGCGTAGTCCACCTCGAGCGATGGGTGGTGCCAGGCGGCCTCGGCCAGGTGGCCGACGGCGTTGACGACCATCAGCGTGGCGCGCCAGCCGGCGGTGTCGATCGAGCGCTCGATCGCGCCATCGGCCAGCCGCCAGCCCGGCAGTTCGCGCGCCAGGCGGGCGGCCAATTCATCGTCGTGCAGCGGGGCGAGGCGCTGGTGGTTGGGGTCGCTGGGCATGGGCGCTCTCCGGCAGGTGGTGGCCCTTGGGGGCAGCCATGAGAGCGCCCCGCCGAGCCGACCCGTATAATCACGCTTTACCACCACGGCACTCCTGAGCCTGGCCGATCCCCCGGCCTGCCGGAGTGCTTTTTGACATGACCAAGTTCGTCTTCGTCACCGGCGGTGTGGTGTCCTCTCTCGGCAAGGGCATCGCGTCAGCATCACTCGCCGCGATCCTCGAATCGCGCGGCCTCAAAGTCACCCTGATCAAGCTGGACCCGTACCTCAACGTGGACCCGGGCACGATGTCGCCCTTCCAGCATGGCGAGGTGTTCGTCACCGACGACGGCGCTGAAACCGACCTCGACCTCGGCCACTACGAGCGCTTCATCACCACCCGGATGAAGCGCAGCAACAACTTCACGACCGGCCAGATCTACAAGTCGGTGCTCGAGAAAGAGCGCCGCGGCGACTACCTGGGCAAGACGGTGCAGGTCATCCCGCACGTCACCAACGAGATCCAGGACTACGTCAAGCGCGGCGCCGGCGTCGGCACGCCCGACGCGGTCGACGTGGCGATCGTCGAGATCGGCGGCACGGTGGGCGACATCGAATCGCTGCCGTTCCTCGAAGCCGTGCGCCAGATGAGCCTGAAGCTGGGCCCGACGCACACCGCCTTCGTCCACCTCACCTACGTGCCGTGGATCGCCGCCGCCGGCGAGCTGAAGACCAAGCCGACCCAGCACACGGTGCAGAAGCTGCGCGAGATCGGTATCCAGCCCGACGCGCTGCTGTGCCGCGCCGACCGGCCGATCCCCGACGACGAGCGCGAGAAGATTTCGCTGTTCACCAACGTGCCGCAGCACGGCGTGATCTCGATGTGGGACGTGGACACCATCTACAAGGTGCCCCGCATGCTGCACGAGCAGGGCCTGGACGAGATGATCTGCATGAAGCTGCAGTCGCTCACCCGCCCAGCCGACCTGCGCCGCTGGGACACCCTGGTGCACGAGGTCGAGCACCCGCGCGGCGAGGTGACGATCGGCATGTGCGGCAAGTACACCGACCTGTCGGACAGCTACAAGTCGCTGAACGAGGCGCTGCGCCATGCCGGCCTGCACAACCACGTGCGCGTCAAGATCGAGTACATCGACGCCGAGACGCTGACCGACGGCCAGGCCGACGTGCAGCTGGCCAAGGTCGACGCGGTGCTGGTGCCCGGCGGCTTCGGCAAGCGTGGCGTCGAGGGCAAGATCCACGCGGCGCAATTCGCCCGCGAGCACGGCGTGCCCTACCTCGGCATCTGCCTGGGCATGCAGGTCGCGACGATCGAATACGCCCGCCACATGGCCGACCTCGACGGCGCGAACTCGACCGAGTTCGACCCCGACACCGCGCACCCGGTGATCGCGCTGATCGACGAATGGCAAGACCGTGACGGCTCGATCCAGAAGCGCGACGCCAACTCCGATCTCGGCGGCACGATGCGCCTGGGCGCGCAAAGCTCCGACGTCAAGCCCGGCACGCTGGCGCACGAGATCTACGGCCCGGTCGTGACCGAGCGCCACCGCCACCGCTACGAGGCCAACGAGCGTTACCTCGACCGCCTGCAGCAGGCTGGCCTGGTGATCTCGGCCATCACCCAGCGCGAGAAACTCACCGAAATGGTCGAGCTGCCGCGCGACACCCACCCGTGGTTCGTCGGCGTGCAGTTCCACCCCGAATTCAAGTCGACCCCGTGGGGCGGCCACCCGCTGTTCATCAGCTACATCAAGGCCGCGCTGGCCCACCAGGCCACGCGCAGCAACCAGAAGGCCGCGGCCTAAGCCGGCGAAAGGACCCCATGAAACTGTGTGGCTTCGATGTCGGCCTCGACAAGCCGTTCTTCCTGATCGCCGGCCCCTGCGTGGTCGAAAGCGAACAGCTGCAGATGGACGTGGCCGGCCGGCTGAAGGAAATGACCAGCAAGCTGGGCATCCCGTTCATCTTCAAGTCCAGCTACGACAAGGCCAACCGCTCCAGCGGCACCTCGTTCCGCGGCCCCGGCATGGAGCGTGGGCTGGAGATCCTGGCCAAGGTCAAGCGCGAGCTGGGCGTGCCGGTGCTGACCGACGTGCACAGCGAGGCCGAGATTGCCGAGGTGGCCAAGGTCGTCGATGTGCTGCAGACCCCGGCCTTCCTGTGCCGCCAGACCGATTTCATCCACGCCGTGGCCAAGAGCGGCAAGCCAGTGAACATCAAGAAGGGCCAGTTCCTCGCCCCTGGCGACATGAAGAACGTGATCGACAAGGCCCGCGCCGCCGCGCGCGAAGCAGGCCTGAGCGAAGACCGCTTCATGGCCTGCGAGCGTGGCGCCAGCTTCGGCTACAACAACCTCGTCTCCGACATGCGCAGCCTGGCGATCATGCGCGAGACCGGCGCGCCGGTCGTCTTCGACGTGACCCACTCGGTGCAACTGCCCGGCGGCCAGGGCACCAGCTCGGGCGGCCAGCGCGAGTTCGTGCCGGTGCTGGCGCGCGCGGGCGTGGCGGTCGGCGTGGCGGGCCTGTTCATGGAAACCCACCCCGACCCGGCCAACGCCCTGTCCGACGGCCCGAACGCCGTGCCGCTGAAGCACATGGCCGCGCTGCTGGAACAACTGGTCGCGCTGGACCGCGTGATCAAGAGCAAGCCTTTGCTCGAGAACGATTTTTCCTGCTGAAGGAGCCGGACCGATGGCCTATGGCTACCTGCTCGTCACGATGAACATCAGCGACCCGGAGCGCTACAAGCAGTACATGGCCGAAGCGCCGGCGGCCGTGAAGGCCTTTGGCGGCGAGTACCTGGTGCGCGGCGGCAAGCATGAAACGCTCGAGGGCGAATGGAACCCGCACCGCGTCGCCGTGCTGCGCTTTCCCAGCTACGAGAAGGCCAAGGCCTTCTACGACGACGCCCAGTACACCCAGATCCGCCAGAAGCGCCTCGGCGCGACCGAGTACTTCAACATGGTGCTCGTCGAAGGCTTCGAAGGGGTCGTCTGAGGCGTACCCTGCCCCACCCAGAACTTGATGCGCGCAGGTAACGGATTTCCGGCATCCTGCCGCCGCGATTTGTTATTGACTTGGAGTGAGACTGAATGAGTGCCATTGTTGACATCGTCGGCCGCGAGATCCTCGACAGCCGCGGCAACCCCACCGTCGAATGCGACGTGCTGCTCGAAAGCGGCACCCTGGGCCGCGCGGCCGTGCCGTCGGGCGCGTCCACCGGTTCGCGCGAAGCGATCGAGCTGCGTGACGGCGACAAGAGCCGCTACCTCGGCAAGGGCGTGCTGAAGGCCGTCCAGAACATCAACAACGACATCAGCGAAGCCGTGCTGGGCCTGGACGCGTCCGAGCAGGCCTTTCTCGACAAGACGCTGATCGACCTCGACGGCACCGACAACAAGAGCCGCCTGGGCGCCAACGCGATGCTGGCCGTCTCGATGGCCGTGGCGCGCGCGGCGGCTGAAGAGTCGGGCCTGCCGCTGTACCGCTACTTCGGCGGCATGGGTGGTGTACAGCTGCCGGTGCCGATGATGAACGTCATCAACGGCGGCGCCCACGCGAACAACAGCCTGGACCTGCAAGAGTTCATGATCATCCCGGTGGGCGCGCCGAGCTTTCGCGAAGCGCTGCGCTACGGTGCCGAGGTCTTCCACGCGCTGAAGAAGATCATCGACGCCAAGGGCATGAGCACCACCGTCGGCGACGAAGGCGGCTTCGCGCCCAACCTGCCCAGCCACGAAGCGGCGATCCAGCTGATCCTCGAAGCGATCGACAAGGCCGGCTTCACGGCCGGCTCGCAAATCGCCATCGGCCTCGATTGCGCCGCCAGCGAGTTCTACAAAGACGGCAAGTACCACCTCAAAGGCGAAGGCCTGGTGCTGTCGGCCACCGAGTGGACCGACATCCTGGCGACCTGGGTCGACAAGTACCCGATCATCTCGATCGAAGACGGCATGCACGAAGGCGACTGGGACGGCTGGAAGCACCTGACCGAACGCCTGGGCAAGAAGGTGCAGCTGGTGGGCGACGACCTGTTCGTCACCAACACCAAGATCCTGAA